>CALLVG010000047.1 GCA_938010715.1 uncultured Saprospiraceae bacterium
CCCAGTTGGGTTGTTATTAAAAACACCATTTCCATTTTGTTGGAAAGTTCCATAATTTAGGAAGGTACCATCGTTGGTAAAAGGACCATCATTGGTAAAGGATACAGAACCAGAATTTAGAAATAAGGCACCGTTTGAAAGCGACATATTTCCACCCGAGTTGACAAAATTTCCAATGTTGAAGACATCGGCATTGACCGCAATGTTACCACTAAAGTTGGTTACACTGTAATCAATAATTAATGGGTTGTTGATAGCGATATCGCTACCTCCTGTGATAAGGGCGTCATTGCCAGAAGCTGGAATCCCATTGGTCCAGTTTGCAGCAGTTGACCAATCTCCTCCCGCAGGGCCAATCCACTGAGTGGTTTGAGCATAAGTTAGGAATGTGCATAGCATTAGCACGATCGTAAAGAACAGTTTACGCATTGTAAGTTATTTGATTGATAAAAAAATGTAAGTATTGTCAAAGAGGGATTTGAACGTCAACTGAGGCAATTGAATAGGGAGGTAGGTACAAAATAGAATCAATCAGAATGGTCTGATTGCCAATTGCTTATTAAATAGTAAAACTTGTGTAAGTGAGAACTGAACTAATAAGTTCTAATTCAGTAAATTGTAAGTGAGAGCACAAAAATAAGGGATATTTAGTTACAAGGTTGTGTTTTGTGGATATAATGGTGAAGAATACCAAGTTTGGGGTAAGTCCACACAAAAGAAATAATTTGCCAGAAGCCCAATCGACTCTTTTTTAAATCATTAGAATTCATCTCTCGAAAATCATATAAAATCGTATTTTTGCACTTCTAAATTTTTTATATGATTTCAATACAGCAATTTTTTCGTTAGCTGGTCATTTCACTTCTTTGTCAGGAACCATTGCCTGGCCTTTATTTGTTATCGTATTTGTTTCAAAACATACTATCAATTTTCAATAAAATGCTGGATAAATTAAGAGCAATCGAAGATAAGTTTCTTTACATTCAAGACCAATTGAGTGATCCGACCGTTATTTCTGATAATAAAAAATGGTCAAATTTAAATAAGGAATATAAAGGAATGACTGAGGTCGTAAATGTGTATCGAGAATATGCAAAAGTCATGAGCAACCTTGACGAAGCCAAAGAAATGCTAAGCGACCCTGAGATGAAAGAAATGGCGCAGGACGAAATCAAATCACTCAATCCTCAAAAAACAGAACTTGAAGAGCGGCTCAAAATTCTTTTGATCCCTAAAGATCCAGAAGATACCAAGGATGTGATTTTCGAAATCAGAGCAGGTACTGGAGGAGACGAGGCAGCAATTTTCTCAGGCGATTTATATCGAATGTATATGAAATATTTCGATACGCAAAAGTTTAAGCATGAGGTGATTACAATCAATGAAGGGAGCTCTGGAGGTTATAAAGAAATCGTTCTGGAGGTCACAGGCGATGAAGTTTATGGTACTTTGAAATTTGAATCTGGTGCTCATCGAGTACAGCGAGTGCCCAAAACAGAATCAGCAGGAAGGCTTCATACCTCCGCTGCCACTGTTGCAGTTATTCCAAAATTGGAGCTGGAAGATGTCAATATTCGGAAAGATGAAATTAGAGTAGATACGTATCGGTCGAGTGGGGCAGGTGGTCAGCATGTAAACAAAACGGAATCGGCGGTACGTTTGACACACATTCCAACTGGTACGGTTGCGGAAAGTCAGGATGGCCGTTCGCAACATAAGAATAAAGACATTGCGATGGGTCGTTTGATACAAGAAATCCAAGACAAAAGAAGGAAGGAACATGCAGATGGATTGGCGGCTGATAGAAAGTCTCAAGTAGGTTCGGGTGACCGATCCGAAAAGATTAGAACTTATAATTATCCGCAGAACCGAGTGACCGATCATCGGTTAGATGGGGATAACAAAAATCACAGTTTACAAACTGTGATTGATGGTGATTTGAGTGGCGTCATTGAAGCGCTCAAATTGTTGGAAAGTACAGAAAAAATGAAGGCATCAATTGAAGAATAATTAAGCTAATGCGAATTTTAGGATTATTTCTGCTGGTTGTTTTGATGGGAAACTGCGACAAACTCGGTTTGACCACGCAGCCCCTTTCTATCAAAAATCATGAAATTGAAAAGAAGTTGGGGGATTGTAACTCGAAAGAAGGTCGATGCTTAGATCTAAAATTGAAGTACCCAGAAATTGTAGATGGAAACGATGATTTACGAAATTCAGTCAATGGAATTATTAAAGAATTTTTAATAAATAGCATGGTCATGGGAGCGGGTGGGAATGATGGAAATGTCGTGACGATTGACACTGCAATCATGGAATTGGAAGAAGAGTTTAGAGATTTTATTGACGATTTGGATTTTCCTACTCCAAACTGGAGTATCGAATCTACAGTTGATGTTACATTTTCAGATTCGGCCTATTTTGCGATAAGCATGAACAACTATAGTTATACTGGCGGCGCGCATCCTAATTATAGTATTTCAAAAAAAATTTTCGATAAAGAAACTGGACAAATAATAAAATTGGTCGATTTGGTAAAAGATGTTTCCGCTATCAAGAAGTTGGTTGAAATTAATTTTAGAAAAGAAGTAAAAGTGCCTGTACCAATTTCTCTTTCTGAATCAGGTTTTTGGTTTGAAAATGATCAGTTTACCTTACCTGAAAATGTTGGAATGACTAATGACGGATTGGAATTTTACTACAATCCTTACGAGGTTGCTCCTTATGCGCAAGGCGCAATTGAGATTGTACTTCCTTTTAGTAAAATAAAAAAAATGCTTAGGTAGTAGTTTCTATTCCTTCTGAAACGTAGTCTGACAAATACTTAAATTTATTTGTTAATTGTCCATTGGAAGTAACCATGGCATCCTCAATCATTCGGCTATCTGCTCCTTTTTTCAACTCGTTTAAAACAAGGTTTAAGAAAGTATTTCCGAATTTTTCAGAGGCATCTTTTGCCAACTCGTTTGGCAGATTATCGATTGACATAACATCGATCACTTCATCAGTGTGCGGTGGAGCTTCCATTTCAGTTTTTGGATTGTAGCCAAAAACTGGTTCAGCAATCGTAGAAGCGTAAAGCGTAGAAGGGACAGAACTTTCTGGTGCGATATCACAGGTGACATCTGCAATGACTTTAATATTAAAATCAGGTGATTTCATATCTTCTTTTGTAAAAAAAGCAGGGGCATTTTTATCATAAAAAATACCGTTGACGAAAATATCGGCCACCTTGGTATAGGGTAAGAAAATACTTTCAAATCGTTTTGGAAATTTATAAAATTCCTTTTTTTCGAAAGGTGTATTATTCCGAGCTTTTACATAATCCTTACAATCAAGTTGTGTGAAAACAGGATATGGAAATTCTTTTTTTAGAAATTCTCGCGGTTCTATTTTTTTGATTTTCATGTCCAATAAAACTTGAGTTGCTCCAGAACTTACTCGACCCGAACCCGTCAAAACAATTTTCATGGGAGGCAATTCCAATTTAGAATAAACCTTTTTCGCTTCTTCGTAACCTGATAGGTCTTTCATTCGAGGCAGTTCAAAAGATTTAGTTCTTTGAGCATAAGTCCAGAGGCCATTATGTGCTCCAACCATGCCAGCAAATTTCCCAAAGGCAATCACCCGTTTTCCTGAGGCGTCAGTCAGCACTTCGTAATCGATCATCTTGATATTCTTCTTCAAAATGTTTTGTAACAACTTGCGATTATAAGATTGCTCTTTTATCGTATGAGAAAAGAAAAAATAAGTTTTTCCAGATAATAAACTATCAATAGGAACTTCTTTGACCCCCATCAAGACGTCACAATCGGATAAGTCATTATTCAAGGGAACACCTGCCATTTTGTACTCTTCATCTTTGAAACATCTGGAGTCAGATGGTTCTACGACGACCTCAATTCCTTGTGCGATGATGTTGGCACAAACCGAAGGACTCAGTGGAACCCTATTGTCTGGTGGATTTTTACGCTCTTTAATGATTCCTATCTTCATCTTCAATTCAAATTTTTAGGAAAGAAATATGCACATTTAGGAGCATCTTCTTTCAGAAGGTTCAAGAATATATTTTAGAATAAAGTCTAACTTCTAAAGCATTTAAGTAGCATGGTTCAAATAATCGACACATTTTGTGACAAACATATTTTCCGCTACTCTGCGTTAAAAAATAATTCCGTAACTCGGCTATGCAATGATTTTTTGCCTCAATTAGCGAAAAATTTGCGCTCTCAAAAATGACGATTATTTAATCCACGCTACTTATTTTAGGAATAGAGGCGAAAGTATGGAAGTTGTTTAATGATTCAGGATAAAATTTGTTGCTTTTAGCCAATCAATGAGTTTTTAAACAACTTCATAGACTTGTTTACGGAGTTTTAGCCTCAAGTTTACATTTAGGACAAAAAAAATCCACTTCTTATGAAGTGGATTTTTTTAGTGATTATCCTAAGTAGGAGCGCAAAGCGTTTCGATTGTAAGACTTTCGAAGTCTTCGAATGGCTCTTTCCTTTATTTGCCGAACTCTTTCTCTTGTCAAACCGTAAAGTTCTCCGATTTCTTCAAGCGTAAGCGATTTATATCCATTCAAACCATAATAAGAAGAAAGTACTTCTACCTCACGAGGTGAAAGAATAGAAAGTCCATTTTGGACTTCATCCTTTAGAGATTGTTCCATCAAACTATTATCAGGACTCAAACCTTCTTCAGAAGTTTGGAAGACATCCAACATCGTCGAGTCACCTTCGTCTCCGCTCAACGGAGCATCCATAGATAGGTGGCGACCGTTGCCTTTCATCATTCTGATGATTTCTTTTGGCTTCATTTCCAAAACAGCAGCCAATTCTTCAGTCGAAGGTTCTCTTTCGTTCGCTTGAACAAAAGTGATGTAAGCTTCATTGACTTTATTATAGGAACCTACCTTATTAAGTGGTAATCTTACGATTCTTGAGTATTCAACAATAGATTGAAGGATAGATTGTCGAATCCACCAAACTGCGTAAGAAATGAATTTGAAACCCTTGGTTTCATCAAATCTTTTGGCAGCTTTCATCAAACCGACATTTCCTTCATTAATCAGATCACTAAGAGAAAGTCCTTGATTTTGGTATTGTTTCGCTACCGAAACCACGAATCTTAGATTTCCTTGAGTTAATCTGTGCAATGCTTCTTGGTCACCTTCTCTGATACGACGAGCCATTTCTGCCTCTTCGTCAGGTGTGAGCATAGAGATTTTACCAATATCGTTGAGATATTTATCGAGAGCAACACTTTCTCTCTTGGTAATTTTATTGGTTATTTTTAATTGACGCATATGTTCAGGAAAGTTTTTAGGAATTGTAAAGTTAATACGTATTGAATATCAAAAAAGTTGCCACATCCATCAAATTACTTGACTTTCTCAAAATTAATTTTTATGCAAGTTAATTGAAAAATAGACATATTAAAAAAAAATTGCTATTTACTTTCGTACTTAAACAAATTCAGTGGACAGTTCAAAGTGTAAAATTCATTGCTCGATAAGAAGTATGAAGTTTTACATTTCGAAGTGGACTTATTATCCCAAACATTGTTTAAGAAACACTACTTTAGAAGTAGCGACAGCAAGAATTATGGACACCCTTACTTTATAGACCTATTTTTTTGAGTTTTGTTACCTATTTGTCAAAACCAATGATTAGTCATGTTAAGAAATGCAACTTTTGCGACTTGGGTGGTTTATATAGTAACCTTGATGGGAAATATTTATAAATTTACGTTTTACTTATATATTAGACTTTATCCTGAAATATTTCGTACGCAATCGAACACTTCTTTTTTCGATACTTTTCGTTAAAAAAAAGAACTATAATGTGGTCTATGCTTAGATTTTTGCATCAATTTAACAAAAAAATAAGTACTCTTTGCTTTACAAAATATTTCAGAATAGATTTTATTATAAAAAAAAATACATTCTTAATTTTTAAATTGTATAAAACATGAAGAAATTTTTTACACAAGTTTTAGCTTCTGCAATCCTATTATTATTCGTAGGATTCACAGTGAATGCTCAAGATGTTCTTTTTGAAGAACAATTTGACGGAGGCCTCAATGGTTGGACGGTCAATACGATAGATAACGATGGAGTGGATACAATGGAATGGACTTATTATCCTACAGGAGTATCAGGTCCGTTATTTGGAAATGCTACAGGTTCAACTATTGCTTCTCCATCCGCTGCAAATGGAGCAGTAGGAGTTAATTTCTTTTACATGAGATATGGTGGTGACCAAGCAAATTTACCTGCTTCATTTCCATACGGTCAGTACATTGGTGAGATTATTTCTCCAACTATGAACTTGGATACAGTAACTGCACCATTGTCAATTACCTTCTTTAGTGATACTCGTATCTTGAATGAAGCTGACAATAGCCAACCGCACACAGGTGTTGCTTTCAGTATTGATGATGGCGCTACATGGTCAGCTACATTAAATGCCAACGAAGGTATGATGGCAAATGATGCTGCTTTTAATGGAATGAGAACAGTAAATATTCCTTCAAGTTTAGGCTTACAAGGAAGTTCAACAGTGAAAGTTAAGTTTATCTACAACCAAGATTTCTATTACTGGACGATTGATGATATTATGGTTATCACCAGACCAGAGGTCTTGGATATGCAAGCAAACACAAACTTTTTCGCGATTCCACCAAACTATTCAACTCCGGCATGCCAAGTTGATGAATTTGGATTTTTGGTTGATGTAGAAAACGTAGGTGGTCTTGCAGCTGAGAATGTAAGCCTTAACGTTCGTATTCAAAATAGTGCAACTGGTGCTCTTGTCTATGAAGCTGACCAAGCTTATGGTACAATTGCAATTGATTCTTTAGCAGAGAATGTTCCTTTTGGTTCATTCACTCCGGATGCTACAGTAGCTAATTATGTTGGAACTTATTCGCTTACTTCTGACGGTACGGATACTGACCTTGCAAACAATGCAATTACTTTTGAGTTTGAAGTAACAGAAGGATTATTTGCAAAAGAAAATGGTGCTACACGTGATGTTGCTCCAGCGGCTGATGCTTCTTTTGGATATGGTTGTTCTTACTATATCCCAAATGAAGGATCTTTGGCTAAAGACATTACTTTCGGTGTTGCAAATGCATCTTCATTACCAGCAAATAGTTTCATTACTATCAAGTTATTAGAATGGGATGGTGACCTTAACGAAGATGGTCAAGCCCAAATTGATGATGAGTTCAGAATCGTATCATTCAGTGGATATTCCTTTGATGGGACTGAAGATGATATGCTTTTAACTGTTCCAATCAATATTGATGGAGATTTGGTACCATTAAATGCAAATAAACATTACGTTGCTTTAATTGAGTATGCAGATGTTTCAGATAATTCATTATTCTTCTTAGCAAATGATGAAATAAACTATGGTGCAATGAGACTGAGATCTGATTCACTTGGTGCTCCAAGATACGCTTCTTTATTGGATGTAGGTGGTGCAGGACAAGAGTACAGCATTATTGGATTCGGTACTGATCTTGTTCCTGTTGTGAGACTAAATGTTGTTAAGCCAGTACCCGTTAAAGAGTTATCTGATGATAATATCGTTCAAGTATATCCTAACCCAACTGCTGATGAATTGAATATCAACCTTGAGCTGATTGAAAATACAGATGTATTGAACGTTAAGATTGTTGACTTGGCTGGAAAAATTCTTTTCCAAGAAAAATACGATGACATTCAAAGCACAACTTTGGAGTATGATGTAAGAAATTACACATCAGGTTCTTACATGGTACACCTTGAAACAGCAGACGGAATTAAAACAATTCCTTTCGTTATTCAGAAATAAAAAACCTTAACAGGTTCTTTAAATATAAAAAAGCCTTTCAGCCGTTTTGGTTGAAAGGCTTTTTTCTTTTATCCTTGTCCCGATTATGATTAAGACATTTTTTAAGGCGGTTTTACTCTTCTTCCTTTTTGTGAATGCAGCAAGTGTTCAAGCACAAGATATCAATGAATCTCCCGATACGACCAAAAAGGTATTGGTAGATTTTGCCAATATTTTTGAATACATCGTAGAAGGTGCGGATACCTATCAGCGGCTCTTGGGAGAAGTCGAAATGCGTCAGGATAGTATTTATTTGTATTGTGATTCTGCTTTTATCAAAAATGAAACCCAAGTAACTGCTCAAGGAAATGTCTTGATTCAGCAAGGAGACACTTTAAATGTTTTTGCAGATAGTGCCAACTACAACGGATTGACAAGACAAGCTAAACTTTTTGAAAACGTGGTTCTACTCAATAAAAATCAAAAACTATTCACGGATTCGTTGCTGTACGATATGAATACTAAAATTGCCACCTATGTCTCTGGGGCAACTTTTACAAATGATACAACCCAATTGACCAGCCAAAAGGGATATTATTATACCGCTTTTGATGTCGCTTATTTTAAAGAGGATGTTTTGGTCGTTAATCCCGAATTTAGCCTTAAAGCAGATACGCTTCGATTTAATACCAAAACGAGGGTGGTTCACTTTCTTGGGCCAACCCTTATCTCAACCAAAGACAATGGTAAAATTTATTGTGAAGGTGGTTTTTATGATATTAGAAATAAAAAAGCGGAATTTTATCAAAATGCTCAATATGTAAAAGATGCGCAGCAAGCAGAAGCTGATGTCATCGTTTATGATGGGGCAACAGGCATTTATACACTTGAAGGCAATGCCAAATTCAAAGACGAAAATCGAAATGCCACAGCGGATTTGATTAAATACGATGAAAAAAATGACCAAACATTCTTAATTGGAAATGCGCGATATAAAGATGACCAGCAAAACGTCGTCGCTGATGAAATTTTTTATGATGCTAAAAATAAATCTTACAGAACCAGTGGAAGGTCAGAGGTAAAGGACGGTGCACAAACCATCACTGCTGACAAGTTAGATTTTGATGATTTAACTGGATTGGGCATCGCAGAGGGCAATGTAGTTTGGATAGATACGGTTCAAAATTTTGTATTGTACGCAGACGCAGCAGACTATGACAAGGAAAGCAATTATGTCAAAACAAAAGGTGGCAGACCGCTTTTTGTAAGCATCGTAGAGGGCGATTCTTTATTTATGAAAGCCGATACCCTAATTTCCAAAATGAAAGAACCGGATACGTTGACGATGGATTCGATTGTGGTGGATACCATTTCAGCCGACTCTTTTAGTATAGATACTATCAAAATACAGACAGGAATCGATACAGGGCGTATTGTTTTGGCCTATAATAATGTTCGTATTTTCAAAAGTGATTTGCAGGCGATTTCTGATTCAATGGTTTATGATGTTTCCGATTCTCTTTTTTACTTTTATGATGACCCTATCATTTGGTCAGACACTTCCCAATTTTCGGCAGATTCGATTTGGATGTCGATGAAGGATAATGAGTTGCATAGGATATTTTTAAAACAAAAAGCATTCATTCTCAACTCGCCCGATCAGATTCTTTTTAATCAAATAAAAGGAAAAGAAATCACTGCCTTTTTCAAAGATCAAGAACTTCGAAAAATGCATGTCGAGGGCAACGCTGAATCCGTTTATTATGCCATTGATGAAAAGGATGGATATATCGGAGTCAACAAATCTGTATGTAGCGAAATGAATATTTACTTTGGAAATAATCAGGTAGATCGCATTAAATTTTTCACTCAGCCACAGGCGAAACTCACCCCAATGAGCCAAGTGGTTGACTCAAAATTCAAGTTAGAAGGCTATAATTGGGTCGAGCCGCCAAAACGCCCACTCACCAAAAATGATTTGTAGAAATTACTTGCTTTCCTAATTAAGTTTGGCTAAATTGTCATTGAAGCGTTAAATGTTGAAGGCTTGATTAGAGTTCGAGTTTTTCGACGTTTAATCTTAGAGATTAACTTACTATGCAGATACAAACATTCCTACATTATTTAGAATTTGAGAAACGGTATTCGAGTCATACTATTTTGGCTTATAAGACCGATTTGAATCAGTTCTTTGACTTTCTGAGCATTACCTATCAGTTCCAGAAATTAGAAGAAATCGAATCTACCCACATCCGTTCTTGGATGGTTGATTTGATTACGCAAGAAGTTGCTCCTCGCTCTATCAATCGCAAATTATCGGCGCTTAAGTCTTTCTTCAAGTTTCATTTGAAACATAGAAGGATAAAGAGTAATCCAATGTGGAAAATCCAGACACCAAAGTCTGGTAAAAAATTACCTGTTTTCGTAAGTAAAGAACATTTGAAAAGACTTTTTGAGGATATTATTTTTCCTCCTGGGTTTGAAGGCGCAAGAGATAAATTGATTTTGCAAATGTTTTACGCGACTGGAATGCGATCTGCTGAATTGGTTGCATTGAATCGAACCGATATAGATTTTCAAAAACAAGAAATAAAAGTTTTTGGGAAAGGTAGTAAGGAACGTTTAATTCCTTTTACTCATAAAATGAGTGATCAGATTGAGGATTATTTAAAATTATTAGATACGACCTTTCCTGATTTAGGGTTTTTCTTATTTGTGAACGATAAAGGAAAACCAGTCAATGCAGGCTTTGTAAGCCGAATCGTAAAGAAATATTTGTCATTGGTAACAACAGTCGAACAGAAGAGTCCGCACGTTTTGAGGCATTCCTTTGCGACACATTTATCGGACAATGGAGCCGATCTAAATGCCATCAAGGAATTATTGGGGCATTCGAGTTTGGCTGCCACACAAGTTTATACACATAACTCAATTGAAAAACTAAGAAAAGTCTATGAATTGGCGCATCCGAAAGCTAAAGAGAAAGACTGAAAACAAAACCTTGAGAACGAAGCATTAAAAAACCTCCTTTTTTAAATCTTTAAATTTTTAAAATAATGAGAGTACAATTGAATGCAGTTCAGTTCAAAGCTGACAAGAAATTAATCCAACTAATCGAAAAGAAATTACAAAAATTAGAACAACTTTTTTCAAAAATCATCAACGCAGAAATTTTTTTAAAGCTCGAAAATTCAGGAAAAATAAAAGATAAAATTGCTGAAATTAAATTAAAAGTACCTGGTGATATTCTTATAGTGAAAGGAACCAGCAAAACTTTTGAAGAAGCAATTGATCAAACTATTAAAACGATGATTAGAGTGCTCAAGCGCTACAAACAGAAGAAGTTGAATATTGGTTAGGCACAATTTTATAATCAAGAAATAATAAAGACTAATATAAAAAGGGCTGCAAAAGTAAATTTTGCAGCCCTTTTTCACTTGTAGAAACAAAGTTTAAAACCAGAATTAAAATTCAAATGATGAATATCAGTTTTGATTTTAATTACTCATTTTAATTTTGATTAATAAACTCTACTCAAGTTTGAAACGAACAGGTAAGTTGAACTGTACAGGTACAGCTTTACCTCTTTGCTTACCAGGATTCCACTTAGGCATCTTTTTCACGATACGTAAAGCTTCATCTCCACATCCAGCACCAATGTCACGAAGAATCTTTGGAGCAGTAATAGAACCGTCTTTCTCAACTACGAAAGTTGCAACGACTGTTCCTTCTACGCCATTCTCACGAGCGATAGCAGGGTACTTGATGTTTTTATAAATGAACTCTAACATTTTTTTGGTCGCACACTGCTTTTTCACCGTTTTGTCAGATTCACCCTCACATCCAGGGAATGTAGGCATCTCTTCTACCACTTTAAAGATCTCCGGTGCTTTTGGAGGCGGTGGCGGTGGCGGTGGTGGTGGCGGTGGAGCAGGTTCAGGTTTTTCCTGAACAACTTCCGTCTCTTCCTCGATACTTTGATCGATGAACTCAGGCTCATCTTCTTCTTCAATTTCTTCTTCCGGAACCTCTTCAATCACCGGTGGTGGTGGGGGAGGTGGCGGCGGTGGCGGTTCTGCGGTACGCGGTGGCTCAATTTCGATGTCATCTGGTAATTCCATTGCATCTTGCGGGATGAAGATAGCATCTTCGTAGTCGGTCCAGTTAAAAGCAAAAAGGACTAACAACAAAGACAAAACCATACCCAGGTTTAGGAAAGTACCTCTATTGGCAAAAACATCTGCCATCGGATACTTTGTCCTGTTCTTCGTGTAGGAACCTTCACCTGCGCCTGCTTTCATCTTATCTTCGTTAGAAGAAATTCTATTGCGCATCATGAAAACCAGAAACACAATAAGCAATAAGACCCCAAGAAAAACCATCGCTACAGTCGAACCTGAAAAGTTTATACTTGAAAAATCCATAAATAAGATTTTAATCAGAGTAGAAGAAGTTACGAGTTGATTTTCGCTTTTTCTTTACTCTATTATTGAGAAAATTTATTCTTTGTTAATTGGAACAATGTCAATCCGATTAATACGCCGCTAATATTAGCAACATTGTCCAGAAATTCAAAATATCTACCAGGGAAAAAATAATATTGAAAGGTTTCCATCAAAAAACCATAAAAACTGCACCAAATTACGACGCTGACCCTTACAATTTGAGTATCCATTCCAGATAATTCAAATGCCTTTAAGCATAAAAAAACATAAATACCATATACTACAAAATGGGCTGCCTTATCCGTTGAAATTAAATTCAAAAGTGATTCTGGCAAATTAACTGCTCCAGCAAATCCCGATAAAAACAGAAGCAATAAACTCCAGAGGATAGCCCATTTAAAATTCGATAATCTTAATTCTTCTTTCATTTAAAAAAGTTCGCTTTTCGAGCTTTTGATAGGTTAGATGCAAAGACAATTATTTTTGGTGGTTAAATGAAGTTTTTTCTTAAAAAAATTAATCTTGCACTCTAATTTGTTTCAATGAGAATAGGGGTCAACACTCGGACATTGCTGAAAAATAAAATGGAAGGCGTCGCAGTCTTTACCGATGAAGTAATGAAACGAATAGTAAACGACCACCCTGAGCATGATTTTTTTTTCTTTTTTGATAGGCCTTTTGATGGGTCTTTTGTTTTTGCAAAAAATGTAACCCCAGTCGTTCTTTTCCCCCAAGCACGTCATCCTTTCTTATTTGTTTGGTGGTTTGAGTGGAGTATTACCAGAGCGCTCAAAAGGCATGAAATTGATATTTTTATTTCTCCTGATAATTTTTGTAGCCTAAGGACTTCGGTTCCGACCCTTTTGGTGGTGCATGATGTGGCATTCAAACATTATCCAGAACAGGTTGGATGGTTGGTGAGACATTATTATAATTTTTTCATGCCTCGCTTTTTGCGAAAAGCAGATCAAATCGTTACTGTTTCCAAATTTACAAAAGCAGATTTGAAGGTTCAGTTTCAACTTTCAAACAAAAATATCGCTGTAGCTTGTAATGGCACAAACAGTCGATTCAAACCAATTGAATCAAAAAATCAGGAATTGATTAGAAATAAATACACAAAAGGAGCTGCCTATTTTGTTTTTGTTGGTTTGATTCATCCACGCAAAAATGTACATCGCTTGATAATTGCTTTTTATCAATTTAAAATGCAAACGGGGTCTGATATGAGGTTGGTTTTGGTTGGTAGAAAAGGTTGGATGGCCGATGAAGTGAAGGAGGCGTTGGTGCATCCTGAGTTTGAAAAAGACGTGATTTTTACTGGTTTTGTAGATCATGATGAGATTCCAAAAATTATCGGTTCTGCATTTGCGATGATGTATGTTTCACTTTTTGAAGGGTTTGGAATTCCTATCTTGGAAGCTTTTCAAACAAATACGCCCGTGATTACTTCAGATAGATCGAGCATGCCAGAGGTTGGGGGAGAGGCAGTCCTATATGCCAACCCTGAGTCAATTGATTCAATTGCTGAACAGATGATTCAGCTCTATCAAAAACCAGATTTGCAAAAGGATTTAATTGAAAAAGGAAAACATCAAAGAACTTTATTTACTTGGGAAAAAGCAGCAAAAGTGGTTTACGAACAAATTGAAAAAATAGCTGCACAAAAATCTACTACATGAAAATCCCTGAATGGAAAAGATGGTTGAGCTATTTATTCGAAATACACATCGAAAGTGCTCCGAGTGAATTGAATCCGCATTTATATGTGAGTTTGAAAAACGGTCGATTGCAATTATCAACGGCCAATGCAGTGTATTCTTACGAAGATTTGTATGATAATTTTACAAAGACTTTTGCCAAATTTCGTAAAGATTTCGAGATAGGGAATCAGGTCTTAGTTTTAGGTTTTGGACTTGGGAGCGTTCCGCTAATTATGGAAAGAATGTTTGAAAAGACTTTCCAGTTTACGGGCATTGAATTGGACGAATCAGTTATCTATTTAGCTAATAAATATGCATTAGAAAATATTGAATCTTCAATTCAATTAGTTACCGCGAATGCTTTTGCTTACGTTTTTCAACCCGCTCAAAAATATGATGTGGTCGTGATGGACGTGTTTTTGGATGATGTGATTCCAGATGATTTTGAAACGACTGATTATCTGGAAGCATTAAAATCATTATTGAAACCAGAGGGAATTTTACTTTACAATAGATTGGCACTTTCAGAAGAGGACGTAACCAAAACCACTACTTTTTTTGAAAATGAATTTAAAGCTGTTTTTGAAAATGGACACTACCTGGATGTAGAGGGCAATTGGATGTTAATGAATAATGCAAAACCAATTGCCTGATTTTTGGTTTCATAGTATTACCTTTGCTTTTCATAGAGAAAACTTTTTCGGCTTGACCGAATTATCCATAAAAAATACATTTAACATGTTTACAATTAATATTTATTTACGCTTTGCGTTGATTGCACTTTTCCTTTTTGGAGGTATTGGATTGGCGTTTGTTTACGGGTTTTGGTATGCTTCGCTTCCAATTCTAATAGGGCTAATTCTTTTGGGAGGTTATATTGCTTTTGGGACGGTGATCTCGGCAGGGCAGCTTGCTCAAACGCAAGATTTTGTTGGCGCCGAAAAGCGATTAAACCTAACCTTCAAACCAGATTGGTTGTATTCAACCAATCGTTCGATGTATTATATGATGAAGAGTTCATTTGAAATGAACAAAAACAATAATGCAAAAGCAGAAGAGTACCTTGAAAAAGCAGGTTCTATCGAGTTGAATACGGACAATGAAAAAGGAATGATTGAATTTCAAATGGCTGGCATTGCAGCCAAAAAGGGAAATTTCAATAAGGTTAAAATTCACATGAAAAACCTTAAAGCATTGAATATTACTGAACCTGCCCTTAAAGAACAAGTAAACGAATTTGAGAAAATGTTGAAACAAGCTGGTGGGGGAAAACAAGCTAACCTTCAAAGAAAACGAGGGTTGGGGTATCAGCCAGGCGGCAAGAGGAGAAGACCTAAGATGCGTTAAGAAACGCTCAAAAAATAACCATCTGTTGCGCTACAAACTATTTCGGAATAAAGTCTAATGTTATTTTTTCAACATTTGTAAACTAATTTTTTGAATTGAAGAGGGAAGTTATTTTTTGAGTTAGAGCATGTTTAAATTTCTGGTCTAAGAACGAAAAAAAAATTAAAAAGGTGATATTTGGAGTTGTTCCAAATATCACCTTTTTAATTTTTACAAAACGTTGTTTTTTTAACGGTAGCAATGCACATTAATCATCGGACATCTATTTTTTTTCATTAATCCTTTCTCCACAGGTTTTACAAAAAATAGCATCATCATCATGATCTTCTTCCAAACAATATCTGCAAACTTGTGTGTTATGATATTTGTTATCTTTCGTTTGAGGAGCATTATTGGTATTGGTCATTTCTGCCGAGACGATACCCGTAGGAACAGCTATTACTGCATAACCTAATATCATAACCAAAGCGGATAAAAATTTACCAAAAGGAGTAAGGGGCGAAATATCACCATAACCTACCGTGGTCAAGGTTACGATTGCCCAATAAATACTATTCGGAATATTGTTGAAACCATCATTGATACCGCCCTCAATAAGGTGCATGATAGAACCCATCAAAATGACCATTACGATTACAAAAAACATGAAAACTGAAATCTTCGCTCTACTAGCTTTCATCGCATTAAGAATCTGAGTGCTTTCACCCATGAAATGCCCTAATTTGAAAATTCGGAAAATACGAAGCAATCGAAGGATTCGGATAATCATTAGTTTATTAACTCCTCCAGACATGAATAAACCTAAATAAGTAGGAAGTATAGAGAGCACATCCACTATTCCAAAAAAGCTAAAAGCATACTTTCTTCGACTTCTAACACAATACATCCTTAGTGCATACTCAATTGAAAAAAGAATTGTCAAAACCCATTCTGCAAAAAATAGTTGGTTATGATACTTTTCGTTAATTGATTCAACTGATTCTAACATCACCGCAATGATGCTGAGCACAATCATTACCAATAAAACAATATCGAAAGTCTTTCCTTCAGGAGTGTCCGCCTCGAAAATGATTTCGTGAATTCGGTCTTTTCTTCGGTTGATTTGTGCTTCGTTCATTAATATTATAAAAAGATTTGAGGGCGAAAAATACTATATTGTGAAAATATAACGTCAATAATCTTCAATCAATTTATTTTTGCATTTTTAGATACCCTAATATTTTGTGGGATCTAGAGATAATTTACTGTAGATTTATATGATTGTCCTTAGTACAGGACAAAACATAGGTTTACTAAACTTCGCCTTAAATTAAAGGCTCGATTTTAAGAGGTTGATATCGGAAGTTACATTAAAATCAAGTTTAGTAAATCTCCGATTCTAATTTTGTCCTGTACATAGATGATTGTCATATTAGATAATTTTCATATTGAAAAAAATTAGTATTCATCTTTTTCATTTTATATCTTTGCAGAACCTATCCGATTTATTCGCGCGCTTCTCACTTTAAAACCAAGGTTAATAAAACTCAAAGAGGGAATCTGATTTTTTGATTGCCTTGGACAAACAAATTTTTTAAACACTATGAACATGTTAAAAGCCATTATTTTAGAAGATGAGGTCAAAGGGTTACAAAACCTACGAACTCAATTACGTCAGCATTGCAAAAATGTTGAGATTGTTGCAGAAGCTCGGAGCATTGCCGAATGCAAAGACCTGTTGCAAGATGAAAAATTGGAGATAGACCTCGCATTTATGGACATCGATCTGCCCGACGGTCTTGTTTTTAGTCTTTTGGAAGATCTTCCAACCATCAACTTCGAAATCATTTTTGTTACCGGTCACAATCAATATGCCTTGAAAGCCTTTGATTTTGCGAGTATAGGCTACATCATGAAGCCGATCGATCCAGAAAAATTGATTCAATCTGTTTCGAGAGTCATGCCAAAGCAAGACAATCAAATGGAGCAGCGAATGGAAGTTTTCAAAGACAGCTTCAATAATCCAAAAGGATTGGGAGGAAAACTCACGATATCTGCATTAGATGGAATGTATTTTATCAACTTCAGCGAAATCCTTCGATTTGAAGCAGAAGATAACTACACACACATTTACAAAACAAATGGCGAAAAAATTACAGTTTCTAAAACCCTAAAGGCATACGAGAAAATGCTTCATGGGTTAAACTTTTATCGAGTCCACAAAGGACACATGATTAATATGCACCACATCGACCGATTTGTAAAAGGAGACGGCGGTTATATTGTCATGGAAGACGAGAAAAAAATTGATGTTTCCAGAAGAAGAAGAGGGCCATTTATGGAAGCACTCAAGAATATGCATACCACCATATAGGTCGGGTTTAAAAAGATTGTCATTATACGAAATTTTAATTCATATTTAAAATAAATATGTATCTAAATTCTGGGTATTTTTCAATCTTAATTAAAAAAAAACCTACCTTTACAGGGTACTTATAAACACTATTGTATTTTACTTTGAAACACGTTTTACTATGTACACAACTTTACAAAACCTACTACCTATGGGAAAGTCAAAAAAGTCTATCGACAAGGTTATTGAAAAGGACATTCAGATACTCAAAGAAGGCGAGATGTCTCGTTTGCTTGGTGGTAAATTGAATGGAAAATCGGGTAACAAATGGAATAATACTGGTTTAAATACCATTATGCCACAGTAATTCATTTTAAATCCTTTGAACAGCCTTACTACAAAAAGGGCTACTCAACTTAGTTGAGTAGCCCTTTTTCCATTTTATATTTTTTTAATAAAGTCTAATTGATTTTGATAAAAACGAAAAGCAATCATTCAAATACAAAACTTACTAACTAAAGTAAATTGACAGTGAACACGGTCTGCTTTGTGCTTCAATAAAAACAATCTTCGGCGTAACTGAAGTTCCGCATACACAAGGCAAAACAACATTTTTTTCTTCTTTCTTAGCCGGAAAAAGAAGTATTTGCTTGCATGTGAAATACTTTAAAATAAAGTCTATTGGGCTAAGTTATTTTTGAAACTTCACTTAGAAGTCTTATTTTTATGAAAATTATAAATCTACGTGGAAAACAAATTAAAAGCATTAGAATTGGAAGGGAATGGCCGCAATCGGTCGAGTACGATCGCATTGAGTAAGCTAGATGCCAAAATTCGGAAATTAGCTTTTACCGATGTAAACCGCACAAAAGAATTGCTTCTCGAAATGAAGCTTTTGCTTTCCAAAGAACCTCATCCCGATTTTCAGTTTAGCTATGATTTACATTTAGGCTTTGTGGAGAATCAACTCTACAATTTCAAAAAAGCAATCAAACGACTAAATGCTGCTTTGCGGGTGCAAGAGCAGCAAGGTGATATTCAGCAACGTGTCGAAACACTCATCGACCTCAGTGCAGTATATACCAATATGGGAGAGATGGAACTTACCAATGATATTTTGGAGGAATCCAGAAAACTGCTGAAAGCTTTCCCCAATAAAATTATGGAAGCGCGGTTTTTGTGTAGAAGAGGATATACCAAATTACACTACAATAATTTGGGAGATGCTATCGAATTCTTTTTAGAAGCTGAAAAAATACTCAATGAAAGTTTTGATGATTTAGAATATAAGGATTACTACTTTCTTACCTTGATTTATAACGGACTGGGGCAAGTTTATGCAAAGAGTAACGAACCAGATAAAGCAATTAGAGCACACTTGAATGCGGTGAATCTTTGTGATCAAGTCGGGATGAAAACTCGTATGAGTTGGCATTATCTTTCTGTTGGAAATGCCTACATGTCAATCAATGATATCTCAAATGCAGAGGAGTTTTTTACGAAAGTAATTTCTATTGAAAACGATAGCAGCATACTTTCTAGGGCACTAGCGTATGGAAATATTGGCTTCTTAGCTTTACAGAAAAAGGAGTTGAAACAAGCACTCGAACTTTTTGATAAAGCAGAGTATATATACAAAGAAAGTGATGCAACAGATTACGGAAACTTTGCAAAATTAAATTTTTGGAGAGGTCAATTATTTGCTGAACTCGGTAGAGAAAATAAGGCTTTATCCTTTTTTGAAAAGGCGTATAAGCAGGCCTCAAGGGTCAATGACTTCATCCAATTATTGGCAATTACCAAGGAATTGGTCACCTATTATGCGGAGTTAAATGATTACGAAAACGCCTACCATCACCAGATGCTTTACGAAAATTTTCACGAAAAGCACTTGGAAGAAGTGCGCACTCGAAAGACTTTGGAATTGGATGTTAGGTATGAAGCAGATAAAAAGCAGCAAGAAGCAAATCGCCTTAAATTGCAAGCGACCAAACTTCAACTAAAAGCATTGCGCGCGCAGATGAATCCGCATTTTATGCATAATGCGTTGAATGCCATTCAAACCTATATTTCGACTGGAGATGTCAAAAATGCTTCTTCCTATCTCGCTCGTTTCTCTGAGTTGATGCGAAAGAGTCTTGATTTTTCTGACGTTGAGATTATTTCATTGGAAGAAGAAATCGACTTTTTGAGAGAGTATTTGTCTCTAAATCAAAAGTTGAGATTTGAAAACAATCTTAATTTTAAAATAATGGTGGCTGATGATGTTGAAGAAGATATTTGTGGGATACCGACGATGATCATTCAGCCTTATGTTGAAAATGCAATTGAGCATGGTATTCGTCGTATTCAAAATGGAAATATATTGGTTGCGTTTGAAATGTTAGAAGATGACAACCTGTTATGTATTATCCAAGATGACGGAATTGGTAGGGATGAAGTTCGCCGAATCCAATCTGAAGATCCTAAGTTTAAGAATCATCGTTCAAGAGGGACAAAAATTACAGAAGACCGTTTGAGGATTCTTTTTAATGTTCCAGAAGAAGAAAGTTTTGTGCAAATTATTGACCTCAAAGATGATAATGGAAAAGGCATTGGTACAAGAGTTGAAATTCAAATGCCAATAACTGAAACAAACATGGTCGCTAATGAGGATACTAATACCTCAATTTAACTGAAACAATTCTTAGATAGCACACCGTTTAATCTTAAATTTCTACCGTTTACCATTCGCTCAACCATTTCTACCAATTTCATATTAACGACACCGTTGCATAAAAAATAAATGCCTTTTATGCTGATTATCAAGCCGTTCCGTCAATAGTTGGAATAAAAACTTATGTATATACTTATATTCGTTTTAGTTTTCTCATAGTATGTTTGTTTAGTCTTCCTGTACCACACTTCCCTCCTTTGGTACAGGAATTTTTTTTTGTACATACTGTTGAATCTGGATTCATCCTTACATTAACCTCCAAACCTTTTTGCTGAATTTTGATCTTGTTGTGCAGCCGCGTTGTTTCCTAATTTTAAATAAGAATTAGATCGTTCTCTGTAATATTGAGGATTGGTATTATTTAGCTCAATTGCTCTTGTTAAATATGGAATTGCCTCTTGCGGCTTGTTCGCCAAATTCAAATAATTACCACATTCAAAATGATTTTTATCAGAATTGGGAGTCAATTTTACAGCTTCCTTCATGTCATTAGCAGCTAAATCATATTGCTGAGTGGCGTAATACAACAGCGACCTCATCAAAAAACCTTGCTTAAAAGTTGGGTCTAATTCAATGCCTTTGGTGAAGTCGGGTAGGGCAGCTTGTAAATTTCCAGACTGTGCAAAAGCAGAACCACGGTTGACATAAATTTCTGCCAAATCCGTTCCAGCCAAAACTGCATTATTAAAATCGTCTAATGCTTTTTGGGTTTGGCCTTTGTCAAAATACAATTTACCACGACTATTATATGGCACATCTTTGTCGGTTGCTGTGGCAATTGATTTGGTAAAATCTGCTTCTGCTTTATCATTTTGTCCAATGGATTGATAATATTTTCCTCTGTTTTGATAGGGCGTAAAAGTTTCTGGATAGCACTTAGAAGCATGTGTCCAAAGCGTTTCTCCGTTTTTCCATATTTTATTTTGATTGAAAGTTAGAAAACTCATCAAAAGCATATAAGCACCAACTCCTGCAAAAATCGCTGTTTTGTTTTTTGCTTGAGCGGCCAATAATTTTTCTAAATAAAAAGCCATCAAAAAGAACAGTCCTAAATATGGAATATAAGTAAATCGGTCAGCAATAAATCCTTGACCTGCACCAACCACCTGAAGCATAAACATTACATTAAACGTGAAAAAAGCGATAGCAAAAACGACAGCTCTTTTTTCTTTTATGAATGCCCAATAAAAAATTCCTAATGTGGCCAAAACGCCCAATGGCGCAACGTAGGCGAGGGTAGGGATTTCTTTTTCATAAGGATAAAGTGGTGACATTTCATAAGGAAGTATCCATTTTACAATATAAACGCAGTAGGAATAGGCTCCGATAAGTAATCTTTCAAGAATTGAATAATTGGTCGCATCTTCCAATGATCCATCATTTCCAAGAAAATAAATACCAGCCAAACCAGTCAAAAGTGAAATGGCGAAAAAAGGAATTTTTTCAATTATCAAACTGAATTTTAAATTTCGTTTGAAATAATAATCAATGGCTAACATCGAGAGTGGAAGTGAGACTGCTTGTATTTTTGAAAGGCAAGAAAAAACAAAAAGACCTATGGTCAAAGCCAACCATTTTTTTGCTTGTTTCGGTCTTTCGAGACTTTTGATATAAGTCAGTAACGCACCTAAATAAAATGCTCCAAAAAGTACATCCTTTCGTTCTGTAACCCAAGCTACAGATTCAACTCTCATTGGGTGGATTCCGAACAATAATGCTCCAAAAGCCGCTGCCAATGGACTCAACTTCAATTTTAATAAAAGTTTATAAACCAAAAACACACAAACCAAATGCAGTAGTACATTATTGAAATGAAATACCATGGGTTCCAAACCAAAAATTGCTTTTTCAATCGCAAACATGAAGATGGGAAGTGGATTGTAATTCCCGATAATAGTTGAGGTGAAAATGCCTTTTAGGTTTTCAAAAGTAAATCCATTGAGATTAGGATTTTCAAGCAAATTGAGGGGGTCATCCCAGTTAACGAATCCATTTTGAAGGGTGTTCAAAAACAAGATAGCGGTGATTCCTAATACTGCATACAAATATACTGAAGTGCTTTTTTGAGCAATGTTTGCTTTGGTAGCAACTTGCTTTTTCTTTTGTTTTTTGACCTTGGTTTTTGCCATTTTTACTCGATTTGTGCAGACAATAATAGACTTTATTCTAATTTTTTTTTGCAATCAAATACTTCTTTTTCCGCTACTTTTCCCCGATTTTAATCGGGGAAGTATAATGGAAAAAGAACAGCTTCAAATCGAAAGGTTATTTTTTCAGCTTTACTTAAATACAAAAATAAAAAAAGGGGAAACTCTTTCGAGTCACCCCATTATGTTTTCTTTTGTTCAGTAGGATATAAATTCTAAAGTAGATTGTTTGGGGGGAATTTCTTAGATTATAATTCTTTACGCAAACGTGCAACAGGAATATTCAATTGTTCGCGGTATTTGGCTACCGTCCTCCGAGCAATATTGTATCCTTTTGCTTGCAACATATTTTTCAATTTCTCATCTGAGAAAGGTTTCTTTTTACTCTCATCTTTGATAATGTTAGTCAATATATTCTTGACTTCAAAAGTTGAAACTTCTTCTCCTGAACTGGTTTGCAGGGACTCCGAGAAAAATTCTTTCAATCTTTTTGTACCAAATTCAGTTTGAACAAATTTACTATTTGCAACTCTTGAAACTGTGGAAATATCTAACCCAGTAATGTCCGCAATATCTTTCAAAATCATTGGACGCAATTTCTGAGCATCTCCTGTTAGAAAGAAATCATATTGAAATTGCATAATGCAGTACATCGTTTTGAGCATGGTTTGTTGTCTCTGACGAATTGCATCAATAAACCATTTAGCAGAATCAATTTTTTGTTTGATAAACATGATGGCTTCTTTTTGCTGCTTATTTGGGCGTTTGCCCGAATGAGTAGTTTTGTAAGCAGACAACATATCTCTGTAATAATCATTGACACGTAACTCAGGTGCATTTCTTGAATTCAATGATAAATCCAATTCACCTTCTCTATTTTCAATAATAAAATCAGGAATAACATAATTCACCGAATTTCTCGTAACAGATTGATTGAAACCGCTTGCTGGTTTAGGATTCATTTTCAAAATCTCACCGATGGCCAATTTCAAATCTTCTTCGGTCAAGTTCAGTTGTCGCTGTAACTTGGAATAATGTTTTTTTGTGAATTCATTGAAATGATTTTCAACAATTCGTTTTGCCAAATTTAGGCTGACCAATTCGACTTCGTCCAGATAAGTATCATTCTTCAACTTAGCATTAATTTGAAGCATGAGACACTCTTGCAAATCTCTCGCTCCTGTACCAGCTGGATCAAATTTTTGAACTTTCTTTAAAATTTTAATAATTTCCTCCTCCGTTGCAAATACGTTTTGAGAAAACATTAAATCATCAATGATTGCGATTGGCTCTCTTCTAAGGTATCCGTCATCGTCGATACTTCCAACGATTTGATAAGCAATATTCATTTCTCTTTCGTCCATGAGGTGCAACATACCAAGTTGTTGCTCCAAGTAATCGTGGTACGTTTTCTCAACAGGAATCGGAATTGATTTTTCCTCTTCATGACTGTTAGAATAAGTAGATTCTGTTTTGTAGCAAGTCGGATCGTCGTCGAGGTATTCTGTTAAATACTCATCGAGTTCAAAGTCTTCCTCTTTTACATCAGCTTCATCTGGCTCTTCAACAGTAGCGCTCTCTTCGTTGTCTTTAGTGCCAAATGGGTCTTCAAGTTCATCTTCTCCTTCTTCGAGAGCAGGATTTGCTTCGAGTTCTTCTTGGATACGTTGATCCAAGGTAGCAGTAGGTATCTGTAGCAATTTCATTAACTGAATTTGCTGTGGCGATAGCTTCTGCATCATCTTCTGCGACTGGGTCTGTCTAAGCATTTGAATTCTTCTTTTTTAGCAGTGTTTCAAAAAATCCTAATTTGGCAGCATACCAAACCGATTTGCTTATACGGTTTAACAACCAATTAGGTTTTACTTTTTTAAGGTAAAGGTGTTAATAAACTAAAATCGAAATACGTAATTTACTAATAATGAGAGTTTTATATGTTTATATATTTTTAACATAATGTTGGTTTGCAAAATATATGCCAAAAAATAATATATGTTAGAAAGAACAGAATGTCTTTTTAAATTTGCACTTTAATTTTGACACGCAGATCAAAACCAAGTTTTAAGTAAAGCCAATGTTAGTCAAACCTGAACCTATTCAGATTTGAAAATTGAGATGTGTTGTTCAGAATGAAGGGAGCGATACGGAGGGAAAAATAAAAGCTCACTAAATTGTATAAGAGCGCGTTTTTGTTTTTGTATCAGTGCAAATTTAAATATAAAATCTTTACCATGCAGAAGAGTTTTAGTGAAATTATGTTAAAATTGATAGGTTGGAAAGTCGTTGGTGACTATCCACACCAATATGATAAATGTATCTTAGTCTCTGCACCTCATACCTCCAATTGGGATTTTCCTGTTGGGATATTTGTAAGAGGGGCAGTCAGTAGTGGTTGTACTTTTGTGGCTAAGGATAGTCTTTTCAAGCCGCCTTTTGGATTTATCTTCAAAGCCTTGAATGGAGTGCCGGTAGATAGATCCAAGAATAATAATTTTGTGGATGCAATTGTAGCAGAGTATAACAAACGCGAAAAATTACATATTATCATTACGCCAGAAGGCATGCGTAAAAAAGCAGAAAAATTTAAATCTGGATTTTATCATATTGCAAAAGGAGCCAATATTCCGATTATTCCAGCTATTTTTAATTGGAAGAACAAAGAGATGATCTTTGAACCCGCTTTTAAATTAACTAACGATAAAGCTGCTGATATGAAAAGATTGATAAATCTTTTCATTGAAAAAGGAGCAGCATATTATCCGAAAGAGGGATTAGACGAAAAAACTAAATATTAACAAAAAAGGTAGATATAGATTCCTGTAAATGGCAGGACAAAAACAAATGCGTCAAATCTATCCAATGCTCCACCATGCCCTGGCATAAAGTTACCTGAATCTTTTACGCCTTTGCTTCGCTTGAGCATACTTTCTACCAAATCTCCTATCGTACCAAAAACAGCTGCAATTAATCCAATTGCCATCCAATGCTCTAATTCTATTTCTTTGAAAATTAGAGAAAGAAGGAATGCAACTATTAAGGTACAAATGCCTCCTCCAATGGTTCCTTCCCAAGTTTTACCTGGTGAAATTCTTGGAAAAAGTTTATTTTTTCCGAATTGAGAACCTACCAAATAGGCGAAAGTATCGTTTGACCATATTAAAAGAAAGATACCCATAAGGAGGTTAGGACGATACTGGTTGTTTTCAAAAAGGGCTACCATTAATAAGGAAATAGGAAGAGCTACATAAAAAATGCCCAGAAATATTTTACCAATATTTTCAAATGGGGACTTTGTCTTTTGATAAAGTTCGAAAATAAAAAGTAGGGGAGTGATTAAGATTAAAAAGAACATAGAATCTAAAAATTCAAATTCACGAATTATTCCTATTTTTTGCTCATTATAAAAACCATGAAAAACTTTTAGTCCCAGCGCAGTTCCAATAATTTTTCGGAGCGTTTTATTATTAGTTTCAGTAAAAACTAAATTGAAATATTCCCAAAGGCAAAGCAGGCAAATTAAACTCAAAAGCAGCTTCATTGGCAATGCACCTCCATAAATTCCTCCGACCATGACTGCCACAAAAACGACTGCCGTCAAAGCACGTGTTTTTAATCCTTTCATTTCAAACGCTGGGTTTTCGGTAGTTTTATTTTGAAAATAGTTCCTTCGGGTAAATTTGTTTTTACTTCAATCGACCCTTTGTGAGATTCAATGATTTCTTTGACAATATAGAGCCCCAAACCAGTTCCTTTTGTTTTTCTGGTTTCCTCATTTCCAGACCGAAAGAATTTGTTGTAAATTTTCTTTTTATCTTTATCATCAATACCATTTCCATTGTCAGATATTTCTAAAATTATAGAATTTTTATTATCTAATAATTTGATATTCAGTTTTTTAGGCTCTTTGAAGTTATACTTTACGCCGTTTTCTAATAAGTTGGAAATTACCAAAATAACCCCTTGACGATCGCACTCGATTTTGGAAAGAGTGGCATCAATATCTGTAGAAATATTTACGGTGGGATGTGATTCCGAAAATTTGTCTGTCACCACATTTATCAACTCGGCGAGGTTGACAATTTCAATATTTAGGTCGTATGAGTTTTCAAGTTTAGCACTGAGCAGTAAATCATTCACTAATTCGTTTAATCGCTCTGTTTCGTAAAGTGCTCCTTTGCTTAAACTTGTAATTTGGTCAGAATTTAAATCTCTCTTTAGGAAAGTATCAAAAGCTAATCTAATGGAAGCAATCGGCGATTTTAATTCATGTGTGATAGAAAGTAAAAAATTTTTCTGTTGATTGGCAGTTTCCAATTCTCGTCTATTTGCTCTATTGATGAGCCATATCCCAATCAGTAAGGTAATCGTAAAAACAGCACCTTCTCCCAAAATCATACTTTTTTGTCTCCGTTTTTCTTCCTTAATTATTGTCAAATTTATTTCATCAAAATTACTGGCTTTTAGTCCTTTTTTCAAATTGATGATATCTGTTTTGGCCTGATAAATTTCTTCGTTTTTATTATACAATAAAATGGCCCACCAAACGAAAGCCATCAACATGTAAGTCATGATGAAGAATGGAAAGTATTTTAAAGACCAAAATTTTTTCAAAGGAGATATTTTGAGCGAAATTAATAGGATTTTTTAATAAAACTCTAAACATTTGGATTGATAGAGACAAAGACTTAATTACGTTGATTATATAGTTTTGCCTAAAATTGAATCAAGTATTTTCTGTTTTTTCGAAAAAAATTGAGAAAAAAGAAAAAGATGACACTTTAAATTTACTTGATAATAGTCTTAACATTACTATTTAGGTTAAATAATTAACTTTTTTTTCTGAAAAATGAGTACTTAATTTAAAAAAGAAGTACATTTGGTTAGCAAATAATAGTTGCTTCTCTACGAAAAAGGTCTCAATTAAAAATTTGGGATTGTTTTATCCAAAAAAATATTGTGTGGAATTTAGCTATGTGTCCAAGTTTTTTACTTTTGTGACACTACCTCAAATTTCCATATTTTCAAACTCAATTAGAAACAGCCTTAATTAGAAGAATTTTAAGTGTATTTATTTATCATAAATGATAAATAAATATATTTTGTTGTTTCAAAAATTAGATATAAAAATTACCTCTACATATTATTATATTTTTCAAATTTTCATTTTATGAAAAAAGTATTACCTCTGATTTGTTTATTAAGCTGTTTCATTTTTACTCAATTAAAAAGTCAGGTAGGAGTGCCTTGTTGTACCGCACCAAATACTCCAGCAGGCTGTGCTGAAGCTGGAACTTCCCAAGCAAACGCATGTATTATTTGTAGTTTGGCTGGTGTTTATAGCGGGAATAATAGTGCTTACGGTGCAACTGGTTCTTTCAGTTGCGGTGTTCCTCACAATAGTGCTTATGTATCTGTTCTTGCAGATGCAAATGGTGTAATTGATGCAACAGTACTTACCTCAAATTGTAACACTGGAGAAGGTCTTCAACTGATCCTTTTTGATCAGGCAGGAAACGAAATTGACTGTTTCTCCGTTGGTGGTTCTCCAACTGCAACAGTGGGTGCATCTGGATTGACACCCGGCGGACTTTATACTTTCCAAATTGATGGATTTAACGGAGATGCTTGTGATTTTACAATCATTGTCTCTGGAGCAGATACTGGTACTATTCCTGACCCTCCAGGACCTATTATGATGGATCCAGATACAACACTCTGCGTTGGTGCAGAAGTTTGTTTCGAAATAGATCCTGTAAATAATGCAAACTCTTTCGAGTGGACTGTTCCAGCGAATATTAGAGTAACAAGCGGAGGTGGTCCAATGGATTTATTCGTTTGTGGAGTTGTAGAAGCTATAGGTGGTGGAGCGGTAACTGTTTTGCCTTCAAACTTCTGTTTCAACGGTATTCCTGGAATTTTGCCTGTTGTGGCACTTCCTATTCCACCGTCTATTTGGCCTCCAACTTTTGTATGTCAAAGTGATATGCCGTGGGATACGACTATCAAAGGGAAAAGATATGTATTTGATGATTTTGGTGGCCATGAGATCAATATTGTTACCGCTTTGGGTTGTGATAGTATTATCACATTTAGTCTAATTCCAAAAGTACAGATTCCTGGAATTGTAGATACTACGATTTGCGAAGGTGATTGTGTTATGGTAGGTCTTGATTGTTATGATCAGATAGGGTCAACTACGATTATTTTGACTGATCCAAGATTCCGCCAACAAAATGGATGTGATAGTACAGTAACCTTGATTCTACAAAAATTGAATCCAGTAGCAAGCGTAGCTGAGCCAGATGACTTACCTTGTATGGCTGGTGCAACTGTTGCTTTAGATGGATCTACATCCTCTAGTGGAGCAGCAATTACTTATAATTGGGTTGCAATAAATGGAGGTACATTTGCCTCCACGACGAATACTAATGTTTCAGCGGCGTCTAGTCCTGGGACATATATACTTGAAGTTACTGAAACAAATTCAGATGGAACGATAACTTGTATTGACAGGGATTCTGTAGAGGTTGAACAGGAGGTTCAAGTCCTAAATGATCCTGCTTTTGTCCAACCAGCAGTAACAAATACTTGTTTGGGGCAAACATATACTTATAATATTAGTCCTGTTGCAGGTGCGACGAGCTATGTTTGGACGGTTCCAAATGGCGCTACAATGACTGGTTCAGGTACCTCCATTATGGTTACCTTTGCTTCTGGAACTGGTGGCCCAATCACTGTACAAGCAATAGGCGAATGTGGAGAATCAATGGTTGCTACTTTACCCGTTACCATAAATCCTATTCCAACTGCTGATTTTACAGTGACAGGTCCTATATGTATTGATGGAAGTTCAACAATTCAATATACTGGTTCTGCTTCTCCTTTTGGAACTTTTACTTGGAATTTTAATGGTGGTGAGCCAGCAGCAGTTACTGGCCCTGGCCCTCATACTATTAATTGGACTTCACCTGGTGTCAAAACGATTACCTTAAATGTTGAAGAGAACGGATGTGAGTCTCCTCAGGGAACACAAACAGTACAGGTTGATGCTGAATTAGCAACGCCTGTTATTGGTTGTGACCCAACTCAAACAAGTGTAACATTTAATTGGGGAGCAATTCCTGGTGCATCAGATTATACAGTAACCGTAAATGGCACAACAACAACGCAAGCAAGTACAACTTTTCCAGTTACGGGTTTAAGTCCTGGAGATGCTGTAACTATCACTGTTGTGGCAAATAGTACTTCAGCTTGTCCTTCAACAATGGAGACGCTAATGTGTACAGCACAAGATTGTCCAACAGTAACTATTGATATACCTCCAGTTGCATCTATATGTAGAGATGCAGCTACTTCTGCAATTACGCTAACTGCTACCCAAATGGGAGGCCTCGGAGGAGGAGCTTTCACTTGGAGTGGACCTGGAACTTCTGCAAATGGTTCTTTTGATCCAAATGCAGCAAGTGTAGGAACAAATACCATTTCAGTACAATATATGGAAGGAACTTGTACCTATACAGGTTCAATTAATATTGATGTAAATGATGTGCCAGATCCAGCATTCACTGTTTCAAGTCCAATTTGTGAGACTGAAACTTCGACTGTTACTTATACGGGTTCAGCTTCTGCTGCTGCCGGTTATACTTGGGATTTTGGTACAGGTAGTTCTGTTGTAAGTGGTACAGGTGCTGGTCCATACGAAATAAGCTGGGGAGCAGCAGGAAATCAAACTGTTTCCCTTGGAATTACCGAAAATGGATGTTCTTCTCCAACGAGTACACAGCCAGTTGTGGTTGACCCAGAATTAGCAGCTCCGAACATTAGCTGTGGTCCTTCTACGACCACTTCTGTATCTTTCACATGGGATGCAGTTCCAGGTGCAACAACTTACCAAGTTAATGGCCCTGGTGGAGAAATCGTTGATTTAACAGCAAGAACTGTTTTAGTGAATGGAGTAGCGCAAGGAGCGGATGTTATTATTGAAATAATTGCGATTAGCGGAAATTCTTGTCCTAATAGTAGTGCAACTTTTACTTGTACTGCTTCGAATTGTCCACCAGAAACGATTACGCCAACGGCTATAGGTCCTTTCTGTGATGACGGAACTGGAACTCCAATTGCGTTGATGGCAAGTTCAACTGCACCAGGTGGTACTTTCGAATGGAGTGGTCCTGGAGTTTCAAATAATATGTTCGATCCAAATGCGGCTGCAGTTAATGCTGGAGATTTGACATTGAGGGTTACACAAACAGAAGGCATCTGTGAATGGACAGAAACAATGATTGTTACTATTTATGATAAACCAAATTCACCATTTACAGTGGAAGGTCCAGTTTGTGAAGGTGAAGTTTCGAATATTACTTACACTGGTAGTGCAGATGTTGCAAACGCAACATTCAATTGGACTTTTGATGGCGCAATGGGCGGAAATGCAACAGCAGCAGGCCCACATGCGCTTACTTGGGATAATGGAGGAACAAAAACCATTACATTAAATGTAACTGAAAATAATTGTGTTTCTGACGAGACCGTACTTACAGTTGACGTTGATGAACCATTGGTCCCATCACTTATAACTTGTACATCTGACCAGTCAGGAATTTACTTTTCTTGGGATTTTATTCCAAATGCACTTGATTATACTGTAAGTGTAATTAGTGCTCCTGCCGGAGCAGTGGGTGATTCACCAACTCAAAACACATACAATGTCACTGGTTTAGTACCAAACGACGAGGTAGAAATAGAGGTTTTGGTTGAAGGATTAACTTCTTGTGGACCAATTACGATGACAGCAGATTGTATCGCTCAGTCATGTCCTGATATTATTGTTAATTGGCCAGTATATGATCCAATTTGTGCTTACCCTGGAACAGGGAGGTTCAACTTAGATACCGTTGGTGGTTTCCAGATTACAAATCTTGGTACCGGTAATGTTATTAATGATAGTGTAAGAATGAGCTGGAGTACTGGAGATCCTAACACTAATTATTTAACATTGGGAGGTAGCTTTGCACCGCTTCAATCTATTATTGAATTTGGAGAAGGAGATGTTCCTATTATTTTAGAAATTGAATATCCAGTTGGTCAAAATTGTTTCCAAACATTTACGAGTTCAATTCCAATGAGAGATATTCCGGTATTTGGATTTTTCTTAGACGAAATGGTTTGTGAAACGGAATCACTTGATCTCGAAGTTAATACTGGAACTTACTCAGATCCAGCAGCGACCTATACTTGGGACTTCGGAAGAGCAAATGCTAATCCAGGAGGAACAGATGTCATGGGCCCTCATGTACTTTCATGGAATGAAGGCGGTTTTACAGATTTGATTACGTTGGATGTGACAACGCCAGACAATTGTGTGTTGGGTCAGTCAAGTGCCAATGTAAGAATTGATACAACCTTGAATGCGCTTGCAGCTAATTTAAGCTGTAACCCTGCAAATACTGGAAACCAAATGATTGAATTCATTTGGGATGATAATGTTCCTGGAGTAACTAATTATACAGTTGATGTAATAACTCCAGGCTTTACGATTTCTTCGCAAACTGGAAGTTCAGTATTCTTTGATGGTTTAACTCCTGGTGATGTAATTGAAATTGAACTCGAACTTTCTGATGCAAATTCAGAATGTCCTCCTGTTACAATTACTCAAACCTGTGAGGCAAAATTCTGCGACCCTGATGTAATGGTCTCATTCGAGCCAATTTTAGATAATTGTTTGAATGCAACAGGTTCGACAACCATTCAACTTCAAGAAATTATTACAAACGACCCAAGTGGTGGTGCTGGAATAAGAACTTGGAGTGGTGGACCTCACATTTCACCAACTGGTGAATTTACGGCAAGTACTCAAGGTAATTATCCAATTGCTTTTGAATTAGAATTCGATGGTTGTAATTTCAACGGAAATACAAGCATTACGATGATAGAAACACCAATTGCAGACTTTACTTTGGATGATGTAATTTGTATCGCAGATGCATCGACTTTAACTAATAATAGTACTGCTCACCCTGATGCAGTATTTACGTGGGACTTTGATGGTGGTTCTGCTGCTACATCTGATTTGAGAGAGCCAGGCTCAGTAGAATGGGCTGCTGAAGGTGATTATACTGTTTCACTTAGTATTGATAATGGTGGCTGTACGGATGGACCAATTACACAAGGTGTGCAAGTTGATCCAGAATTACTTCCATTGAATATTACTTGTGGTGGTTCAACAACTTCGAGTGTTACCTTTACTTGGGATTCAGATCCTAATGTAACTGAATACGATATTCGAATTTTCTACCCAGTCGGTACTGGTGCTCAAGTACAACCAAGACAAACTGGAACTTCGTTTACTTTCGATGGTGTACCAGTAGGAAGCATGCAAAATATGGTTGAAATTCTTATTACACCAATTTCTAATTCAGCCTGTCCAGCTATTGCTCAGCCATTTACTTGTGCAGCAGATGGATGTCCACCAGTAATGTTTGATTATACTCCAATGGGACCTTATTGTGTAGATGAGCAAAGATGTTTTCCTATCGTAGCATCTACTACAGGTGACGATGGTTCAGGAACTTTAGAAGTAACTGGCCCAGGTGTCACAAATGGAGAATTCTGTCCAAGTGATGCAGGTGTCGGAACTCACACACTTAGGTTCACTTACTCTGAGCAAGGATGTGATTTTGATTGGACTGAGCAGATTGTTGTAAATGACTTGCCAAGGGTAGATGCCGGAGCAGATATGATTTTATCATGTAATGATTTATCTGTTGACCTTAGCGGAAACGAGATGACGGGTGCAACTTATAGTTGGACTGATATGGACGGAACAGTTATTGGAACCTCATCCAATCTTACAGTTGCTGACGGAGGAATCTATACTTATGAAATCACAGATGCAAATGGTTGTACAGATTCAGACGACTTGTTTGTAGATGCTTCTTTCTCTGACCCATCGTTAGCATTTGAATTAGAAAATATTTCATGTTTTGGTAGAAATGATGGAATTATTACTATCGAAGGATTAGAGCCTGGTGTTCCTCCATTTGAATATTCATTTAATGGAAGTCCTTTCTCGACAACAAATACGTTCTTCTCAAATCTTGGAGAAGGTACATACACAATAGTTGGTAGAGATGCCAATGGTTGTGAAGTAACAGAAACGATTACAATTACAGAACCAGAAGAATTATTTGTTGAAATCTTAATTTCTGGCGGTGAAAACCCAGTTCCATTTGGTGATAGTATCGAATTGACTGCAAACACTAACTTCGATCCAGCTGATTTGACAGCGATTACATGGTCACCTGCGGATCAATTCCCAATTTGTGAACCTGGTCAACTTGACAACTGTATTAGCCTTTGGGTAACTCCGGCTGGTCAAACAGTTTATACTGTAAGAGTTGAATCTGGCCCTGGATGTGCAGATGAGGATAATATCAATATTGTTGGTATTAAAGATCATCCAATTTATATCCCTTCAGGTTTCTCTCCAGGTAATAAAGATGGTAACAATGATTTCTTTAATGTCTATGGAAACCCTGATGTTGTTAGAGAAGTTAAATCATTTTTAATCTTCAATAGATGGGGAGAAGCAATGTTTGAAAATTTCAATTTCCCAGTTACTACTGACGCTTCACTTGATGCTACAAACGGTTGGGATGGAACCTTCAGGGGAAAACCTTTAAATTCTGGCGTATATGTTTATATGGTAGAAGTTGAATTCTTCGATGGTTTAGTTGAAATCTTTAAAGGTGATATTACTATAAAGTAAATAAGTTTTCGAACTTAAAATATAAAGCCCGGACTTTTGCTGACGCAGAAGTTCGGGCTTTTTTTTTGTTAAGGAACGCTCAAAAAATAAGTTCCCGATTTCAAAAAATTAGTGAAGGAAAAGTGATTGATAATGAGGTTTTTCGAGCTAATTTTTTGAATTGAAGAGGGAAGTTATTTTTTGAGTAATACTAAATGTTTTTCTTTTTTATCAAATTGAATTTGATTTAAAAATCTTCACCACCTCCATCAAATCCACCTCCGTTTCCTCTTCTTCTTTTCTTTCTGTCTTGCTCTCCAAATTGGTAGCTAAATGCCAAACTAACTGCCTGACCAGGTCGCTGAAATTGACGCCTCATCAAAGTACTTGGAGTTTCTAAATCGAATCTAAATTTTCTACTATTAAATGGGTCAGAAAACTTGACTGTAATTGAGCCACGTTTTTTTAAAATAGGTTTTCTAAAGGCGAGGTCAGTCCATACAAAAGGGTAGCGCGTGCCCTGGGGCGTAGCTGCTTTAGAACGATAGAAAACCATCCATTGAATACTCATGTCTTTCCAAACTGTGAAATTAGAAACAATTCTACCGCTCCATTGGAATCCAGATGAAGTTGCACCGTCCAACACTTCGCCCGCATCAATGGTTTGCCAATAACCACTTAAACTACCATTCATGCTCAACCATTTTTTTTGGCGGAAACTTCCAATGAATTCAACTCCATAATCTTGCCTTGATTCAAAATTATCAGTCGTGCTGATATTGACACCTGGCACAGAAGTCAAGTCAAGAAAACGTCCAAAAGCATCATTTACATCGCGAAAGAAAAAATTGGTATTGAAGGTTCCTTTTTCAAAACTTTTCAAATATCCAATTTCATAAGAGTTGATAAATTCTGGTTTTAAAAATGGATTTCCTACACGCCAATTAGTTGGATTACTGATATCAATTGCTGGGTTTAATTGTCGGCCCCTTGGTCGATTTACTCGACGGCTATAATTCAATTGAACTTTGCCACTTTCGGAAAACGGATAGGCAATCGCAGCAGTTGGATAAAGCTCGAAGTAGTTGTTTTCAATGGGAAAATTTTCAATTATGGTAAATCTTTGGTCTTCCAAATTGCTGGTTGTAAATGCTTGTTCGGCACGCAAGCCGAAGGAGTATTCAATTTTTCCTTCGTTGCCAGCAATCAAACCATAAAGAGCATAAACATCTTCGTCATATTTGAAAACGTTTGTAAAAGTGTCATTTTTTATAAATTCATTTTTACTAAAATCAAAATCATTTCGTTCATAATCGCTGCTTCTATCGGCAATTGTAACTCGGTATCCCGTTTCAAATTTCCAATTATTTTTCCATTTTTGAGTATAATCGCCTTGGAGTAACCACTTTGAATCTTCATCAAAAACTGGTGTGTTTTGTCGAAGCTGTTGAGGTGTCAAGTTGCCTTGAGCATCAAAAAAATCTTCCTCAAATTGCTCAAGTTCCAATTCTTCTGATTGAGCAAATGAAGCCATCAAAGTTAAGGTTTGATCCTCATTATTGAACGTTTTGTTGTAGGTAGCAGAGTAGTCAAAATTTTGTTCCTCTTCTGTGTCCCTATCCGTTCTTTCTGAACGCTCCGTCAGCAGTTTCTCATTATCAAAAAATTGAAAAGTATTGAGTCCATCCGAGTAGCTTTCTCGCGGACTATAAGTGCCACTCAAAGACAACACCGAACGCGCATTAAAATAATATTCAAATCCGCCAGTGAAGGTGTGAGAGGTTCTGAATCCATCAGCATCAAAATTGATTTCTTCAAAATCAATAGTCGGTAAAAGGTTATCGGTATCAATGAACCCTCTGCGTAAGCGCCTCCCGTTTCTATAACTGTAATTTGAAAATAAGTTGAATTTGCCAATTCTGTAATTCAAATTTAAAGCAGCCTGTTTGCTTCGATAGGAATCATAGGATACCGTTGCATTTAAATTGAAGCCTTGCTTATTTTGTTTTTTTGTAATGATATTGATGATACCCGTTTGCCCTTCTGGAGAATATTTTGCCGAGGGATTGGTCATCACTTCGATTCTTTTGATAATATTGGCAGGTATTTGTTGCAAAATGGCCGTCCTACCCAAACCTGTCAAAGCAGAAGGGCGACCATTGACAAATATTTTTACATTCGAATTACCGCGTAAACTGACATTACCATCAATATCAACTTCTACAGAAGGTAAGTTTTTTAAGATTTCAGTTGCATCTCCGCTGACGGCTCCCAAATCTTTATCTACATTAAAAACTCTTTTGTCTAATCCGAATTGGACCATTTCTCTTTTGGCTATGACCTCAACCTCGTCAAGTTGCTGAGTATCTTCTTGTAAATAGACTTGCCCAACTCGTCCAAATTGGTTGTCAGCATTGAGTTCAATTTTTTCCTTTAGAAATGGTTTGTAGCCTAAGAAATTGATTTTCAAATCATAAGTTCCGTAATCCAAATCTTTTAAGAAAAAACGGCCATTTTCTTTGCTGTTTTCTCCAGCAACCATTTCATCTGTACCTGTTTTGAAAACGGCAATACTGGCAAAGCCAATGCCCAATCCAGTGCTTTCGTCCAAAATTTTGCCGACAATTGCTCCTTTGTTCGGCGCTAATTTCATGCGCCCTTCACCTCCTCTGCCACGTCCGGGTGGTTGGGTGAAAAGAGCAAAACTGATCAATCCAAAAAGGAGAACTAATGAATTTTTTTTCATGGTATTTGTTTCTTTAATAATTTGAGTTGAAGAGGGAAGGTAATTTTTGTGTAATACTAAATGAATTCATTTACTATTACCAATAAAAAAACAGGCACTCAAAACTAATTGAGTGCCTGTTTTAGTACTATTGAACGAAATCCTTTGGCTAAAGTTTAATCATTCGTTTTGAAATGGTTTGATTTCCATTTTTCAAAACTAAATAATAAGAACCTTTTGGCAAATGATTGACTCTAATGGCAAAGTCTTGCTTTTCAGATGTTTTTGAAAAGGCTTTTCTTTCTAATAACTGACCATTGATGTTGATGATGTCTAATTCAAATTCACCTTTCCAATCGTTATCTACGGTTAAGGTAGTTTGGAAAACCACTGGATTTGGAGTCAATTTTAAATTTTTATCATCTTCAATAATGTCTTTTGTTGATACATTTCCTTGGAACTCATAAGCACCAATATCTGTCTGACCAGTACGACCATTTCCATCCAAATCGGTTGGAGGTGCACCTGCTGAGACACCTGCTTCAATAAATGGACTTCCTTCCAATATATGATAATCGAAGCTTGCTGCATCTGCATACGACGGAGATTCTTTTGAATCACTTAAATCAAGCGTCGCATCAAAAATACCATCTGTTGTATTGTTATTGGAGAAATTTCCGCCCAAAGAAACAACCAACGTGTTGCCAGCTTCAACTCCGTAATTATTCGAAAAGCCATTCGTAAACGCATTATTTTGAAGGAAGAGGGTTGCGGCTGTGGAGTCTTCTGTCCAGGTTGCGATGCCAGCTGCCAACTCTCCAAAATTGTCAGCGAGCGTATTGTTCGTCATTTTTACTGTCAATTCATTCGGGCCAGAAGCATTCATCGAAATTGCACCTCCAGTACCAATCTCATTCGCGATATTATTGACAAAAAGACAATTTGCAATATTTGAATTCGCATTTCCAATATTCAGACCGCCACCTTGCGTTGCAGCCAAGTTAAAATTGAAAATGGTATTGGTTAGATTTAGAGTTGATAAATCCAAAGAATCTTCTCCCATAGAAAAGCCACCGGCAATGCCAGAGGATTGATTCCCTTCAAAACTACAATTTTCTACAGTTACATTTTGGCCACCGCCACAAAAAGCTCCTGCACCGTTTACTTCAGCGGTGTTACTAAAAAAAGTTGTGTTTTTATAAGTAAGCGAAGTGTAATCACTTTGAGCATAAGTTCCCCCTCCGAAACGTGCTGTATTCGTATCAAAAATACAATCTTCATAAGTCACATTTGCCCCGAAACCTGCCGTTGCACCACCACCACTTGTCAATGCTTCATTGCCTTTAAAAGTTGTTCCTTTTACAACTGCAAAAGTAGAATCTCCGTAAATGGTAAGACCTCCTCCCCAGCCACCGCCAGCATTGTTTCCTTCAAAAGTACAATCGGTAATAGTGAGTCGCTTTGCATCACCATTTGCATTTACGGCACCTCCTGTGCTTGCTGCAGTATTATTGGTAAAATTGCAATTTAGTAAATGTAAACTTCCTGTAAAGGTTCTAACTGCTCCACCTCCCCAGCTACTCGCAAAATTTCCGTTGAAATTACAATCTTTGATGAGCATGTTATCTGCTTCTTGTTCTGCAAGCGGAAAATCTCTGTAGTCTCCATAAATCCCCCCGCCATTGGTCGCACTGTTGTTTGAAAAGGTACAACCTTGAATAGTCAAGTTTCTGGTGTGCCAATTGAACATTCCTCCACCTGAACCTGTGTCGTTGATATTGTCATTGAATTCGCAATTTGTAACTGTAATATTATTACATCGGCTTGGATATAGGGCGCCTCTATTCACTGCGTTATCAAAGAATTGGCAATCTTTTACCTCTATATTTTGAGTTCTAAGAATATAAAATGTAGCTTGATCAAAGGCCGTATTTTTATAAAATCTACAATTTTGAACAATCGAATTGGAAGTTATTCCTTCCAATAGCAATAATCCTACACCTGAACCACCATAATTGCCCGTAAAATCACAACGAGAAATAGACACTCTGGCTTCAGAATAGATACCAGCACCTCTTCTCAAGAAAAGCGGGATGTCGATTGAATCATTGAACGCAAGATTTGTACCTCCAGTAACGGTCAATGCATCGATGATGACCATTTCTGCCGAGCTATCAATGAGCATAACATGAACTGAGTTGTCTTCTCTATTGATAAAGTTATTTCCAAAAACATCATCTCTAGCTAAATCACCACTGATTATAGTTGGATTTGAATCTATCACTCTATCATCTTGACTGGTTTCGGTTCCCGCAAAGCCACCAAAAATATTGACTGGCCGATTTACATTAAAAGTAGAAAAGGTATCTAATGATCCAGCGCCTGGTGTGTAGATTCCAGCTGCAATCCAAATGGTATTATCGGAAGAATCATCTAATGCCGATTGCAAATCAGTGTAGGCATTGTCCCAAGAGGTGCCGTCATTTGCGCCAATAGCGGAATGATTGACATATAATTGTGCTTGCAATAAGCCGCACGAAACAAATAAAAACGCGAGGAGTATAGTTTTTTTCATTACGAAAGTTTTTAAAATTATTTGCTGAGTACAGGACAAAACATAGTTTTACTAAACTTCGCTTTCGCTAAATGCACTGATTTAATTAATTCTATTCACGAATTTTTTAGAAATTAAGTTTAGTAAACCTCTTATTTTACTTTTGTCCTGTACTTAAAATTATTTGTTACGAAGATAATTATTGTCGGGATTAAAAGATTATCAATCTACTTGTTTTGGTCTATATGTCACATGTTAAAAATTATAAATTGTATTTTATTAATAAAAAATACGGGTTGCGAAGATAAGTTCGCAACCCGTAGATTTGTATTTGAAAGTTGAATGTTAAAAATTGGACAATTCGCATTAGGAACCTCTAATTTTCCAATTAATAACTTTCAAAAAAAAATTAGATTTTGATTAATTTTTTAGAAATGGCGCGTTGATTATTCTTTAGAATCAAAACGTAACTGCCTGATTTTAAGTGATTTGTATAAAGTACGAAGTCTTCCTTTTGATGCGTTTTTATCAATTTTTCTATTAAAATTAATTTTCCATTCAAATCAAATACTTCCATTCTTATCTCACCTGTCCAGTCATTTTCAATAGCAATTGTTGTCATGTAATTTGCTGGATTTGGTGTGAGTAATACAGCGCCATTGTCTTGCTGTAGGTTTGCTGTTCCGACTGTTTGTGTAAATTCAAATGCACCAATATCAACTTGATTCGTTCTTGAATTTCCTTCCAAATCTGTAAGCGGAGCACCAGTTTCGATGCCCGTATCAATCAATGGGCTTCCTTCCATCAAATGATAATCATTGGCAGATGGATTCGAGAACATTGGATTTCTATCATCATTATTAAAATCAGAAGCATTGTTGAAGTAGTTCACAGTTGATTGGTCAGACGAGAAATTTCCACCCAAAGATTGGACAACTGCGTTACCAGCCGCGATACCATAATTTGGCCCCAAATTGTTGACAAACGCATTGTTGAGCAATTGTAATTGTGCTGCGGTATTGTTTGCAGTCCAGGTAGAAATTCCTGCTGCAAGACTACCTTCATTATCTGCAAATGTTGAATTAGTAATATTTAGAAACAAGTCAAAATTACCCGTCGCGTTAGTCGAAATTGCTCCACCAATACCTGCATCTATTGCTTTGTTTTTAGTAAATAAACTACTGACAATGTTCGTGTTAGCGGATGAAATATTCAAAGCGCCGCCTTCTTCGTTTGCAGTGTTATTATTGAAAATTGTATTGGTAATATTCATTTGGGCTAAATCTGCACCTTCTTCTACGATATTGATTGCGCCACCAGTTTTAGCAGTATTTCTTTCAAATTTTGAATTTTCGATGGTAAGATTTCCTTCTCCAGTTAGGCTAATCGCACCGCCAAAGTTTTCACTTGAGTTGGAGAGATAGGTGGTGTTTTTGATGGTTGCTATTGTCTTCTTATCTTGAACAAACATTGCGCCTCCCCAACGCGCAGTGTTACTTGCAAAAAGACAATCTTCAAAAGTCCCATCTGCTCCCATGCCGAGTAGAACTCCACCTCCAGCAGTCGAAGCGTTGTTTTTTAGAATGGTAGAGTTTTTAATAATTACAAAAGTAGATTCATCAAAAAATGACATTCCAGCTCCATTTCCAGCTTCATTTCCTTCGATAGTGCAATTACTTATTAAGGCATGTTTTTCTGAACCGCCAGCATAAATAGCACCACCAGTTTCAGCTGCTTTGTTTCTATTAAAGCTACAGGCTAATGCTTCAAAAGAACTTTTCCAAGCATAAATTGCAGCTCCTTTTTGCCCAGCAATATTATCTGAGAAGTTACAATTCTGAATCAAAATATTGTCCACATCTTGGTTAGAAAATGGAGTAGATTGATTGTTGATGAAAATGGCAGAACCATTGGTAGAAACATTATTTGTAAAAGAACAATCAACAATATCAAGCTGTTTGGACTGCCATGAAAAAATGCCTGCACCATTCCCTGCATTGCTTTGATTGTATGAAAAATTACAATTGGTCAAAACAATATTTGAACTTTCAAAAGCATGGACGCTTCCACGGTTGGTGATGTTGTCACTAAAATCACATGAATTTACTTGAATATCTCTCGTATCTTCTAAATGAAGAGGCCCTCTATCGAAACTTTTGTTTTTGTAAAATTTACTATTCTGAATAATAGAACCTTTGGTTTGGTCAGTTCCTAAATGAACTGCGCAACCATTTCCACCAATATTTCCGTAGAAATTACATTTGTTGATAGAGATCTTACTACTAGAATGAATCGCGGCTCCTGAATATAAAAAAGGGTCGAGGTTTGTATTAATTTCACTGTTGGAACCACCTGCAAAAGCAAGTCCGTCAAATGTAACATTACCCGCTGATGACTCAATTACCACAATATGCAAAACATTATCTGCTCGATTGAGATCGTTGTTTCCGAAGACGTCATTTTGAGCCAAATCACCACTTAAAATTGTCTGATTTGCATCAATGACACGGTCGTCGGGCGTGGATTCCGTACCAATAAAACTACCGATAATATTGACTGGTCGATTGATTCTAAAAGTTGCGTTGGCATCCATGCTACCATTGTTGGGTAGATATGTACCTTTGGCAACCCAAATATCAGTTGTCGAGTTGTCATCAATGGCTTGTTGCAAGTTGGTGTAGGCATCTTCCCAAGTAGTACCGTTATTAGCGCCTGTAGCGGCATTGTTAACAAAAATTCGGGGTTGTGCTTGCAATGTTATTGCAAAAAAAAGAGCAATTAAGGGAATCAAAGTTTTTTTCATAAAGACCATAATTTGTAAAGTGAGGAATGTAAGTTTTCGGTATTTTCGCAAAAATAGGCCTTAAAATATATGAATGGATTTTAAATGGGGATTAATTTTATATATAAATTATTATAATGTATTTTAACGCAGATTATTAGGCTTTATCTATGTACAGGATAAAATTAAAATAGGAGGTTTACTAAACTTGATTTTAATGTAACTTCCGATATCAACCTTTTAAAATCGAGCCTTTAATTTAAGGCGAAGCTTAGTAAACCTATGTTTTGTCCTGTACTAAGAGGCTTTATACCCAAATAATTTGTAGCGCAACGCGAGCATGGATTGCTTTTTTTTGCTCTATGTCGAATGAAGTGGGTGAACCAATTTTCAATGAGTTGATTTAGCGAACCTCAGAGAGGCGGCATCCGCCGCGGCGGACGGGTCTATTTTAGAATAAAGTTTAATATCCTTTTAAATTTAAGTAGTCTGACAAAATTATGTTAGAAAAACTTTTTGAGCTATTTTTTCGTCAATCAAGGCATTTTTTCTTTGCATATCCGTAGATACGGAACTAAAAAATCACGAAGAGTGGCGGAAAAAGAGCCGAAAAGTTATTAAGCTAATTCTGTCAGACTACTTAGGTCATTCAATAATCAATACTACTTTTTATCTTTACACAGAATTAACTACCCAACAAACATGAATAAGTTTTTATTTTTTTTACTTCCTTTCTTTCTTTTTTCTTGTGAAAATATCCCCAACCCTTTTCAGGAGGATGAAACAGAAGTGATTGTTGATCCAACTGAGGAAGAAGAGGAATACATTGATATTGAACATGAATCTCCCTATCTCATTGCAAAACTTGATAGATTGACCATCAGAGCAGATAGTTCACGAACCGCTGATTTTTTGACGAAAGTCGGAGTAGGTGACACCCTGATTTACCTTGGAGAACATTCTCAAAGTAGATTAAACTTGGTCATCCGGAAGAAATATTATCACGAACCGTGGCTCAAGGTGAAAATTCAAAAATCTGAAAAAGAGGGTTGGGTCTATGCTGGAGGAGTGAAATTTGCTTCCAATGCACTGAAAAGAGCCATCCGAAATACTGGTTATTATTCTAAACAAATACATGGCCCAGAGCGAAAAGAAAAAGGTGCAGTTCCGACTTCATGGTCAACTGCCAGTATTTCTAACCCAAAAGATTTCAAAACATTTTTAGTTCATTTTAAAGAATGGGTCGCAATGGATAATATTGAAGAAATTTCAAAACATATTGACTACCCCGCAGACCCTGTTTGGAATAAAGGGTACTTCAAAGAGTATTATTCAGAGATTTTTGATGATAGTTTGAAAACAATTATACGCAATCAACGATTGGATAATATTTTCAGAAAAGAGGAAGGTGCAATGTTCGGAAATGGTGAAATCTGGTTTGCTAAAAGAAAAGAAGGATACCGAGTCGTTGCCTTCAACGCTTTTGCCAAAAAAGTAAAAGATCTAAAGGAAATTAATGATTATCGAACGGAGTTTGCTGCCCTTGAAAACTTCTATACCCGCCCTACAAAAGAAGCAAATCCTCCTTCACTCAACATTACATTTGAAGAACAATTGTTAATTGCCCATAAAATAGCTTACCTCGGAAATCAAAAACAAGAGATAAATTTAGGTGGGTTTAAATATCGTTTTTCTGAGTCAAGTGACATTCTTTTTGAACAAAAGGTAGGAAGAGATATTCAAAGAAAGCTTACGTTCAAACCAAAAAAAGACAGCACGTATCATGTAATACTCGATGATATCAAGGATTATAGCATGGGCCAACGATTTATTTTGAAGTAGTTTTCCAGTTGCCAATTGCACGTTTCCCGTTGCGAATCGCTCAATGGGCGAGTTCAAATTTTATGAATTTCATGGGCGATTTACCGTGTTCTTAAATTTTAACAAGTAAGCAGGGCAACAACTGGCAACTGGCCAATTAAGTATTACTCAAAAAATAACTTCCCTCTTCAGTTCAAAAAATTAGCTCGAAAAACCTCATTATCAATCACTTTTCCTTGACTAATTTTTTGAAATCGGGAACTTATTTTTTGAGCGTTCCTAATCATAAAAATTACCCGTAACTATGTATCGGATTTTTATCTTTTTGCTTAGTATCTTTCTTTCTAATTCGTTGGTAGCACAACAAGAATTTATAATGGGAATAGATACTTCTGCTGCTTTATGTGAGGGAATATTGTATGACTCGGGAGGTTCCAATGGTCGTTACCAAGCACGTGAAGATTTTTTGTTTACAATTTGCCCGACCACGCCACCTGAGTGCTTGAGGTTGAATGTCGAGACATTTGATATAGAACCTATTTTTGACAAATTATACATTTTTTCTGGCTCAGGTATCAATGGTGTTTTATTGGGCGAATTGGACGGAAGTGGCTCCAATCGTAGCTTCGAAACAGCGGAAGGCTGTATCACTGTTCATTTTGTAACAGACGAAGTGACTCAAGCTAATGGGTTTAAAATTACATGGAAATGTGAAACGGCTCCATGTTTCAGTCCAAGTTTTTCGACTTGTGATGATCCTTTTTTGGTCTCAAGTTTGCCTTTCGAGGCAAGAGATTTTACAACCTGTGGTGCGGGGAACTCAATTCAAACCAGTCCATGTTTTTCTAATTATTTAGAAAATGAAGAGTTCATTTTTGTTTATGATTCTCCTGGTAATGAGTGTTTAGAATTGAGAGCAACTAATATGCGATTTGATACGGGGTTGGGCGTTTATGCAGATTGCCCAGATGTTGCGAATGATTGCATTGCTTATGAAAATTCTTTTATGTCTCCTCTTATTCGGGATGCTTATATTCCTGTTTTGAAATTGGAGGCACCAGGTCGATACTACTTTGTAGTCGGTCATCCTGATGATTGTACAAATTTTGATCTGATAATCAATCGTATTGATTGCCCAATCACTTTCCCAACTGCGACCAGATGCGAAGATGCCTTGCCAATTACAGGCTGCAATATTGAGGTTCCAGCGTCAATCTCGGTCGCTTTGGGAAATTCAGAGCGGTCGTTTATACAAGATGGAATAAATAATGGGTGTTGGAAAACTTTAATTTCCCCCAATTTTTCATGGTTTTATTTTGAAGCTCAAGCGGATGGTAAATTCGGTTTTTTGGTTGAAAGTTTGAACCCGAATGATACTTCCGATTATGACATAAATATTTGGGGCCCTTTAAATAGTCCAAATCAATTTTGTGATTTTTCAAGAAACAATCAACCCATACGAAGTACTTATGCCGATGATCGTGATTATGAATTAACTGGTTTGGTTGATTTCAATCCATTTACAAATCAAGCAATTTTTGATGAATGTGAAGATGAAAACGGAGACGGTTTTGTTACAAAATTGGATGTGAAAGAAGGGGAGTATTATACTATTTTGGTCAATGATTTTGATGGGATTATTTTTTCGGGTGGGGTAGCAATCGACTTTTCGGGGACGACAGAAGGCGTCTTGGGAACACCCAATGATAATTTCTCTCTGACCGATGACTTGACTATATGTAATGGAGGAAGTGCCCAGTTGGAAGTAAGCGGAGGGTTACTTTATCATTGGTTGAATTCTGATTTTTTAAGTTGTGATGATTGTCCAGATCCAATTGCAAATCCTTCTGAATCAATGACTTATGAGGTGGAAGTGAAAGGCGTTTGTAATACGGATACACTTTCGGTTAAGGTATCTGTAGATGAATTAAATTTTAATAAAAACATTGCTGGTTGCGCAGGAGATGATCTGATTTTAGAAACAAATCTGCAAAATGGAAATTTTTCTTGGACGATTTCTGATGGAAATTTGAGTTGTGATGATTGTCCGAATCCGATTTTGACGCTTCCTGACGGCGAAACCATTATTCAAGCAATTTTTGAAACTCAAGTCGATAATTGCGATTTTAAGGATACTATTTTTGTAGAAGTGATGCCTATCGCTACGGTTGACATTCAACCATCGGAAGTGAGTGTCTGCGAGGGGGAAGTAGTTGAACTAAAGGCAGTAAGTTCGATTTCTGGTGGGACATTTTTTTGGTCTAACAATGAAGAAACAGCTGCCATTCAGATTGAAGCGGACGCGGACGAAATTTACATCGTAACCTTCCAATCTCCAAATGGATGTGGGGAAGCGACTGATTCTGTTGAGGTCTTGGTGACACCTACTTTTTCAATTGAAAGTTTACAATTATTGCCTTCGACAGATACCCTTTATGTTGGATGTGAAATTGAAGCATCATTGTCAATTTTACCATTTAATTTACCAGATCTAACCTATGAATGGTACATCAATAATGAGTCGGTATCGGACGAAGAAATACTGACCGCGATGACAATGGAAGAAGGTGAATTAACAATAGAAGCCAGGGTGACTTCCCACCCAAATTGTATGCAATCCATTACTATAAAAAGAATCGTATTACCAGTTGATGAAATTATTATTCCTAATATTTTTTCACCCAATGGAGATAGTCGAAATGCAGTATTCAAACCCTTCATTTCACCCAAAGCGAAGCTGATAGATATGAAAATCTATAACCGTTGGGGCCAAATGATTTATAACAATGATTCCAATCAAATTGGGTGGGAAGGAAAATTTAAAGATAAAGATCAACCTGTTGGCGTTTACATCTATCAGATTTCTGTGGAGCTGCCAAATGGGCAAATTGTTCCCAAACACGGAGATATTACTTTAATGAGGTAATTTTGTTTTTAATGAATTGATTATCAAAGTGTTACGTGGAAGAAGTTGCGAGGTTTTCTCTATTCACATTTTGTGTTTTTTATAAAAAAGTAGAAATAGCTAACCTTCGGTTAATAGTAAGACAAAAAATAAAATCGCCCACACTTGACAAAAAAAGTTAATTCCATATCTTTGGGCATCGAAGTATTTTTATTAGTTTTTTTGGTACTTCAGCTTCGAGAAAGTAAACGAACATACAGTAAAAGCCTAATCCAAATAAGCCCATTGCTTTTTCCAACGAATTTTAAATAACCAAAACTTGGTCATTTTCCCCTGATCAGTAGTCTTTAATCTGAAATGGGTTGTAGAGCAATCAACATTTATTTTTTCGATAATTGAGGCAAAAAATTTAAGAATAGCCTTAGCTATAGTCCAATTTTTTAACGCGTGTCCCGATTTTATATCGGGGAAAAGTAGCGGAAAAAGAAATTGTTGAATTGCATACAAATTATTTTAGAATAAGGACTATTAGGAATGGTTCAGCAATAAATTGCGTTTCTATGAGCCGTTATTTTTTTCTTCTGCAAGGCGAAAAACATAGGCGATGCAACGCATCTACGAGGCTTTTCAACGCAGCAGAAGGGAAAAAGAACAAGCAAAGGACTGTAAATTTATTTTTGAACCATTCCTTACCTAAATCCTGTTTTTTTAAGACAACTGATTACAAGAAAAATAAAGGAAAAGCATGAAGTCATTCCTGTTTCCCAAAGGAACTGTTATACCAATAATTGTCTTTATTTTAGCCCTCTGTCACCTGTCAGTCATTGGGAGTAATCATTCCAATTCCCATATAGGCAATACGCCTCCGTTGGGACTAAATTCGGTTGTACTTTCCGATTCTTCAGCGAATCTATTTTGGCAGTCGTTTAACAATCCACGAGAAACAGAATGGGATCTCGAAATCGTCAGGCAAGGAACACCTTTATCTGGAATCCCAACACATTTTGGAATCACAACTGGACTTGGCTCCAACAATCCTTTTATGATAGATACCTTGGCGCAAGGAATCGAATACCATTATAAGGTCAGAGCAATTTGTGGAGGAGTCGCTACCAATTGGTCAAACGAAACCCATTCCTTTTTTACTCATATTTTGAATGGAAGCGCTTGCGGTATTGATTTAGAAATTCCTGATGTTAGTTGTAATAATCCGACACCTTATCCAATTCAAGTTCGAAATGAAACAGGAACCAGTTTGGGTGCCGATGTTGTTTTGCAAGAGATACAATTGATTATTGAGCATGATTGGTTGATAGATTTGGAACTTTGGCTAAAATCTCCAAGTGGGCAATTGGTTAGGTTAATTGATGAAAACGGTGGAACTCAAAATAATTTTGGAGATCCATCTGATCCAACTTGTACTCAAATTATGACCTTAGTCAATGCCAATGCCTGTAATGAACAGCCGATTTTGGGAGCAGGTCCTCCTTACACAGGCAGATATTTTCCGTTAGGTAATTTAAATGCATTCAATGACAGTGCGAATCCAAATGGAATTTGGGAACTTATCATTTGCGACGACGCTGCGACAAATGTAGGTCGTCTCAGGTTTGTCGAGCTTGTTTTTGACCTGGTCAGTTGTACTGCACCAACGGGTTTGGTTGCCACCTCAATAGATTCTACTTCCATTTCGCTTGATTGGTCGCCAGGCGGATTTTGTGACAGTACTTTCTTCGAATATGGTTCACCTGGGTTTAGCCCCGGTAACGGAATCATAGTCTCCGCTACCTGTCCACCTTATGTATTGGCAGATTTGACGGGCGGTTCCGATTATGAAATTTATATCTACGAAAATTGTCCAGGAGGAAATAGTGCTACTTCTTGCTCCAGTATTTTTGTCACGACAGATTGCTCATCTCCACCTGTTACCATAGCTTCAGATTTTGATAATTTGCAAAGTTGTTTTGGAGTGGCTTGCACCAATACCTGCGATATCAATAATTATCCCTGGCAGAATGCACGAAATGATGAATTAGAATGGGCAGTTTATAGAACAGGAACCCTGACTTCAGGTACGGGGCCAGTTTCTGATGCTTCTGGCAATGGGAAGTACATCTATATGGAGGTTAGTTCATTAGGCTTTTTTGGAATTGGTAATTGTTCTGCTGGCGCTGAGGGAGTATTGCTATCAAATTGTATGACGATTGATACCAAAAACACTGACACCTGTCATGTAAGTTTTGAATATCACATGTTTGGAAATTCTATCGGAAGTTTGAAATTTCAGATTACAACCGATGGTATCAATTGGATAAACCTTTGGACTCAATCTGGCAACCAAGGCAATCAATGGCGTGAAATAAAATTATCACTTTCGCCTTACGATGGGATGAATGCTCAATTTAGATTCGTTGGAACAAAAGGCAATGGTTCAAAAGGAGATATTGGATTAGATAATATAAATTTTTACGGTTCGATAGATAATGGTACACCATCTTTTACTTTTTATGTAGATAATGACGGAGATGGGTTTGGTTCAGAAAATGGTTTTGTACAAAACTGTTTCAATTTCATGCCACCTGGTTATGTTGACAATGACTTGGATTGTAATGATTTTAACGCAGCAGTAAGTGTTGGTGGGCAAGAAATTCCTTGCAATGGAATTGATGAAAATTGTAGTGGCAACCTAAATGGTGTCAATGATGATGAATTTTTACCACCTCCAACCGTCAATAGTCCTATCAGTGTTTGCGAAGGGGAGACTTTTAATTTGGTCGCAACGGCTAATTATGGAGGCAGCATCTTCTGGTGTGATTCCTTTTGCCTCAATGGCAGTTTCGGTGACACCTTGACTATCAATGGATTAGCAGCAATAAATGGTATGCCAACCATTTATCATTATTACGCTTATGAAGAAGGATTCTTTTGCTATTCTACTGATTCAGCAGGAGTAGATGTGATAGTAAATCCGTTACCAAAAATTTCGACTCAAGATCAACCTGTAATTTGTCAAGGCGAAATATTTGACCTTTCTACTTTGCAAATTAGCGATCAAAATAATACTGTAGGAGTTGCATTGACCTATCACTCTGGTTTCCCAGTCAATAGTTCCAATTTGATTTCAAATTTGGTTAGTCCAAATTCTACACAAGATTACTATATTCGAAAAATAGCTAATGGAGGATGTGAAGACACGACGATGGTAACAATCACAGTACTATCCTCTCCGACTGCCAATATTATCCCAGATCGAGATACTTTTAAAACATGTAAAGGATCCTCTGTTTTCTTGACGGGTTATGGCACAGGTGGAGTACCCAATTACAGCCAATTATGGAGTACTTTCGAAACCGCCAATTCCATAAATGTAAATTCTGGAGCATTCAATGGTGAAGCAAATTTGATCACCTACTCTGTCACTGGTCAAAACCAATGTACAGATACAGATTCGATAATTATATTGACAAAAAGTAGTGTCGATACAGTAGAAATTCTAAACATCAATCCAGTTTCTTTTTGTTTTGGAAACAACGGTTCGATTTCTTTGAATCCAAAAGATGGCGTGCCCAATTATGGTTACGAATGGTTTGGTCCACTTTCGTCTAATGGCCCGACTTTTACAAGTGGCGCTTATACTATTCCAAATTTAATTCAAGGGAGTTACTCCATAACGATAACCGACAATTCGCCTGAGGGCTGTGATTTTGTTTTAAATAATGTAATCGTTGACGGGCCTTCTGCAACAGTTTTATTAGATAGCATCAGACCAGTCAGTTGCAATGGTGCCAGTGATGGCGGAGTTTTTCTTTCCGTTACTGGAAACAATCCAACTATTGCATGGAGTGGTGGTATTTCAAGTACCAGTGAAGATGTCATTGGTTTGGCGGCTGGTACTTATAGTGTCACTGTGACCGATAGTGGGTGTCAAACAATTTTGTCAGATATTAAAATTCAGCAACCAGATCCGGTCACAGCACTTTCCAACTCAAAAGATGTTGGATGTTTTGGTGGAAATGACGGAAAAATAGAATTAAGTGTTTTTGGCGGAGTACCTAATTATTCTTTCAATTGGAATAATGCGCCGTCTGTCCAAAATCCATCTGGATTGTCAGCCGGTAATTATTATTTTACCATAACAGATTCGCAAGGATGTACTTTTGAATCTGATACAATTTCGATTTCAGAACCCACGAATTTATCCGTTTTAGTAGTTCAAAAATTAAATCCAATATGCTTTGGGGAAGCAAGTGGTTCGATAGAAACTTCAGCAATTGGAGGAACACCTCCTTACCAATATTTTTGGAGTGATGGTGGAGTAGGGGCAACGCGCAGTGGCTTAGCAGCTGGTTCATTTGATGTGACTGTCGTCGATGCCAATAATTGTGAGAATGCTCAATTAGCTATTACAATTGATAATCCGCCACTGTTGACCGTTGATACCGTTCAAAATACCAATGCTTCCTGTTTTGGTATCGCTGATGGAGTAATTGATATGACTGCCACTGGCGGCACTGGTGCCATCGGATACATCTGGAATACAGGAGACAGAACGCAAGATCTTGCTGGTCTTGCGGGTGGTGATTATGTGCTCACCGTCATTGACGGGAATAGTTGTAAGGCAATTTCAGATACGATTACCATCAATGCACCCAATAATTTAAATGTAAATTTTGATATTATAAGCCCATTTTGTGTAGGTACTTCTGATGGTGGAATTGATTTAGAAATTTTATCTGGTGGAACCAGTCCTTATACTTTTCTTTGGAGTGATTCGACGACCAATGAGGATTTAGCAAACGTACCTGTCGGTTTTTATGATGTAACAATCACCCATGACAATGGCTGTATTTCAACTTTTACAAAAATAAAAGTTGATGCGCCACAAGTGATAGAAGGAGAATCAGTCGAGTCCCTTTCGCCTATTTGTTTTGGTGATTCTACAGGTCGAATTTTCTCAAATATACTCGGAGGAACAAGGCCATACCTCTACAATTGGAGCAACGGATTGTCAAGCCAAAATTTACAAAACCTTTCAAGCGGATTTTATGGATTGAAAGTAACAGATGCCAATAATTGTCAGTTGCAAATTGACTCAATAGAGATTATAGAAAATGATAGTTTGACGGTTGAGATATTGGCTGTAGATCAAGTTCTTTGTCATAATGATAGCACGGGTGGCATCACTGTTCAAGCGTCTGGAGGCAATCCAAACTATACTTATTCATGGAATGGAGGAGCCTTTTCTGGTGCAAATATTACTGGGTTGAGCCCAGGTGATTATGATCTAATACTCACAGATTCAGCAAATTGTATATTGGAATATCCTTCAATTATTATTAATAATCCGCCAGAGATTGACGTGACTTATCAAGTCAGTCTTGATCCGGATTGTACAGGTGGACTCAATAGAGATACTATAAAGTTGGCGGCAACAGGAGGAGTAGGGAATCTTCAATTTATGTGGAGTGACAGCACGACGGGCGCTAATTTAATTAATATCCCAGCAGGCGAGTATGAGGTGACCGTGACAGATGATAATGACTGTGAAGTGGTAGTTGATGAGATTAAAGTACCAACAATTGCGTCAAGTTTTTATTTTAATAACTTCTCAAAAGATGACGTTTCTTGCTTCGGAAATGAAGACGGAAGTATCTGTATTTCTTTTAGTGGAGGGATGCCACCTTTTCAATATTCTTGGAGTGACGGCGCTGGTGCTACTGGTGGAGGAGGTCTAACAAATGATAGCACAATTTGCCTTGCAAATGAAGAAGAAGGCATTTACGTACTTACCGTTGTGGACTCAAAAGGATGTGAAATCAATTCATTGCCAATCGAAATTTTAGAACCAAATCCAATCATTGGTGAAATAATTAATGTAGAACATGTTCGTTGTGCGAATGGTAGTGGAGGTGTAATTTCAACACTTATTTCTGGAGGGAACCCACCTTATGATTTTGCTTGGATCGATACCCAAACAGGTGATTCTATTATTTTTACTCAAAGTGCCAATAGTTTTCCTGCGGGAGATTATGTTTTAAGAATAACCGATAATATTGGTTGCAGTTGGGAACTTCCTGAGCCAGTAAGGATATTTGAACCCGATTCAATTTATATTGATTCAATTGAAATTAATCACGTAAAATGTTTTGAAGATTCCACAGGAAGTGTAGCGTTTAAAATTTTTGGGGGAACCCAGCCTGTCAATGCATTTTGGGGCAACGGAATAGATCCAACTCAATTATCAATTGGCACCTATGATGTGACTATTTCTGATGCCAATGGATGTGTTCTGCCACAAACATTTACGATAAATGGGCCTACATCAGGGATGACCTTTGATACTGTGCTTTCCAAAAATCCAATTTGCCATGATGAATCGACAGGTGAAATATCGTTCATAATTACAGGTGGACTTTTAGATTATCAATATTTTATTAATGGAGTGTTTACGAATAATCCAGTCGCCACAGATCTGGCTGCTGGAGTCCATGATATTTTGGTTATGGACGCCAATCAATGTTCTATCACTACCTCGGTAACATTAAATAATCCCCCAGAATTAGAAATCAATATTTATGAAAAACCTGTCTCAATGCATATTGGAGATGATGGAGAATTGACTGCCAATGTCTCTGGAGGGGTAGGAAATTACCAGTATCTTTGGAGTAATGATAGTACAACTCAAACGATAACTGGTTTGACTGCGGGGCCGTACTTTGTAACTGTAACAGATGGTGTTGGATGTCAAAAAGAAGCGTTCGTAGATTTAGATTTTACAAATAGTGTAAATGAGTTAGAAATTGATGGAGCGATAACTTTGGCACCAAACCCCACAAATGGTTTGGTGCGGATAGATTTTGAATTAAACGCACCTGAAAATTTCCAATATTTCATAATCAATCAAGAAGGTAAATTGATTCAAAAAAGTAAAGTAGATGTTCCATTGAGGACAAGTTTAGAAGTTGATTTAGCGACATATTCTTCAGGAACCTATTACTTTGTACTCCAAAAAGACAATGCTTGGAAATCTTGGAAAATCACTAAAATTTAGCACCAACATTAAATTTGGAATTGGATTATTATGTACATTTTTTTCTGCTAACATTCTAATTGCCCAAGGCCCATTTGATGGTTGGATGAAAGGCAAAAATAAAACAGATTTTGCGCTTTCTTTCAATCAAGAATCATACGATACCTATGCTTTCGGAAAAGAAAGAAGAGCTGAAAAAAATACTATTCAATCCGCAAGTCTTTTCTTAGAACACGGATTTTCAGATTCGCTCGATTTGGTAGTGACAATTCCATATTTGAGAACACCAAGTTGTGAAAATTGCGATGTTTACAATCAAGGGATTCAAGATGCAATCGTTGCCTTAAAATATCGCTTTTCGAAAACAAAAAAAGAGAACGAGACTATGAAATCTTTTACTGCGATCGGCTTGAGCTTTCCTGCTTCAAATTATAGTGATTCGCTTGAGAGACCTATCGGTGCTCGAAACACTTCTTTTCTCGCCAGATACTTTTTTCAAAAAGACTTTAACAACGGATTGTTCTTACATTTTCAGACTGGAGTTGATGTCAGATTTATCCCTTCGCCACTCACTTCTGTACCAATAGTAACAAAATTTGGTTATGCTGGAAACAAGATATTCTTAGAAGGCTTTGCAGAATATTTTTACACGTTTAATGGTGGAACAGACACACAAATATCTGGTGGAACAGGTTCCATTTGGCTCAAAATGGGCGCCACTATTTATTATCCAATCCAACCTAATTTTGGTGTGTATGTAAAAGCTGCTTTTATACCTGATGGCGAAAATATCGGGCTCTCCAATACTTATGGTTTTGGAGCGGCTTATCGGTTGAAATGGAAGTAAAACTTTAATTCACGAATACCAACATATAGGTATTTTTAATCATGTAAGTGTATTTATTTTGACAATGTTTAAGGATTTACGTCAAAAAAAGCGAATTTACACCACGAACACAATACATTAAATTTAGTTTATTTGACAAGTTCGGACCCTCCTTATTTTTTTTAGAAATTCAATTGTTAATGTTGTAACTGTTGAAAAAGTGTTTACTTTTGTGTGCACTTCAGAACGACCTTTATGCTGGTCTCGCATCCTAATACCCAATACAAAAACTGCTCTTAGACTAATACCAAACCCGCACGTTAACTACTTTCCAGCATATACTTAACTAAGTTACAATTTAGAGAGAACCATCAAGGGAACTACCTAGTACTGATTATGATTTTGTCATAATGAGATCAGTGTTCCCATGCCTCAAACCTAGTTTGAAAGGCTTGAAATATGCCAGCCTTTCAGTCAAGAATATGCCTCCACACACACAATAAAACGTGCAGGCACTTTTAAATCTATTTTTTTACCAAAACATTTTATTTTATGTTTAAATCTGCTTTACAAATCCAAAGAAAAGGCTTAGTAGCCTTTTGCCTCTTTGCCCTAGCTGGTTTGCTATCATTTAGCACCTCAGCCAATGCTCAAAGTTGTAATGCTACCGTTTCTGTTAGCGGTAGTACCATCACCGTTAACAACATAGGTGGTAGTCACAGCGAGGTTAATTTTTTGAACAGCCAATGGTCAAGTGTAAAAACTTGTAGCTCATGGGGGTCTAGCCCATGCGGTAACAGTACAAGCTATACTGCTCCATCTGGTGGAACTTATTATGTATTAATTAAAACTTATACTTCTGGTTGGAGTGTAATTTGTAATGAAACTGAAACTGTAAATGTAGGAGGAACGCCTCCTCCTCCTCCAGGAGTTTGTAGCGTTTCTGCAACCGTGTCCAACATCCAATGTAATAACAGAGGAACAGCTTCAGGAAGTGATGATACTTATTCCTTCCGTGTAACGGCTACCATCACTAATGGTGGCGCATGGGGTTACGATGTAGTTGGGACAACCAGAAATATGATTGGAAGCGGTTCAAGTACTACTGTCGGCGGAGGTTTGATTAGTGGTGGTACAAAAACTTACAAAATTATTGACCACGATGATCCAAACTGTTTTACAAACGTAACTGTAACACCTCCTGCTCCTTGTTCT
>CALLVG010000048.1 GCA_938010715.1 uncultured Saprospiraceae bacterium
ATGGTTGCGCAACAAAAAGACATTTGAGTTCTCCTCAAATGTCTTTTTGGTTTAGCCGAAAAATCGCAGATTTTTCGGCAACTCGGCAACTCGGCAACTCGGCAACTCGGCAACCGGACAAAAAAAAGCGCCATGAATCGAATCATGACGCTAATTATTTTATCTTTTTCTGTAGAAAAGAATCTCTCTTATTGGGTAACAATATTATTTGAAATAATTTTTGAAATACCCTCATCTACCTTTGCCGAAGCATTATCGGAGTATTTTTTTAAGAAAGATTCGTTTGTTACTTTTCGTTCTTTTGCAGCTTTTGTGAGCTTATTAATTAAGTCCGAAAAGCCTTTTGTTTTTCTTCTTTTTTCCATTTTTTCCCATTTTTGAAGACCAGAATCGTACAGAAACCAAAGACTATATTCTATTGAATATCAAAGGTTTAAGGTACAATTTCAAAATAAAGGTCAGGTTTGAAAATTGAATTAATCCCTAAATTTTTTTTTAATAAACGCGAATGTCAATTCTGTTTGACCATGCTAATGTAAGAATAAATAATTCATATTAACAAGTCGTTTAAGAATTATTTAATACTCTTCAACAAACTTGCCAAGTATTCAGGTTTGTCATCTAACATAAAAAAAACCGTTTAGGATTACTCAATCAATAGGCTTTATTCCGCTCTATGTTGGATTGAATGGGTAGGGAATCAAATTTCAAATAAATTTGCTCGTGTGGTTCTCTAAACCATCACGTATTTTTATCAAATCTCCAGATTTGAGAAATTGTTATTCGATGCTTTTCAATTGACCTGAAATGGAACCGTGGCTAAGAGGATTTTAAAGAAGCTCTATGGGGATAAATACCTTTGATTCTAAACTTTAACGTTCGTCCTTCAGAATTGGTCAATGGTCAATGTATATAAATTGAAATAATTTAAATATGTTTGCCTTAACTAAATAACTTAATTCATTCCATCTGCTTTTTTCAGTAGATGGAATAAATTTTGACTTAATAAAACGTAACTTAGCACAAATTATAATCCAAGCAATGAAGAATGCAATAGTAATATGCTTTTGCTTTTTTCTAACCTTACTCCACGGTCAAACTATTCCCCTTGATCGTCTCGGAAATTGGTTAGAAGTTGGTGCCGACAAGAGTGTCATTCAGATTTCACGAGTTATCAACGTGAATAGTCTTGGTATTATGGGTACTGAAAATCAGATCATCTCCAATGAGTTAAATGACCTCATTCAAAATTATAAAAACATTGCGGTTGAGTTTTATTTTCCTGAAGGAACCTATGTTTTTTCTGAGCCAATCATAATGGTTAGCGACAAAATCATCAGAGGTGATGGCGATAAAACCATTTTTAGATTTTTAAATTTAGGAGAACAATCGCTTATTAATGTAAAAGGGACTTTAGAGTCAGACTTTATTACTCTAAAATACGATTTGCCAGAAAATTCGGTCAGCTCGGTTTTGAATTTCAGTCCATCATGGAAAGAAGGCGATTTGGTTTACATTTATCAAGAAGATGATGATAAAATCACGTCAAACTGGGCTAAAAACAATACGGGTAATATTGGTATCATTGATGAAATCAATGGCTCCAACCTTTATTTGAAAAACGGTACAAATCAAGAATTTAAAGTTGATAAATTTGCGAGATGTGCTAAAATGTTTCCCATCTCCAATGTTGGGATTGAGGCGATCAAACTTGAAGCAACTTCTGGGACTAACTCGCAAACAAACAATATTGTTTTTCAAAACGCCTATAATTGTTGGGTGTCTTGTGTAGAAAGTTATAATTGTAATTTCTCACATGTATTGATTGATAAGAGTAGAAATATATCTGTAACTACTTCCTATTTTCAAGATGGATTTAATTACGGTGGTGGTGGAAAGGCTTATGGTACCACCCTTCAAAATGCGAGTAAACATTGTCTTTTGGAAGAAAATGTTTATAAACATTTGCGCCACTCAATGTTACTTCAATCGGGCGCTAACAATAATGTTTTGGGGTATAATTATTCAGAAGACCCATTTTGGACATCTGTGGTATTGCCTGCAAATTCGGCAGGAGACATTGTATTGCATGGAAATTTTCCATTTGATAATTTGATAGAAGGCAATATCTGTCAAAACATCGTCATTGATGATTCGCATGGTATAAATGGAGGACACAATACTTTTTTTAGAAATAGAACAGAGTCCTTTGGTATTTTTATGAATAATGGTGAACCGACCGATAACCAAAATTTTGTTGGTAATTTAATTGTTCGAAATGAGTCAGGTTCGGTTCTGCCACTTTATGTTTTGGCAGGGGAGGGGCACTTTGCCTATGGCAATTCCTACATTGGAATTACTTTGCCCGAAAATATTACCGAACTAGCAGATAGTACCTATTATTTAAAGGAATCTTCTGAACTAAAAGAAAAATTAAAAGACTTCGATTTGATTGGTTTGCCTTCAGGGGTAGAAACAAAATACAATCCAGCCAAACATCGATTTTTGGTGGATGGCCAAAAAACAACTTGCTCAGAAGGAACAACAGCGACCACTTTTATCAACAATGACCACTCAATCAATATCTATCCAAACCCATCTCCATCGGGTTTATTGAGTATTAAAAATGCTTCGACTACAGAGCGCAATTTTGGACTTATCAATTCATTTGGAAAAACGATTAGAACGGGTGTTTTGCCAATCGGAACTTCTGAGTTTGAGTTTTCGTCACTCCCAAATGGACTTTACTTTATTCAAATCATGGAGGAAGGTTCAACTATCAAAACCTTTAAGTGGATTCGCTAATCTGCGTCTTTTTTGTTCTCTTTCCGTCTTCGTGGTGATAAATGCAATAGCACAGATTGCAAATTAATTGGCTTCTTAACTGTGCCAGAAGAAGCCTTCTATTCAAAATTTTTCATCATGTCTTTATTCGGATTTTTACCAATGCTAATGACCTTTCTTCCTGATTGTTGTCCAGAAGGTTGTTGTGGAGGCGGCACTTCTTTTTAAGAGTGCTTAAAAATGAAAGCCCCAACTCGTTATGAGCTGGGGCTTTCATTTTGAAAAATAGTGTGAATACTATTAGACTTTATTCTAAAACATTTCGTATGCAAACGAATACTTCTTTTTCCGCTACTTTTCCCCGATGTAAAATCGTGACACGTGTTAAAAAATAGAACCATCCGCCGCGGCGGATGCTTAGATTTTTTGCCTCAATTAGCAAAAAAATAAGCACTCGTTGCTCTACAAACTATTTCAGATTAAAGTCTATTCTATTTTTTGATGATTCGCTTGATAGCCGTTCCTTCTTCTATTTCTATTGTTAGAAATAAGATTCCAGTTGTCTCTTTTGGCAGTTGAATCGAGTTACTACCATTCAATTTTTCAACGAAGAAAATACGACCTGTTGGATCAGTAAGGGTAACAATAGCATTTTGCAATCCTTCTCCTTTTATAAAAACTTTCCCAGAAGTCGGATTCGGGTAAACCTTGAATTTCGTACTAAAAGCATCTTCCACTCCAGAAAGCAAATCCATCCCATCACAATCTTCATCAATGCCGTTGTCTGGAATTTCTATGGCATCTGGGTTGATGTTTGGATTGGTATCATCGCAATCTTGAAAAACGAAAAAGCCATCATTGTCCTCATCCGTAATGGAACTGACCATTACATTCAGCGCCGTGTTGGTCACAATTGGTGGATTGAAATCAAAGAAAATACTTGCCGTATTCTCAACATCCGTAAACTCGCTCAAGCTACTATTGGTTTGAATGCTGAACATGACATAACCATTGCTACCTTCAAAATCAGCGGTGCTATCAGGCAAGAAAATATCTGAAAAATCAAAAGTCACCAATCGGTCTTCGATGGTTGTACTTAGGTTTTCATAATGACTACTTCCCAAAATTTTAAAAGTGGACAAATCTAATTGCGCACTGATTTCATCGCGAATCGCAACGTCTCTTGCGAAATCATTTCCAGTGTTTTGGAAACGAATCGTATAAATTAATGCTTCGTCAAATTGAGTGAAATTTCCTTTTCTTGATGGATTGACTAATTTATCATTGGGGTCATAGGCACAACGCAACTCGGCGAGATATTCAAACTCATCTGAACGAGCGGTCACTCCATTATCTTCAAAATTGACAAATGATTTGAAGACTAAATTTTGACCTATTGGAAAATCATTTGGCCCTGGTATTTGTAATAGAATTTCTTTGGTGACTGAATTACCAGGAGGTACATCCGTAATCATCCAGCCAAATTCGTTGGCACTACTTGTCGTGTTTGGTGAATCAATGAATTGAATATCTAAAATTTGTTGTCAACTTCTAACCAAAGCCATCCATCGGTGGTTGTCGTTCCTATGTTTTTTGCGGTCACTTCAAATTTTATAAACTCATTACAACGCGTCGGTGGAGCGGAAATGAACGTCGCCATTTTGCCACCTTGCACCTCTGGAAAAATTCCAAATAAAACCGTATCGCAATTAACGCCTGAGGTCAAATCAACGGTTTGGATTCCATTGCCAGAAGTGATTCGCCAGTCTTGTGGTGTGTTTAACGTGAGTGAGTAATTGTCTGTCGGAAGTAGTACTCTACTCAAAGAATCTGGATTTCCAAACAATGTGTAGCCGAGTGGTTCTAAACTAACCGATGCATCGCCATAAAGTGTTTCGGTGGGTTGACGAATGCCGTCTTCATTTACATCATAGAAAGTTCCGAAACGGATTTTTCCTCTTGAGACATTGCAGTTGGATTCCACATCGACTTTATCAAGACAGCCGTCACTGTTGTTACTGATGAGACTGAAACCACCATTTGAAAGATAATTACAAATCGCATCATTGGCACAAACTTCTAAATCAACATTGAATTCTATTTGTAAATATTCGATGTTTTGAAAGTTCAAATCAGCAAATGCATCAAGGTTCATTAATTCTGAATTGCCCTCTATTTTGATTCTTTTTATTCTTCTTAAACTTTGGAAATTTGAGAGGTCGGTGATGTAGGAGCAGTTGCCCATATAAAATTCGTTACCAATAGTTTGCAATTGATTGAAACCAGTAAAAGGTCCTTGTTGATCAAAAAATAGATTGTTTTCAAGCCCAAAATTTCTTCCAATATATTTCACATTATTGAACCCAGACAAATCTAAAATGCCAGAACTAAAATTGTCAAGTCTAAAATCATTTCCAATTGAATCTAAGTTGTTGAAGCCTGTTGCCACAAAACCATTTACAGAAGAGACACTCAAATAAATATCTCCACTAACCGAACGAAGATTTTGGAAACCACTGATATCGGAAAGTTCACCCAAAAAGAAAGCAAGGCTTCCAGAGTATCTTTCCAGTGCATTCAAACCTGAAATAGTTGTAAGGTTTTCGTTAAAAGTAATTTCACCTTCGACTACTTTTAATGCAGGGAATCCGTCCATATTTTCAAACGAGGGATTAGTCGCATAATTGAGAATTCCTTCTATGGTTTCTAAATTATCAAAACCATTATTTGATGTAGCATCAGTATTATCTCGAATCGTAAGTCCTTGATTACCAACCTTTTGCAATCCAGAAAAACCTGTGAAATCTAAGTTTGAATTAAAAGAAAATTCTAAACCCTCGGCATATTCCAATTTTTCTAAACCCTCGAAATTTGAAAGTTGAAGATTAGATATTTCTATCATTCCATCTACTTTTTTTAAATTAGAAAAGCCATTTAAGTTTTGAAGATTTGGAAGGTCAAACATTTGTAAATTCCCTGCGATGGAATCAATATTTATCAAACCATCAATATTGATGATGTCATTTCCAAAAATTCTAATACTTGCAAGCGCCTTTTTGCAATTCGGATTTTGAATTAAAAAATCATCTATTTCTTGTTGGGTGGTAAAGTCGGTATCGGTGGCAAGGCAAATCCCCATGGTATCACAGGAAACCAAAATTTCTTCTGGACTATTGCAGTCATTTGCATTGTTGTTAATCTCGATATTGGTTGGTAACGGTTGTCCCGAATTAGAGTAGTAGGTACAAAGCCCAGAAATATTACAAATCGAAAGTTCTCGATTGCTGGTAATTTTTCCAGTTTCGGATCCAGTAAACTGGACATTGTTCCAGCCCATGATTGAAGATAATAAATCATTTTCCTCAATGATGAAAGTCTCTCCCAACTGCGTCAAACTTTCAAACCCATTTAGATTAAGCAACGCTGGATTTCGACTAATATTAATAGTCCCAAAATATTGTTGAAAGTTATCAAGTCCTTCAAAATTTATGAAGGATGGATTATTGATAACACTTAACTCATTTACCCATTTTAGATTTTCTAAACCCTGCATGTTTTGGAGGGATTCATTTTGGGTAAAAGAAAGTGCTCCGATCGATTCAATGTTAGGAAGTGCAAATGAGGTAAAGGCATCAGCACGTTCGATATACAAGACTCTTCCAATTGATTGTAGATTTGCGAGACCTTCCAGATTGGTTATCGAACCACAAGCTACTACGGTTAGGTCTTCCCTTATATGTGTGATGGATTCAAGCCCGACAATACTTGGAATAAAAGACCCTTCTAAATTCATACCCGTAATTGTATCCAATGGCGCAAATCCTACCAAATTTTCTTTTACATCTACATTGAGATAACCTCCCAAATATTCAAGTCCACCGAGTCCAGTTAGATTATTTAAATTATCATTAGAGCTGATTGAGATTTTACCTTCCACTCGTTTCAAATTATCTAAACCTGTCAAAGACTGGAGACCATCATTTCCTACAATGCTGATACCTTCACCAATGGTAGATAGGTTTTGCAACCCATCCAGATTTATTAAACTATTAGAATTAAGAATGATAAGCGAACCTCCAATAGTTGTTAAATTACTCAAATCTCGTAGGTCAATAACAGTTGACGCACCCGTTGATAATTCGATGTATAAATCTCCTTTCACTTCGGTGATTTGAGAGAGGCCCGCTAAATTAATCAAGTCCTGACCATTTACCACCCTTACGCGTAAACGTCCCTCAATTATAGTACAGTCAGGATAGTCTGTTAGGAAAGCATCGATTTGCTCTTGAGTGGTTAAGTTGATGCCATTGGGTAGGCAACTTTGACTTGATAAATTTCCGATGAATAGAATACAAAGGATAAGGAGTGTAATTGATTTTCTCATAGATAATATTTTTTGATATCCTGAAGGAATTAGTTTAAATAGTAATTACCTCTAATTCAACGAAATAAAGGGCTTTTGTTTCGAAAGGGGGAAGTGTTAAAATGGTTCGCTACCGAAGTATAATGTGGGTCCTCAAACGTGTCCGCCGAAGGCTGATCCTGAGAATCCTGATTCAGACAAAAAAACGCCTCCCAAACCACAAAGCTTGAAAGGCGTTTCCGTCATCTGTATTTCTTTATCCGTTACTCCTTTATCTCAAACCTTTCCCCCTCACTATGACTCGTAAACTCCGGTGCATACATACACTGTATCGTCGTAATCCCATTCGAAAAGTCTCCATTATGAACCACGCGTAGCGGATATTCAAACACATAAGTTCCTTTCGGTAAATAGTCGAAAAAGAAATTAGTGCTCGCATCTTTGGTTGATTCATAGTAGCCGAGACCGCCCTGCCATTTGTAGGAACTAAGCACGTTCATTGGTTCAAAACCAGAAGCGCGCATGTCTTTCATGTGGACATATTCCATGTCTCTATCAACGCGGAGTTCGATGCGTACTTTGAGTTTGTCACCTACTTTTACATCTGATTTTGAAACTGGTTTTATCTTCTCACCCGTGTTCGAAAGTTCCACTTTGAAGAGTTGTTTTTTCAAGGTCAATGGCGTCTTTTCGAAAGTGGTGATTTTATCCAATTGTTCGAAATATTGCCAGTACAAACTTCCCCAACTGATGACCTCATTTGGGTTTTCTACTTTGACCGAAGCGAGGGTAGGGGAGACTTCTTTGCCAGCCCATCTGAGTTTGAAATAACCCGTTCCTGCTTCTGCACCTGATTGCGCATTATCAATATCTTTTTCAAACTGACTATTGGATGAAGAAGGAAACGAAACCTTCACAGGTTTTGAATCTGTAATCCATGAGTCGCCACTCATCATGAGCGCATAAACCGCTGACGCTGTGGCTTTTGTGGTTTTCCAATTATTGGTTTGTTTGTTTTTGAGTAACCAAACTTTTAAGTCATCTACCGCTTGGTCGTCTTTGGCAACTTCCTCAAAAACCTCAATCATCAAAGCATGTGTTTCGATAGGCATTTGATGCCAGTAGTAGCCGCGATTGTATTTCCAGTACATGCCCAATTCTTCATTGTTGAGTGAGCGTTCTTTGAGTGACTTCACGATGTCGGCGGGTTGGTCAGAAGTCTGCACTCTGTCCAATGCCAATGCAATCAAACCTTGTTCGTAGATACCTTTTTTTATCCAATATTTTTCGGCTTGACCGTGATAATATGCAAATGCAATTTCTGCCTTTTTGCTCATGCTTACGCCGCTCGGGTCTCGCCAAAGATTGTCTTTGTTGACCTGCGATATTTGAGGAGTCAAAAAGAACGTTCGTGCATATAAATAATGAATGGCCATGTTATTGAGGTGGTCATCTTTCCAAGATGCTCTGCCTGCTTTGACTTGTCTTTCCAGCTCTTCGTATTGCTCAACCATTTCAGCATCACAAAAACGAATCGCTTTCTCCATCATGCCTCGGTACTTTTTATTTTTAACCATTGGTCGCACGCCCAACCGTTGCAAATGACCGATACCTTCTACCACATATTGGGTGATATACCAGTTAGGTCTGCCACCTGGGAACCATGCCCAACCGCCATTGCCTTCCTGCCGCTGAGCGAGTTGCTGTAGCACCTGCTCCATTTCGTAGCTCATACGATTGAGGTCGAAAAGAAGGGCTATGTTTTGCTTTTGTTGCTCCTCACTTTGCGCATCAAGTACCCAAGGTGTTTCTTCCAAAAGTGCCGTTTTTAATTCTTGATTTTTGGAAAGATTACTTTTCAGCGCATCTGGTTCATAATTTTTCCAACGGTCAAAAATGGCCTTTACTTTCGGCGAAGAATTAGCTACATGAGTTGCCAAACTATTCGCATAAAAACGACTGAAAATTTGCTCCGTACATTGATGCGGATACTCCATCAAGTAGGGGAGTGCCTGCACTGCGTACCATGCTGGATTGGAAGTGTATTCCAAAGTCAACCCCTGCGTTGTCAGTGTCGAAGAGTTATTGGTTTTTAGTTTTTCTAAAGTGAAATTCTTTGACTCGCCACCTCTTACAGGCAAAGGAAGGGTCTCTGTTACCAACATTCGGTTAGTCAAAACTGGAACGATAGCTTCTTCTCCATCGCTGAAACTTCCTGCTTTCGCTACGATTCTATGCTTGATCGCTTGCGCACCTGCATTCGGAATTTCAATCGTCCAAGCCAATCGGTCAGACTGTCCAGCTTTCGCTGAAAAATTGAGATTTGCGTTTTTATTACCTAAAGGAATATCAATCGGTTCATCTGTTACGGCGTCAAATAATTGCAACTCGGCAGTTCCTACCATATCCTTTTCCGTAAGGTTAGAAACCTTGGCGGTGAATTCAATTTTATCACCTTCGCGGAAAAAACGAGGAGGATTTGGTACCACCATCAACTCCTTCTGTGTCTGCACCATCTTCTCCGTGATGGAAGTTTGCAAGTCAGGCGTATGTGCGAAACCAAGGAATTTCCATTTGGTCAACGCTTCGTTCATGGTGAATTTTATGATCACATCACCTTCGGCGTTTGTCATCAAATTTGGAAAGAAGAAAACGGTCTCGTTTAAGTTCGTTCTAACAGAAACATCGGTTAGATCTTCTTTTGAATTTTCATCAGACACTCCTGCTGTGTTTGCAGCAATCGATCCTACGTTTCGTGTTGGGAGCTTCTTTAAATCCTCGGAAGCAAGTGTTCCTCCGGTTGTGGTGTTTTCTTGCTCCTCAAGTGAACGCATTGCTATTTTACCTCTTTTTCCGGGAGCAGCGCTCGGCGAAGCCATTTCAGCCGTTTCCATCGCAGCGTCCATATATACTGCACCCCTTTGGTATCTCCAATTTCCACTTCCAAAATTCCAATTAAACCAATTCAAATATCTATAGCTTCGAGACTTCAAATTGATTGGGCTGTGATACCAATATTGCTGCATCAATTGACCATTGGCTGTTGAAAAATTGTCTGAATTCCAATAGAATCGATTGTTGTATTTTGGGAAAGGGTTGAAGTTCCAATTGTTGGGCGCGAATGCATCGAGCGAGGCGTCATACATCGCCGCCACGAATGCTGCTCCGACTTTTTCCTTTTTATTACCAGTGATTTTTACGACCCATTCTTCCTCATCACCTGGGCGCAGTTTGTCTCTGAAAGTCGCGTATTCGATTTTCAAATCTTTGTTGCTCCACGGCACTTGTATTTGTTGGCGCTCTTGGTAGTACCGATTATTTTTTACCGCAAAAGTCTGGAACCCTAAACCACCTCTGTCTTGCTCCGTTATTTCATGCGTGATTTTGCGATCCGTTTTTACGTTGATCCAACCTTCTCGCAATTTGGTTGTGCGATTAGACATTCTGCCGTAAAGGCATAATTCATCTGTCGAAGTCGAGTAATGAATTGAACTTTTTTGTCCTGGTTCTTTTTTGCCTGTATCAGCTATTGTGTATAAAATCATTGGAACGGGAGGTCGTTTTTCCCCTTCTTTATAGGCCGTAAAATTAGCATTTAATTCAATTGGAACGCCATATTTGTCTTGACTGGTAACAACTATTTTGTAAGCACCCGTAGAGAGTTTATCAGTATTTAATTTCACTTTTGTTTCTCCCTCTACATTCACTTTTTTTGTAAAAACGGTAGAACCTGATTTCCAGCCCATGACTTCATCTTCGTTTGCATAAGCAATTAGAGGATAGTCTTTTTTGAATTCCGATTCGCTCAGTAGTTGTCGATCTGGCTTTGGCCAATATCTTTTATTGAAAATTGTATTGGGTACGTTGAGTTTGAAAATTTGAATTTCTACTTCTGCTTTTTGAGTGGCGCCATTCAAATTATTTGCAGTCAAACTAATCTCATTTTTCTCGTTAAGGTTGACTTTGTCTTTTGCGCCAAGCCTAAGGTCAAGTGCCACGTAACCCGCATTCACATACGTATTTCCAGAACGCGTTTCGCCTGTAATGTCAACGACATCGGCATAGACTTGGTAAGTAAATTGTGGTTTCGTTTCTTTTGAAATAGAGCGATCTGGAATGGTTTCAAATTTTATTTCAAATTTTCCATTTTCATCAGTTTTGGTCGTACCGTTGATGATTTCTGTGCTGCTGTTGCTCCACGGATTGTACCAGCCCCAACGCCACCAATTCCAGTATGGGAAATGCGCAGTCCTTGCGACTCGGTAGGTTACTTTCGCACCGTCGATATTGTTTCCAGCGTACGCTTTTGCATTTCCTTTAATCGTAACCTCATCACCCAATTTGTAACTGTCTTCTACTTTGTCAAAATCAACAGAAAATTTAGGTCGCTTGTATTCTTCTACACGGAAGTTATGTCTCGATTGATTCATCGAAATTAGCGTCATGTTTCCGAGCAAACCACCTTTTGGAGCAATAAAGGTTCCATTGACTGTTCCGTATTCGTTGGTCGTTAATTCTAATCGACTGACGTCTTGGTAATTTACATCTTTTAAGGTGACGATTATTGGATGGTTTTTTAAAATTTTTGGCATTCTATCGGCGTCATATTCTACGGCTAATGCTTTAAAATAAATTGTTTGTCCAGGTCGATAGATGGCTCTGTCTAAAAAGAAATGAGCTTGCTGTCTCGATTCATTTCGACGATTGTTTGGGTAATTTCCGTAGTAATTTTTAGAATAAAGGGTTTCTTCTCCTTTCGAAAATTTGACACTGAAAGAACCGTTTTTGCCAAAATTAGGTTTAATCAACCCTTCTTTATTACTGGAAAAGGAAGCTACCTTTTTTTGTGTTTCATTTCTGCGACGGTAATCATTTTCATAAAAATCAGCGGTGACGCCTCCCATTGGTTGACCTGTTTTTCTATGAATGGTTACGAACTGAATTTTGCCTACTTCTTCTCCAGTCGTTTGGACATAAGCCAAATTGGATACTTGAAATTGATTGGTAAACACACCACCACTTTTGTCTGAAAACTCAGCATTGTCCGCGGTCATCAGTATGTATTGACCATGATCTAAGCCTTGTATTGGAAATTCAATAGTGTGTTGCCTAAAGTCTCCGTCGTCTGGAAGTGTTTTGTTCCATTTGTTTTGAAAAGGTAAGTTGTTTAGAAACGAAATCTTTTCTGATCGATTTAATTTTTCAATTTCTTTTAGATTTTTTTCAGATAATTTAAGTAATTTAAAATGGCAATCAGTAAAGTTTCGGTATTCCATATATCCCAAAAGTGGCATGTTGGGTAAATAGACTTTTTCAACTTGGATGTTTAATTGTTTTCGTTGAATGTTTGCTTTTAAGGAGTTGCACATATCTGCACCGATGGTGTTCGGATGCTTTTTAATCGCTTGTTCGCAAATTTCAAAAGCAGTTTTGAAATCCCATTTTCCATTGGTTTCTTCTTGTGTTTCGTCACTTTTTTGCCAATGCGGATTAGGTGTAAATCTATTGCTTTTTCCAAAAAAATATTGAGCCAATTGATGCGCAACTTCAGCCGAGGTTGGATTTGATTCGTGTTTTTTCCAAAGGTCACGGAGTGCTTTTTCGTACAAATCACCTTTGATATCTAATATTGAATTTTGGTGTATGAACTCCAGTCGATGACGATCTGCGTCAATCAAAGCAGAAACGTTTTTACTTTGTAAATGAAACTTTATCAACTCATGAAAGAATTGCAACGCAGTAAATTTACGAGAATCAGACGCCTCTATTTTCAATGACGTTTTTGCAAATTGGGATGCTTCTGCAAAAGAACTTTCATCATCCAAATAAAATTTATTGGCTGGTTGGTCGAGGTAGCTTCTATCATTTACAAAAAAACGAATCGCTCGATGCGTCAAGAAATCATAAACCGTTGGACGGATATTGGCATCATTGGCTTGTTGGCCATTGGTGATATCATCAAGGTTTTCGATTGCGATATTTCGGGTTGTAATTGCTACTGATTTTCTATAATGGTCGTCTGCACTTTTTAGGATTTGTTCCAATGACCACGTTCTAATGTCTTGATTATCAAACTCTAAAGTCTCTGTTCGGTTTTGAAATTGGTAGGCATTGTTATCTGCATAATTGGAATACATCTCCCCAAGTATGGAGTGCAAAATTTCCTTTGTGGGCGATTGAGCAGATTTGATTTCTGCTTCCACTTTGTTGAGTGCATTCACAAAACCATCTTCTTCCAGTTGGCTTTCGTATTTGCCTCGATAGATAATCGTTTTGATGATTTGGGAAGGATTATTTTCTCTTTTTGCACGAGCGTACAATTTTTCAACTTCTTTCAATGCAGATTGAGGTAAGCCTCGTTGTTCGAGACTATCAATGGTTTTCCACTCTTTTTCAAAATCTCCGATAGGGAAGTCGTTCATTGTTGGCGTTTGCGGTGATTTAAATGCAAATAGTAAAATGGTCAAAAGACCGATGCTCAATATCAGGGCAGGAAATTGTGATTTTTTCATAATTAGTTCAGTTAGAATGTTTGCTGCAATTACTCACATGTTTTCAAAATAGGGTTTCGCTAATCTAGCGAGTATTTTCGCAAAATTAGCATAATTACATCCAGAAAGATGCTTTTACGACGATATTGGGTTATGGATAGAAGTTAAGGTTTTGGTAAAATGAGTTTCTGTTTTTTGTCAAAATCTCTTTTTTGCCTTGAATTTATGGGCTCTATGTCGAATGAAGTGGGTGAACCAATTTTTAATGAGTTGATTTAGCGAGCCTCAGAGAGGCGTTAATATTTATAGAAAGATTAGTGAGCTCTAATTACCCTAAGCACCAGCGGTGCGATCTTTATGATCGCACCGCTGGTGCTTAGGAGCCATTTTACAAATTTTGTTGCTAAAAATATTAACGCCTCTCTGAGGCTTAATTGGATGCACCCTTAGAACCAATTTATGTTGTCTTTAAAATACATGTTTTGCTCGATTATCAATAAAAGCAACGATTTCGATCAAATTTCCTTTAATTCAATAAATCATGGAAGTATTTTAATTTGTTGAATTATTCCAATCGGTAATTCGGCTACGAGCATCATTGTTAGCAATATGAATGTTAGCATCAGCTTGTTTTTAAGCTTTCTTCACATACTCAGACTTCAAACCCATTGCACCAAACCCAGGAATCTTACAATCAATATTATGATCGCCATCTCGTAGGCGAATGTTTTTCACTTTTGTACCAACCTTGAGTGGGCCAGTAGCACCTTTTACTTTCAAATCTTTAATTATGGTCACCGTATCTCCATCTTGTAAAAGATTACCGTTAGCGTCTTTTACGACTAATTTGTCAGCCTCTGCGTCTGCTTTTGGATTCCATTCAAAGGCACATTCGGGACAAGCGTAAAGTTCTCCCATGAGCAAATAACCGTAAGGAGATTGGCATTTAGGACATGATTTTGATTCGTCTGACATAAACTTTTGATTGTTGATTAATTCTTGGCGAAGGTAGGTAAAACGGTGCACGGTTTAGGGGTGTATGGTACACGGTTTTTGTCTAAGAACCAAAAAAAAGAAGGCACATCAATGAATGCGCCTTCTTTTTTTGTTCAATTTTAATAGAGCGGCTGTGCACCGTTTACCATGAACTATTTTGCCTGTTGCTCCTACCTCCAAACAAAAGGAATTACTTTACGAGCAGTTTTGAATCTTTTGGCTGTTGCAGCGTCGCCACCACTAAGTTGAATGACTAATTTATAAGTTCCCGGTTTCAATTTGGCTAATGCTGCATTTGAAAAAAGGAGGTCGTTTTTATTAAAAATCTGCTGAGGCGTTAAGGTCTCATTCGATTTGAATTTTTTTACTTTTCTTTTGGAAGTCGCAAGAATTTTAGGAGAACGATCTACGGTGACAATACTCACTGAAACCGCCAAGTTTACTCCTGCTGACTTTATTCCTGAACCGTTGAATTTAAATTGTAAAGCATCTGTTGTGCTAAAATCGCTGATAAATTTTTGTGCATTCTGAGCCAATAAAGCACCTGCTCCGTTGTCCGAAATCGTAAGCCCAGAACTTTGAGCTACAGAAAAGTTAATTGCAAATAAAGAGAAAAGAAAGGGGAGGAATTTGTACATAGTTCGTTTTTATTTTTTTTGAAATCTTAAATTGAATTGTGAAATAAGTTTTAACGATATGGTTTGCAAAACTATTATGTAAACGATATAAAATTGTCAAATAACAGTTTTTGGGATTTGGTATCCTGGTAGTAATAATATTGTTATAAAACAGTATAAGTAAGTAATTGGACACAGACTTTCCGCTACTCTTCGTTAAAAAAAAAATCTGCGCTGTCAAAAGCAACTTCTATTTAAACCGTGCTACTTATCCTTTTTCTTCCAAAATATATTTCCGCTTCCTGATTTGATTTTCAACTCGTCATTTTCGTATTTGAATTTTAAATTGAGAAATGAAACCAAAATTCCATAATTTTCACCATGATAAAAATGAGACATTTGTTCAACACGAAGTTGTCGATTCTTATCTCCGAAATCTTTTTTTAATACTTTTAAAAGACCTTCCATTTCAATGGTTTCGAGCAATTCATCTGTTTTATAGAAAAGGAGTTTTGAACCTTCTATTTTCAAATAATACTCTTTTTCTTTCGATGAATTTTCTCTTCTCAGATAGAATCTTACGAATGAATCATAATCACTAATGTCAATTTTTTCCGATTCACTTGCATTGAAATTGTAATTGCTGATTCTTTGTGTTTTAAATCCATAAACAGATTTTATGCCCATTATTTCGAGCGTCTTTTTTACATTTTTATAGGAAGAAGTATTTGAATCAAATTCACTCATATCTATCCAATTTGATAGCACTTCTTCATGATTATAGTTGAAAAGATATTTTACGATTGAGGTGATGTCTCTTGCTTTTTCTCCGTCGTAGAGTGTTTCGGGTTGCTCTATTTTTCCATCCTTTAAAATGCCTATTTCCCTTAATATTGTATTCAATCTGTTTTTTTGGCTTTTTTTAGAAACAGAAAATGCACTCAAAGGCCCACCAACTGCCCCGACCAATAATCCAATCGCCAATGTAATAGGAATGAATCGAATATCATCTTTTTTAGAAAAAATGAAATACAGACAAATCCCTAAAAGCCAAATACCAGTGAGCAAAACAAAGTACCGTTCTTCTGTAAATCCATAGTCAGAAAGTCTTTTGTAAATGGCTATGAAAAGCAAACCCGTTACTGGAAGTAGTACAAAGAAAAACCACTTTCTATAAGTTTTAACCCATCCACTTTGTTCGATTTTGGGCAACATGTAGTTGAGCAAATAGGTCAAAATTCCAACGACTGAAAATCCAATTACCAGTTTTGAAACCCATCCTTTTGGCAATTCCCAAGTGAATAATATTTTGAAACCATAACTATATAGAATCACGAAATAGAGTGCCACTATGGATATAAATACAAACTTAATTAAGTTGACAAATCCACGTTGGAAAAGCTGCGGCTCCAATTCATATTCGTATTGACGCGGAAAATTTGACAAGAAGAAGGTAGTATGGAAAAGTCCAACTGTTACAGCGTATAGATGTCCATAAATTGAACCATCTATATCTAAGTCAAATAAATTTTCAACGGCTAAAATAGCAAAGGACAGTCCTGCAAAAATTAAAATAGCATAAAGCATTCCTGTAAAAAAGTTGATAAACAATTGACGATTATATTCCCAAAAATCATCTAATTCACCATGTTTAAGATAGGGTAGGAAGGTCACTACTAAATGTGTAATACCCGCAAAGAGAAAGAATCTGACTACCTTAGTATAATGAAAATCTTCTGAATCAGGTGCCCCAAAATACCAGTAGGTGCTCATTAGACCGATGACCACTAAATTAGCAACCAACAAACCTCCTGTAGAAGAATCATTGGCTTCTCTGGTCGCCACTGCTGCGATGAACAACGGAAAGAAAACAATGCAACTCAAAAATAATTTAAATACCATCTGGTCAAAATCATTTTCGTTTTCTATCATATACATTCCACAAATGGTAGCAATGGTAGCCACTGCCATTGCCAACGGAAAACGCTTGAACGCATTCAAAAAAGATTGGAAAAGATAAGAAACGGAAGGTAATCTCATAGTCGTAAAATTTATCTCACACCTTCTGGTACACCAAATGATTGGGACTTTGTTTGTGAGTTTTATTGTTCCTAAACGAGAACAATGCCGAAAATTACATTAAATTTTCAAATTCACATATTCACAAACATAGCGTACGTGGAACTTTGGTTCGGGATGTGCTTGGATACTTGTTTTTTTACACGTTCCTAAAGTTCTGCATGCTTTGCAAAAAAAAAGAGCCAAACCTTGGTAGTGGTTTGGCTCTTGCCATAGTAGGCTTGGTTAGCCTGAGTAATTATTTTAAAGCAACAAAATAATTCGTAGTAATTTGAACCCAATGGCTCTTACTCCTCCTCACCTTTCGCATCAGATGTGATTGGTTTTCCACCATCTGATTCATCTTGCCATTTTTTCAGTTCGTCCCATTTACCTTCAGCAGCCATTTTAGCTTGTAGTGGCCAAGTAGTTGGGTTGTGCATTTTATATCTCGAACCAGCATCATTCAAGATTGCTTGAATCTTATCAATTGGAGCTGCAGATAGTGCAGCAAACGTTGGATATCCACCGTCAATTAATAAACCTTTAATCTTTGGTCCAATACCTTCGATTTTTGTCAAATCGTCTGGCTTAACATCGGCCGCAGGAGCAGGAGTTGCTGCAACTGGTTCTGGTGTTGGTTCTGGTTCTGGCTCTGGAGTAGGTGCCGCAGCGGCAACCACTTTCTCAACAACAGGCGCTGCTTCCGCAACTGGTGCAGGTTCTGGCGTTGGCTCAGGAGTTGGTGCTTCCGCAACTGGTTCAGGCTCAGGCGTTGGTTCTGGTGCTGGCGTTTCAGCAACTGGTTCAGGAGCAGCTTCAACAACTGGTTCAGGAGCTGGAGCTTCTTCAACGACTGGTGCTGCTGCAACTGGTGCATCCGCAACTTCTGCTGTAGCTTCAACTGCTGGTGCAGCGTCTGCAGCTTCTATCTGTTCGTCCAAAGTAGCGGCTTTCTTTTTAGGTTGTGGAACGTATCCAATACCTGCCAATCTATCTTGGTATGCTTGTTTCTCTTTTGCAGTTTCTTCAAAACGAGCTGCAACTTTCGCATCTTTAGCTGCGATCCATTCATTATATTTTGCGTCAGCTGCTTCTTGAGTCAAAGCACCTTTCTTTACACCTTCATTAAGGTGTTTGCGATAAAGCACTCCTTTAAATCTCAAAATAGAGCGAGCGGTTTCGGTAGGTTGTGCACCAACAGATAACCAGTAATAAGCTCTTTCTCTATCTAAGTCGATAGTTGCTGGCTTAGTTAGTGGATTGTAAGTACCTAACTTTTCGATGAATTTTCCATCACGAGGCGCTCTTGCGTCTGCTGCGACGATGTGGTAAAAAGGAGCTTTCTTACGTCCTTTTCTTGATAATCTAATTTTTACTGCCATAAGTTAAAATGTTAAAATGGTTCAACCATACCCCCCTGTTCATAAAATATGATGGCGGATTTCTAACGAGCCGCAAAAGTACGCTTTTATAAAGGATATATCCAAATTTATTTGTGACTGACTCAATACGAAGTCTGCCGTCGTTAGCAGATAATTTTTTTAATATTCTTAAAAAAGTCACATAACAATAAAAAATCATATATATTTGAACATTTTCTAATCAAAAAGAATGTTATGAATTTTATTAAACTTCACACACACACACACACACACACATACCATGGCAAACTGAAATATAAATTTTTGCTTGTGGGTTTGTTCTTATTAAATTCAATTGTCAGTTTTAGTCAATCAATTCCTTACACTTGTGGTAATGAAGAACCTTTGCCAACAGATCCTCCACTATCTGAATCTGGTGATTGTTTTGATATTGATTCCATCATGGCTGATTGTATTCCTATCTATCTTAGAGTGAATGTCCATTACTTTTTGGAGGATGACTGTTCTGGAACTTTTTTAGCAGATGGAGGTGATACTATGCGCCTCTATGACGGCGATATTCCAATTACGAATATTGATCAAGGATTTGAAGAGGCAGAAAGTCTAATTACGCGTGCCAATGACCATTTTGGCAATGCCGATTCTATGCGTCAATTCCAGTCAAGTGATCCCCCAGGTCAAGGTAATTGTGTTCCCATTCGTTGGGTATTAAACGATGTTATTTTTCACTGTGATACTTATTGGAAAGAAATAGGGGTTAATGAAGGTTCTCCTTTTCCTACACCTAATGATTTGAATAATGTATTTGGCATCAATACTGATACTGAATATAATATTTACATCATGACACACAATGAAGCCTCTGGCGAGGCAAATGGTTTAGGAGGGTCAGCCAATTCTATGGTTGTGGAAAATTTTAGCAGAGGTTTATTCAATCACGAAATGGGTCATGTTTTAGGGTTAAGACACTCTTGGGGTGATGATAGAATTCCTGACACTCCTGAAACTGGATTTAGGTTCGATTTGAATTGTGATGGCACTATTTCATGGGACGAAGAAAATTTACAATGTTGGAATAATTTTGCAACACAAACTCCAATTCCAAGTTGGGAGTTTAGTGGAGGTAGTTTTCCAAATGCTTGCGATGCAGGTACTCCTTGTGCAGATCAACACCCTTGTTGTGGATGGACGAATCAAAATAACAACTTTATGGCGTATAATTCGCATAATGATTGTTGTGGAGCCTGTACGCATGGACAAATCGAAGTGATGCTAAAAACTATTAATGATTACCAATGTGATTATATAGAAGATATAGGTGGGGACTGTCCACCTCCTATGGCGAATATTGAGTTGCTTCCAGTTCAAAATATTTACGAAACAAATTGCTCTTTTTGCTTTTATATTGGAGCAAGTATGAATGAAACTGCCTATAAAATGGAGTTTTTTGAGGCAGCAAGTCACACATTAATACATACAACAGGTTTGTTATCTGGCCCTGCTCCCAAAACTTATTGCATTGATGTGAGTGGGAAGACATTATCTTGGGCTAATGGATTTCAAGCTGGTACAGACTACATTGCCAGATTAACTGTCGAAAATGGTTGTGGCAATCAAAAAGAAAAGGAGATTTCTTTTACGTTACCTCCAAATTGTATTCCTAAGAACCCACCTGCTTTTGATTGGCTAAGGATGCCAGCTCCTAATCCTCATAGTGTAGATTTTAGTTTTGAATATGAAATTATTGAAGAAGGAGAATTGGAAATATTTATGGCAAGTGCCCTGGCTCCTGAGTATAATTTAACGATCGTTGATTCTGAACAAGTACAACCTGGCATTTATGAAAAAGAAGTGTCTTCTCAATCCTTACCTTACGGGATTTACGCATTGATAGTTCGATTCAACAATGAAGTACAATCAGTAACGATACTAAAACAAGCACCATGAAAATAAAAATATTCTTCTTTTTATTCATACTTTCTTTTTCGATCTGTGAAGCCCAAATAAAAATTCCAATGATATTGGATACAATTTGGGTGAAAGATGCGATTGGAAATGTTGACACGGTTTTCATTGGTGCTGATTCATTAGCAACTTCTGAAATTGATCCTGAGTTCGGAGAAATATTATTGTCGCATCCTTTTGATTCTGTCTTTGATATTCGAGTTAAGTCTCAGTTTTCGTTTACTAACTATTTCTCTAAAATAACAATTGGATTAGCAGAAAAAATCCTTAGTTCAGACAAAGGCTGTTGGAGTGGCGGAAGATTTGCCTTATTTATTCGTGCCAAACATCAACCTGTAACCGTTTATTGGAATAGACCTTCCTTTGCTAATAGTACTTGTGAAAATGGAAGTTTTGTTACTGATCATGAGCGGGATGCCTTGATATGGCCATTTAATTGGGAACTAAAAGATACCCTTTACAAGTGTATGTCTGTAGAAGATAGTTTGATAATTGATACTTCAATACCGAGGCATATCAGAACTGATGTTGAGATTGAAGGAAAAGGAGTAGAAACTGTCTATGGCGTTCGCATTCAGATTTTGCCTGCTCCATACTGGGGGCCATGCAATGCACTCGTATCTACAGAGGAGACTGATTATCCATCTCCTGAAGTTAATATATTTCCTAACCCAACAAATGATGTTTTAAACATCAACTTAGATTTTTCCAAAAAGATCAACGTTTATGATTTGCAAGGGAAATTGGTTTTACAAGCTACCGATACTGCTCAAATTGATGTCAGCCAATTGATTGGGGGTGTTTATTTTTTGGAAGTTTTTGATAGAAATTCTGTTCAGAAGGTTAGTAAGTTTATAAAAATGTAGATTCGTTATTCTATGATTGTTAGCGGGTAGTTTAAAATTATCCGCTAACAATTTACACCAAAACGGTACTAATTCGAATCTCTTTATGCAACGTCCGATGCACCGGACATTTATCAGCAATTTCTAATAAGCGATCAATCTGTTCTTGGCTTAAATCTCCAACCAATTCAATCTTCTTTTCAAAGTGGTCGAGCTTGCTGTGTGGTTCTTCGCAGGACATGCAATCGTCTACATATTTTTTACCATGATCGATATGAACGATGACCTCTTCGAGTGGCCATTTTTTGCGGCGCGCATACATTTGCAAAGTCATAACCGTACAAGCACTCAGGGCAACGGATAAATATTGGTAGGGGGAAGGACCAAAATCATCGCCTCCCAATTTCTCACTTTCGTCAGCAAGCATCGAGTGTTTGCCCGCTTTTATTTCAGCAGTATAACCGATTGAGCCTAATTTAGCAGCAACCTGTGCATCTGATTTTAAATCTTCCTGCTCTGGCTCTGGTACATATCGCGAAACCCAAGAAGCGACCAGTTCACCGACATAGGCTGCATCGATTTTATTGGTCAACATATGATCTGCGCCATCCAACGAAACGAAGCTTTTGGGGTGGTGTGCAGCATGATAAATCTTAGCTGCATTTTCGATTTCTACGACACTGTCTTGAGGAGAGTGTAAAACGAGAATTGGCTTTTTTAGCTTGCGCAAAATTTCAAACATATTCTTGCTCTGTAAGTCTTCTAAAAACTGTTTTTTAATCGTAAATTTTCTACCTCCAATCGAAACATCTGCTACGCCTTTCTTTTCAATATCTTCAATTTTATCATGCAAAAGATGGGCAACGTGTGCTGGCTCAGATGGCGCACCAACTGTTGCAACTGCTTGAATGTTAGGGAGTTGTGCAGAGGCAAATATCACAGCTGCTCCTCCCAGTGAATGACCAATCAATATTTTAGGCGCTTCATAATGTTCTTCCAAATATTGAGAAGCAGAAAGCAAGTCATCTACATTAGAACTGAAGTTCGTATCCGCAAAATTACCTTCACTTTCTCCCAAACCAGTAAAGTCAAATCGCAAAACACCTATTCCAAACTGCGTCAATGCTCGACTGATATGTCGCGTCGCGGAGAGTGATTTATTACCCGTAAAAACATGAGCAAATATCGCAAATGCATGCGGCTTACTGTCTGGTGGAAATTCCAATCGAGCAGAGAGTGTGTGACCTGTAGCGTTTTGAAATTCTATTTTTTGTGAGCGCATGTGTTAGTTGATTAAGTTGATTAAGTTGACTGGTTGATTGAGTTGATTAGGTGGTTCGGCCAAAAATAGTGTCTATAAATTGAAATCCAAATAATATGAAAATTGAATACTACTTACTGTTGGTACTTGTACTCCTAACTATGACAAATTGTTCTCAAAAGGGGCTTCATGGAAATTTTATTGAAAGAGGAAGAATAGTTGATGTAGGAAGTTATTCTTCAAAGGGAATTAAATTATTAAGAAATGGCCGGTTTATTACATATCCAGGAAGTTATGGGAATATGTCAGGTTTAGGTTTTATCGGCTGTCATGGAAAAGGAAAATACAAAATTAGAGATGGTTATTTATATTTCAGTTTCAAGGATTTAAGCCAAGAAAAATCAATTACTTTAATTGAAAAAACTCCAGTTGATACTTTTGATCAAGAATACAATTTTATTCATCTGACTAAGAACAAGGGAATGAGTTCTATTACAATTTACGATGATTTTCGTTTTACAAAGTACAGTGAGTTCAACCCTTTATCTATCAACAATCCAATAGCCAAAATACCGAAGAGTGTAAAAGTGGTTTATTTGAAATTAGAACTTTTCAAAGAAGAAAAATTTGTTCTTACGAATGATACATCAATGACCTTGGAAGTTATTTCTCCTTTTAAACCTCCAGTATGTGACGGAAAAACTTGTTCTAAAGTTCAGTTAGAAAACATATCTAAAGATGGGCTTTACCTTGATGGCGTTTGGTACAATAGAATATCGAGAAAGAGGTTTCGAAAATTTAAAAAAGGTTATGATAATTACGGTAAAGAGTATCGACCGACTTTCTGGGATCGTATTAGATATTGGCAATGGAGAGGTTTATTTTTCAAAAAAAAGCACAAACCTAAACCCAATGCTCAATTTATTTATCCTCTACATCCATAAACCAATCAATTAACCAGTCCATGGAACCGCAATAGGTGATCTTTAACAGATTTATTGTAGATATAAAGAATCAAAGCACCCCGTTTCTCCGTACCAGGGGAGGGGAAAAGTATTTTGATTGGATTGTGGACATATCCTTTTTCTCGAAAGAGTTTAATTTGATCCTGTTTCTGAAAGCGGAAAAGTTTTAATTCTTTTGCACTTTTTGGAAGCGGAAGGTCTTCAAAACCCTCTTCTTTCAGAAAATTCACAATCATGTCAAGGCTTTTGTCATAAGTGCCGCCTGCGAAAACTACACGGTATTCCCAGCCATCACTTTTGCCTCCTTGATAATTACTTCCTTTCTCAGGAAAGGATTCAGCTAACGCCATTACCTTAAAATTTTATTTAGAAACGCTCAAAAAATAAATTTCCGATTTCAAAAAATTAGTGAAGGAAAAGTGATTGATAATGAGGTTTTTCGAGCTAATTTTTTGAATTATAGAGGGAAGTTATTTTTGAGTAATACTTAAAAAGATAATTGATGAGAATTTACCTGCTATTTTTTCTTGTGCTGTTTTTGACGAACTGCGGCAAAGATAACACGGCAAACCAAAAACCACCTACGAAACCAATATCTACTCCCGAAAAAGTCGTTGAAGAAAATGCAAAAACGATAACCTTATTAGATGCTCATACTTCAAGCCCATCCACTTTCAATGAAGGGTATGTGCTTTTTGACAATAGTACCAACTCGATGTGGGCTTCAAAACCAGGAACCTATCAGGGAGAGTACGTTGCTGCTGATTTTTTGCCAAGTAGTAATATCGTAAAGTCGATAGGTGTGAAATTCGAGCAATTCGGAAATATGGTGAGAACCTTTCGCTACAGATTGACGGTGAATGGTAGATTTTTGGGAGAGTACAAGTACAATGAAGTTGTTCCTTTTAATGATATAGTTGAAAGTTTAAAAGTTCAAATTTCATACGCAGCTGAAATGGGAGATGCAATTCGATATGAGGGCCAAAAATCTATTCGTGTTAACTATACTCAGGCTGGAAAAAACGCTGGAATCTCAGAAGTTTGGCTCTTTGAAGATGTAGATAAACCTTATAAAATTATTACACCGCAAAAGTCATTCGCTAAGGTAGATAATGACCTTCTATCAGTTTTTGACAATAAAAAAGAAACGGTCTGGATTGGCAAAAATGAAAAGCTAACCTTTAGTACCCTTGAACCCAATTCGGTTGAAAAAATCGCTATCCATTCAGGTAATATGTTGAGTGATTTTGGAAAATATTCAAGACCAAAAAGGATTTCAATTTCAGTAGATGGCAATTCGCAAGAAGTTGATATTCAGGATGTTAGAGGTTTGCAGGTTATTTCTTTAAGAGAGTCCATTTCTGGAAAAGACTATACCATAGAAGTTTTAGAAACGTATGCTGGCACTAAAAAGGAAGTCGCAATTAGCGGATTATCTTTTTTAAATGGAGAACAATCATGGAAGCCGACTATTTCAAATTATAAACTTCCAGTTTCTGAAATAGATAAGACTACAATTTTTAGTCAATTTGTAAATGGTCACTACGCCAATACTTGGAAGCCAGAAGATAAAACCTTGACAACTGCGATCGCCTTTCGATCAAATGGAACGTTTGATTTAGAACAATACCAAGAAGTAGGGCAACAAAGTGTTCCTCAATGGAATGCAAAAGGAACTTATAAAATAATTTCAAATACAGATAAAAAAGCCAAACTTCAACTGACTGGAGGAATGGATGATTTAGAAGGTAGAGTTTCTGATTTTTCAGAAACTGTTACTATAACCCCAGATGGTTTTAAAGGCACAAAGCACTTTGAGAACATTTACGTTCGAAGTAATTAATTTATGAAAAATACGACAACACTTAATATCCTAAACTTAATTGGTTTTATTCTGATGGTGACGGTCAATGTATTGGCCAATGCACTCCCTATAGCTGGTAGGACTACAGGTGAAATATCCGATTTTGTCGGTAATTTATTCGTCCCTGCTGGTTTCACTTTTTCAATATGGGGTATTATTTATTTAGCTCTTGCTTTTTTTGTTTTTTATAATTTTAAAAATGTAAAAAAGTGGCCTGTCTCAGATGCAGTTAAAGAAATTGGTTTTTTGTTTCTAATTTCATGTGTGATCAATGCCGTTTGGATTGTCTGCTGGCACAACCTATATATAGGTACCTCGCTCGTTCTAATGATCGGGCTACTGACAACCTTGATTTTGATCTATCTGAAAACTCGAAGCCTCGACACGCCAATGGCAATCAATATTCCATTTAGCATCTATTTAGGATGGATTTCTGTTGCAACAATCGCCAACACGGCTGGCTTTCTCACTTTTATTGGTTGGAACGGATTTGGAATTGCTCCTCAGATTTGGACAGTTATTATGCTATCAATTGCTACTGTTTTAGGAATAATCGTCCTCTTTCGATATAGAGATTACGCTTTTGTCGGTGTATTACTTTGGGCTTTTTTTGGTATCCTTTACAAACGATTAGCCGATACTGAATCGGTGGATGCCATGATAGAGTGGAGCTTATATGGCTTTTTTGCTATTTTAATAATCGCAATCATTATCAGAATCAACAAAAAAAGGTAATTGTCCTTCCCCTTATATATGAAATACGATTCGCTAAACTCCATACAATCAGCCATTCGAAAAAAAGAAACAACGATTGAAGAAATCGTAACCAATTATCTGCGCGTCATTGACCAAACCAGAGACCTTAATATATATGTTCAAATTTTCGAGGAGAATGCCCTTGCTCAAGCGAAAACATTAGACCTTAAATTCCAAAACAATCCAGATGAATTGGGAAAGCTTTTCGGCGCCGTAGTTTCTATAAAAGATGTAATTTGTATTAAAGGAAAACCAGTTACTGCTGGTTCAAAAATATTAGAAGGTTTCGAATCCGTTTATTCAGCCACTGTCGTGGAAAAATTAAAAGCGGAGGACGCTATCATCATAGGTAGCGTTAACTGTGATGAGTTTGCCATGGGTTCTTCCAACGAAAATTCAGTTTATGGCCCAGTTAAAAATCCATTGGATCCGACTAAGATACCAGGCGGTTCTTCGGGAGGTTCAGCAGCAGCAGTAGCTGCCAACACCTGTTTAATTTCTTTGGGAAGTGATACAGGTGGTTCTGTTCGCCAACCAGCTGCCTTTTGTGGAATTGTTGGTATGAAACCCACCTATGGCCGTATTTCCAGACATGGACTTTTGGCCTATGCCTCCTCCTTTGACCAAATAGGTATTTTGGCAAACAATGTCGAGGACATAGCATCGGTTCTGGAAATCATTTCTGGCGCAGATGAATATGATAGTACAGTTTCAGCTTTACCTGTACCAGATTTATCCAAAATTAACCATAGCCCCAAAAAGTATAGAATTGCCTATTTGAAAAATGCCATCGAATCAGATGGTCTAAATAAGGCGATAAAAGCAAGCACAAATGACGTTTTAGAAAACCTAAAGGAAGCAGGACATGCGCTTGAAGCAATAGACTTTCCTTTATTAGACTTTATCATTCCTACCTATTATGTACTAACCACAGCTGAAGCATCAACGAATCTATCCCGTTACGACGGAATCCGATATGGATATCGAAGCCAATCAGCTTCTACATTAGAAGAAGTCTATAAAAAATCAAGAACCGAAGGATTCGGCAATGAAGTGAAACGGCGGATAATATTAGGAACCTTTGTGTTAAGTGCAGGTTATTTCGAAGCCTATTTTTCTAAAGCTCAAAAAGTAAGAAGATTGATAAGCGAGCAATTAGATTCGATATTTGAAAAATATGACTTTTTAATCATGCCAACCACTCCAGACTTCCCCTGGACCATCGGCGAAAAGCTCGATGATCCAGTATCAGTCTATCTTTCAGATGTATATACGGTTTTAGCAAATCTCGGAGGAATACCAGCAATCTCTCTTCCAATTAAAACAACTTCAGAATTACCAACAGGAATTCAAGTGATGTCTAATAAGTTTACAGAAGAAAAGTTGCTAAAATTTTCCAAACAAATCGAAAACTCAATGAAAAAATCATAAAATTCTCTCATTTAAAACCAACCACCACCCAACTCTTCTCTAAAAGGCCAAGGAATACCTATCATTATAATAATGAATGCAATGAGGTAGAACCAAAAAGCAATTTTTGCCTTTTTCTCATCAGTCGTTCTTTTCGACCAAGCATAGCCTATAGTAATAAGGACAGCAGCCATTAACATATAAGCCATATGTTCTATTGTGAAAAAGCGAACCATACTATTACTCATATCTCCACCAGCCATAACCTTTGGACTCTGCGTGTACAATACAAAACCAAGAATGATTTGAAGATGAGTAGCAGCCATAGCAAACAGATTGATTTTTCTATCACCTGCACCAAAAGCTTTCTTCCCATTCATTTTTGAAAAGGAGTTATAAATAGCATAAATCAAAAGTCCAAGTACAACCCACCTTATTCCAGAATGAGCATGCGTAAGCATAGGATACATAAGCGTTTATTTTAAAGTTTATTAATAAGGGTAAAACTAAGGAACATGTAAAGAATAAATTGTAACAAAGTTGAATAATTATTTTTTCAATGATCGAGGCAAAAAACGCAGACAATGCCATAGCATTGGTGAGTATTTTTAACGAAGAGCAAGGGAACAAGAATATTCAAACTGTTCTAAGTTATTTTTTACACGTTCCTAAATAGTTCTTACCCAACATAGATTGTCTCCATTTGTTTTTTTATTTAAAAAAGTTGAAAAAAAATTTTCTTTCACACTTTCGTGCATTAAGCTATTTAAATTATTTGAAAAGGCGTTTTTCAGAACAAAATTGACTAAATATTTCCTTCCGAAAACAATTATTTAAATACCCAGAAACAAGTATTAAAAATATATTGATTTTTTTTTTCAAAAAGCTTTGTAGAAGTGTGATTCGTTTCTATCTTTGCGCTCCCTTAAGAAATGTAGCTCATCAGGAGCAACAAATCATAAGGGAAAAAGACACAAGTTCATTGACGTATGGGAAAGATTTATTATTAATAGGTTCTGAGTGTATTTTAATCGATAGGTGTTTTCAGTTTACTGAGAATATTTATCACAACTAATAGAAATACATTTAGGAATAAC
>CALLVG010000049.1 GCA_938010715.1 uncultured Saprospiraceae bacterium
TGCAATTTACGAATGGACTGGACCTAACGGATTCAGCAGTTTCGTTGAAGACCCGATGATATTTGGAGCAAATACGCAGAATGCAGGTATTTATACACTTCAAGTAAGAAATGGTCAATGTTACTCAGACCCGATTGCAATGCAGATTCAAGTAACGCCGCAGCCTGTTACGCCATTAGTTGAAAATGATGGCCCAGGATGTGAAGGTGCAGCAATTCAATTGACGACACCAAGTGTAACGACGATAGGAAATGTAACTTACGATTGGACTGGTCCTAACGGATTTGTTTCAAATCAACAGAACCCATATTTGGATTCATTGACGCAAGCTGATGCTGGACAATATGTTTTGACAGTAACTGTAAATGGCTGTAGTTCTCAAGTTTCTGCTCCATCAATCGTAAGTGTGAATCCAATGCCAGCTAATCCAATTGCTGAGAATAATTCAACGGTTGCAGACCCACTTTGTGATGGTGAAACGATTCAATTAGAAACACCATACATTCCTGGTGCAACTTACGAATGGGTAGGACCTAACGGATTCACTTCCGATCTTTCTAACCCAATTGTTACAGATGCAGATATTAGAAATGCAGGACAATACGGAGTGATAGTTTCAATCAACGGATGTTCTTCTGAAAGAGATACTACAACTGTATTTGTACAAGATGCGATTGATGTACCAGTGAGTTTATCAAATGGACCAGTGTGTGAAGGCGAGGACTTAGAGTTAACCGTGACGAACTTGGATACGAACATGACTTACATGTGGTATGATTCAATTGGGAATGTATTAGTAGCAACAGGGCCAACCCTGAGCTTCCCGAATGCAGATGCAAATGTAAACGGAACCTATTATGTAGTTGCCTCACAAAACGGTTGTTCAAGCAACCCAATGGATGTGACAACAGGAGGAGGAAGTTCATTTGTAATTGCTCAAGTTGATGAAGCATCACGTGATATTGTTGCACTTGGAGATGATATTTTCATCTGTGAAGATACCATCACCTTGACAGCAAGACAGATCTTCAGAGGAACTGGCGAATGGAGTTTGGGTGACCCAGACAACGATAGCTACATCACTCGACCAGAGGAAAGTTCAAGTCTCATGGCTAACTTAGAAGTTGGTTCGAATGAATTTGTTTACTCGATTTACAGCGGAGCATGTGGTTTGACTTCTACTGATACCATCAACGTAATACAGACCAGTGACCCAGAGGCATTGGGTGACGTATTCACCACTGGATACAGCGAAACATTGGATAGCACGGTTTTGGATAATGATAATCCAAACACTCCTGACTACATCTACGAATTGATAACTGAACCAGAACATGGTTTCGTAACACTGAATCCTGATGGAACATTTACTTACGTCCCAGACGCAGGGTACATCGGTTCTGACTTCTTTGAATATCAATTGTGTAACATCAACTGTTTGGAGAAATGTGCTCAAGCAAGAGTCGTAATTGAAATCGGATTGGATGCACCATGTGTAGCACCAGACATCTTTACGCCAAACGGCGATGGAGATAACGAAACTTTCGAGATTCCATGTTTACAGTTGTATGAAGGAAGTACAATCAGAATCTTCAACAGATGGGGAGATGAAGTGTACGCAAGCAATAACTACTTAAATGACTGGGATGGTACTTACAAAGGAGATGATTTACCAGTAGGAACTTACTACTACATTCTTCATGTAAATGACCCTGACCAGACTGTAATGCACGGATACATATTCTTGCAACGATAAGGTTGAAAGTTGGAAGTTGAAGGTTAGAAGTTGAAAATTGTTTTAACTAAACCTCCGACTTCCAACCTATAACTTTCAACTCTATATTTTAAACATACTTACTTTTTAGAAAAATATTTAAAATGAGAAAACTACTCTTAACCGTCTTAACCATTGCCAGCTTTACGTTTGCACATGCACAACAGGGAGTACAATACACGGCTTTCATGTTTAACAAATTGGCATTTAATCCAGCCTATGCGGGTTCACACGAATGTCCATGTTTGTCAGCGATTCATCGGAGTCAGTGGATTGCTTTTCCTGGCGCTCCAAATTCTCAATCGGCAAATTTCCACATGCCGTTTTTGAATAATAGAGTTGGTTTTGGACTCAATTTACAAAGAGATCAAATTGGACCAACTAACTCCTATTGGGCAAATATGTCTTATGCCTACCGAGTTCCTTTCAAGAAAGGAAAATTGAGCATCGGACTATCTGCAAGCATGAGAAGTTATAATGTAGATTTTACTCAATCAACGGCCATCAATCCAAATGATGTGGCTGTTATGAATGGAAATTACAATAAAATCCTACCAAACCTTGGTGCAGGAATTTATTACCTACATGATAAATTCTACGCTGGAATTTCAGTTCCTTATGTTGTAAAAAATGATTTGAGCTTCTCTCAGATTGTTGGGAATTCAGATTTTGGAATTGAAGAGCCACATTACTATGGAATGTTTGGTTTGAAATTAGGAAACGACAAAATTGCTGTAAAACCAGCAGCTATGGTTAAATATGTAAACGATTCACCATTGGATTTAGACCTCCATACAAGTGTTATTTTCTATAATACAGTTGGCGTTGGAGGAACCTACCGAATGGGGGGTTTTGACTTTAGTGGTGGTGACTCTTTTGACATGCTGGTACACTTGAATTTTAATAAATTTAAAATTGGAGGTTCCTACGATATGTCCCTTTCTGAAGTTAGAGAATTCAGTTCAGGAACATTTGAAGTATTCTTGGAATACTGTATGAAGCAAAGCGATAATAAGTTGACGAATCCAAGATTCTTCTTCTAAAAAATTACACATAATTTATCCATAACCGATTGATTTTCAATTAAATAGAAAATATTTTAAGCTAAGCGTAATGAGAAATACGATTAAATTTTTAACGGCAATTTTCCTTCTAAGCTCTTTCAGCTTGATGGGTCAAATTGAAACCGCCAATAATATTTATAAAAAATACGGCTTCAAAGTTTCGATACCAAAGTACGAAAAAATGGAGGATTTGAGTGTTGAAGAATTGGCCAAAGTTGCCAACAGCTACCGCTTAAATCACGACCCCGAAAATGCCGAAATTTGGTATTCAGAGGTAGTTGAAAAAAGTAGTGATCCTACCCATTTTTTGCATTACGCTCAAGCGCTCCAAAGCAATAATAAATTGGAGGAAGCAAAAGAATATTATCTCCGTTACGACGAGATGGTTGGCGAAGGGGTCGATGATCGACGAGGAGAACTTTTAGCACAATCTATCGATCGTATTCGCGATTTTGAGGTAGATGGTGTTGAAATTAAAAACGAAGAAATTCTAAATACGGAGAAGTTGGATTTTAGTCCTTCTTACTGTAAAGATGGAATCGTTTTCGTAACAACAAGAGGCGTCCCTGAAGATGCAGGTCGTAAAGATATTTGGATTGATGACAACTTTACTTCTTTGTATTGTTCAATCAAAAACGATGATGGGAGTCTATCTGAGCCAGAGCAATTTTCTCATGCTTTGACTTCAAAATTTCATGATGGGCCCGTTTCTTTTTCTAAAAATGGAAAGACCGTTTACTTCTCAAGTAACCACTATGATGGTAAAAGAAGAAACACGCGAAAAGGGGTCATGAAACAACAAATTCTTCGCTCCAGAAAATCTGGAAACGAATGGTCTGAACCAGAAGAAATGAATTTCAACGATCAACAATATGAAGAAGTACACCCAAGTCTTTCTCCTGATGGTCGTAAATTATATTTCGCATCTGACCGCCCAGGTGGTTATGGTGGAATGGATTTGTATGTCGTAAATAAAAGAGGAAACGGTTGGTCACAACCAATGAACCTTGGTGCAGATATTAATACAAAAGGAAACGAATTATTTCCTTTCGTTCACGATGATGGAACTTTGTATTTCGCATCAAATGGCTGGGAAGGCGTTGGTGGTTTAGATATTTACCACACTGAAATGGTAAGTGATTCCATTTGGTTGAAACCAGAAAACATGGGCATTCCATACAACTCTCCAATGGATGATTTTGGGTTTATTTTAGACCCAACGGGAACAGAAGGTTATTTGACTTCTGCACGTGCAGGTGGTTTTGGACAAGACGACATTTATAGTTTTAGAAGAGGAGTTGTAAGAAAGAAAAACACTGTAGCAGTTCAAATCTGTACCTACGAAGATGGTACAGATAATCGAATTGCTGGTACAGAAGTTATCGTAAGAGAAGTAAATGAAGATGGAGAGGTAATGGATATTGACGAAGATTTTATCATGCGTTTGGTTGAAACCGAAAATAAAGATGAGTACATTTTAAAACTCAAAAAGGACCTAAATGATTTTGAAGATAGCAGCGTTCCAACCTATACCACTGACTCAGAAGGTGTCTTCCTGATGGATGCAAAACCAGGTGTGAAATACCTCTTCGAAGCAAAGAAAAATGGATACACTGTTGCCTCTGCTGAAACCACTTTCGAAAATTTCAATAAAGAAATAAATGAATTTTGTATTCCCTTGAAAAATGAAGATTGTTTGACTTTAGTCGGAAATACCATCAACGAAAAGTATAAAAACAAAATGATTCCGGGTACAAAAGTAACCATTGTAAATCTATGTAATGGAGAAGAGCAATCTGTTCGTTCTGACTCGGATGGGTTCTATAGATTCCCATGTTTAGAGTGCGAGTGTGATTATGTTTTGAAAGGAGAAAAAACCAATTTCTCACCGGGAACTGCTCAGGCAACTACCGTTAATGAGGATTGTACAAAAGCGGGTACACTTGTAGCTGACATCTACCTCAATCCAGGTGATCCGAATGACATTTTCTTTGCAAGCAATAAAATTCCAGGAGAAGCGAACATGCCTCCAGGATACAAATTTGGTGACAAATTAGAAGTTGGACAGGTTATTGAATTGAAAAATATATATTATGATTTTGACCAATATTACATCCGCGAGGATGCGACCGATGATTTGGACAAGGTTGTTAGTTTGATGAAAGCCTACCCTAGTTTAATTATCGAATTAAGTTCGCATACAGATGCAAGAGCTTCTTACTCTTATAATGAAACCTTATCTCAAAACAGAGCCGAAGCTGCTGTTGAATATATCGTTAAGCATGGCATAAGTCCACATCGATTGAAAGCAAAAGGTTACGGAGAAAATAAGTTAAGAAACAAATGTAAAAATGGTGTAGAATGTACAGAGGCACAACATCAAAACAACCGCCGTACCGAAATCAAAATTTTGGAACACCACGAGAAAAACTTTGATATTGAATACATTGATAATGCTCCTGAAACAATTGATCCAGCAGATCCAAACAGACGTTGGGGTTGGTAAAAATAGTCTTTGTTATGAAATAGATTGTAGAGCAATCAATGCTTATTTTTTTGATAATTGAGGCAAAAAATTTAAGAATAGCCTTAGCTATTGTTCAATTTTTTAACGCGTGTCCCGATTTTACATCGGGTAAAAGTATCGGAAAAAGAAGTATTTGAATTGCTTACAAATTATTTTAGAATAAAGACTAATATAGGTTGATTCTTCGCAACTTTATTCGTTTTTAACCGAAGAACAAAGACACAGAACAAAAAACAATAGTCTGACAAGCACTCAAAGATTTGAAACGAGAAGTAAAATACGGTTTTACTCCAATCGAATAACACACTGTAAACTATTGTAAAAATGATGAGGTACCCCCTTATAAAAAGTATCCGTTTAGCGGTAATTACGCTTATTGTTCTATCAATTGCATTGACTAATTCCAATGCGTACAATTATATCGATGTTTTTGAAAATTTCTTTTCTTCAAAAGAAACGAACAAAGAATTTAATAATCCTATTGATGTTTTTGAAAAAGAGCAAAATAAAATTAATCAATTAAGACAAAGTTTAAACTTTGCCAATTGTGAGGAATCTGTTCTTATTGAAAAACAAATAAAGGACGCTAAAAACAATATAAAAGCAGCAATTCGTAACCTCAAAGGTGAAGAAGCAATTGCTGATATATCCGTCGCTTCAACCGA
>CALLVG010000050.1 GCA_938010715.1 uncultured Saprospiraceae bacterium
AGTTATCCTGAAATTTAGAATACCATGCTTCCTTTCAATTTTTACTGGAAAAAAATTGAAGTTTAATTCATAAACGCTAAACCAATTGTCTTCGGGAAAGTCTCTTCCTACAAACCAAATATTGTCATGCTTTTGAGAATAAGAATTCAAAGCATAAAAAAACACCAAAAGTATTGAGAGTATTATCTTTTTCATAGGAAGAATTTAGTTTACAAGAATAGCATTCAGATATTCACACTTAAAGATAAACAATTCACTTAAAGAAAAAAAGCTCGACTTTCAACATGATCAAAATCACCACCGACCCATCCAAAATTGACGTAGCATTTGTCCACCACTATCTCAGTGAAATTTCCTATTGGGCAAAAGGAATTCCGTTATCATTAGTTGAAAAGTCTATCCAAAATTCGATGTGTTTTTCTGTTTTAAAAAACGAAAAGCAAATTGGTTTTGCGAGGGTCGTTACGGATTATGCTACCTTTGCTTATTTAGCAGATGTCTTTGTTGATGAAAATTTTAGAGGGCATGGATATTCAAAAGAGCTAATGGCTTTCATCATGAGTCACCCAGATTTGCAAGGACTTCGAAGATGGATGTTGATGACCAAAGATGCTCATGGATTATATGAACAATTCAATTTTTCTAAATTGAAGAAACCCGAAAACGCGATGGAAATCAGATTAGAAAATCCTTACATGTAACATCTCGATTATCAATATGTCTTGATTGAAAAAATATTTTTATACTATTCACTACTTTTAAGAGCTACTTGTCTCCCTTTGGAGGGACCCGCCTGACCGGCATCGGGCAGGGATGTCGGCAGACAGAGGGAGGAATTTTCCACGTTGGTCAATTCCTCCCCCTTTATCCCCCTCCAAAGGGGGACAAGTAACGCAAATCCAATGAAGGTTTCAAGTGCTTTCGAAGAACAAACCTAATTTAAGTTGATCCTATACATCATAAAAAGCAAGAACATGAAATATACACTCCTGATCCCTGCGCTACTGATCGTCAGTTTGTATATTCCTGCAAACTCTACTCCGCACGAAGATTACATCGAAAAATATAAACATCTCGCCATCGCTGAGATGGAAAGAACTAATATTCCTGCAAGTATCACCCTTGCTCAAGGGCTGCACGAGTCAGCACTTGGAAAAAGTGAACTGGCAACACTTGCCAATAATCATTTTGGTATCAAATGTAAAAACTCATGGCAAGGTGCTACTTTCTACAAAAAAGATGATGATAAAGACAAAGATGGAACTTTGATTGAATCCTGTTTTCGTTCCTACCTTTCTGTTGAAGAAAGTTATAGAGATCATTCTGAATTTTTGATGACGAGGCCATGGTATGCACCACTTTTTGATTTAGAAAAAACTGACTACAAAGGTTGGGCTTATGGTTTGAAAGATGCGGGTTATGCAACCGACCCGAAATATCCTCAAAAATTAATCGCAAGTATTGAACGCTGGAAATTATATCAATATGACAAGGTACAAGCTGTTCCACAAATCGATCCGCCAACTATGGATCGTTCTCCACATGTGATTTTCTCGCAGCCAGTTGTTTTTACAGTAAATGACGTGAAGGTAATTTTAGCAAAAAATGGAGATACGCCTATCCAGATGGCGCAAAGAACTGGCGTCAAACTGAATCGTATTTTGGAATACAATGAACGATTGACTTACCCAGATCAAAACCTCATACATAACGAACGAGTATTCATTCAACAAAAAAAGAAGGAATACAAAAAAGGGGCAAAGTACCATCGAGTACAGCCAGGTGAAGACCTATACATCATTTCTCAATGGTATGGAATCCGCCTCGAAAACTTGGCAAAAAGAAACAGAATGCACCCAAGCGGTGTGCCAATGACTGGTGAACTTATCAAATTAAAAGGAAGGAAAATCAAAAAATCGAAAGCGCCAAAATGGAATTTTCAATTAAAACCATCGGTAAATCCAAGGTTGAGTTCTGGCAAATTCCATACTGTTAAAGCTGGAGAAAACCTTTATAAGATTTCCAGAAAGTACAATATTCCAACCAATAAAATTATTAAATACAATAAGCTGAATGGAAATACAATCTTTGCAGGTCAGGTTTTAAAAATTTCTTAGAAGCTATTTGAATTTATATTTTAGAATATGTCAGGGATGAATTTTGTGACCAATCACAGTAATTTTTTAAGTGAATAGCCCAGCTATTGACTTTAAAAATTGCGAAGAGCGGGTGCAAAAGTCGCCCGTGCATATTAAAACATCTAAATTCAAACAGCTTCTTGGGCGCAAAGAAAACGGTATTTTTGTCCCTTTTCTAGTCATTTTAGTAGCCAACTCTTTGTAGAGCGGTAAGATTGTGACATTTTTGTCTTTGAATTTTCTATCAACAAAATAGTCTTTATTCTAAAAAGGAAACACCCTTTTAGAAATAAAAAACAAGGAATTATGCGAACACTATTGATATCTCTATTGGTTTTGGTTTCAGGTATTCTATTTGCTCAAAATACAGGGTATTTTGACTATATCGATCGGTACAAAAGCTTAGCGATAGATGAAATGGAGCGCTCAGGTGTACCAGCCAGTATCAAATTAGGACAAGGGATTTTAGAATCTGCTGGCGGAACTAGCACCCTTGCACTGCGAGCAAATAATCATTTTGGTATCAAATGTGGCAGTTCTTGGAAAGGCAAAACTTTCTATAGAAAAGATGATGACAGAGACGAAAACGGAAAGCTAATCAAATCTTGTTTTAGAAAATTCAATAGTGCAAGAGATTGCTATATCGCCCACTCTGAATTTCTAAGAAATAACAAACGATACGATTTTCTCTTTTATTTGAATCCACGTGACTATAAAAGTTGGTGTTATGGCTTGAAAAAAGCAGGTTATGCCACCAGTGCTACTTACGCCGAAAAATTAATCAAAGTCATCGACACCTACGAACTCTACAAGTTGGACAACATGACTACTACCGATGTTCTTGCGGGCAATACAACTTCCTTGGAACTATTGGGTGTTTTATTAAATAACGACGTCAAAATGGTCTTGGCAAAAGAAGGACAAACGCCAGGAGAAATTGCTCAAGTCACAAATACTGACGCCAGATGTATTGTTAAATATAATGAAAAACTCACAGATGAGCGGCAACCATTAGCTGCCGAACAGCGCATTTATATCCAAAAGAAAAGACGCTCTTTTAGAGGAAAAGAAAAATACCACTACGTCAAAGAGGGAGACAATATGTACAAAATAGCTCAAATGTATGGTATTCGCCTCAAACGTCTTTACAAGCGTAATAGACTACCTGAAGGTACTCAACCAGCCATAGGTGAAAAAATAAAAATCAGAGGTTGGAAGGTAAACGCAAGGCTTATCCCGAAATTAAGAGGTCAGGTTCCTCCTCGTGAAGAAGGCTACAGAGTAATTCTTCCAGATGATGACAATGATGGATTTCTTGATGTGGAAGATGACAATGGTGATATAGTGAAAAATCCATCTAAGGCTTCAACTATAAAAAAAAGAACAACTACTGATGGGCAAAAAGTAACGACTCCCGCCGATGTTGAAGTTTCCTCTGATGAGCCAAGAATTCCAGCGATTACTTCTGGTTCAAAAGACTATGATTACGGAGAGGAAGAAAATGAGGAGGCGACAGCAAAAACCAATACGCCAAGACTTTCTTTACCATTTAACAAAAAGAATAAATATCACTACGTCGAGGAAGGAGACAACATGCTCAAAATCGCTAAGATGTATGGCGTAAGTTTAAAAAAATTATATACACGAAATAGAATCCCAACCAATGCACAACCTGCAATTGGAGAACGTGTCAAATTACGGGGTTGGAAAGTTCGTAATTCTAAGGCTCCGCACGTAAGAAGAAATACGCCATCTTGGGCAGAGGAAATCAATAAAGATAAACCGACAAGAACCACGCCTTCTGGCACTGGTCCAAAACCAACGACACGAACCAAGCCAACAAGTGACATCGTTACCTTCCCTGCTCCTGACAATATTCCTGTTACGAAAGAGGAAGTAATAGAAACAACCACTACGACAACAGAAGTAACAGATGGTTTTGATGAAACTTCTGCTCAATATTACATTGTTGATCATGGAGATACGCTTTACTCTATTGCAAAGAGATTTAGAACCACCGTACAATCTATTAAAGAATTGAATGGGTTGACAGACAATCTTATCAAGCGCGGCATGCAACTTAGAGTCAAGTAAACATGAGTTATCTCAAATTTTAAAGCAAATCTATAAAGTCTAATTATTTAGAGTTTGTTTAACTTTTTCAATTACCAGTTGAAGTGAAAAATTAGTTTATTTTTGCACACTCGACCTCAAAAATTCTTTTCAAATTTCTTTCATCGAAACTTTACATTTGTCAATGAGCATTAAAACGATACCTTCCATTTGTCTAATTTGTTTTCTTTATTTTAATGCTTTCGGTCAGACAAATTATAACTACCCGAGTACCTACGAATCTATTCCAGTACTCAATTTTGATGGACCAAAATCAATTATTCCTACCATTGATGTTCCTTTCGAATCGCGCTACACCCCAGTGGTAGAGAGTTATTTGAAAACTTATTTTTTATTAAAAAGAGAACATTCAAAAGATATTGTTGGTCGATCATTGATGTACTTTCCTTTATTTGAAAAGTTACTAAAGGAAAACAATGCACCAGAAAGTCTAAAGTATTTGGCCATAACGGAATCTGCTTTGAAACCACGTGCAATTTCGCGAGTTGGTGCGGGTGGACTTTGGCAATTTATGCCAGAAACAGGAAGACATTATGGTTTGAATATTTCTACGAAAGTAGATGACAGATTCGATCCAGAAAAATCTACAAAAGCAGCTATTCAATATTTGAAAAAGTATCATGCGGCGTATGGCGATTGGGCATTAGCTATTGCCTCATACAACAGCGGCCCAGGAAGAGTTAGACGAGCAATCAAACGCTCCGGTAGTAAGAATTTTTGGAAATTGAAAAGATTCTTACCGCGTGAAACGCGAAGTTATGTACCTGGATTTATTGCCGCTGCTTATTTGATGAA
>CALLVG010000051.1 GCA_938010715.1 uncultured Saprospiraceae bacterium
ACCTAAATATATTGGAATTCTATAATAGAATCCTCTATTTTTGTTTTTGTATTTTAATTTTTACCCATGTGTTCTTTCCTGATTATTTAAATTGGATACAGAACTCCAAAAATCATTTGACTATTCAGGCGTAACCCATGAATATTTGACCCAAAAAAAAATATTATGAAAAAGTTTTTACTTTCTATTCTCGCTGTTTCCGCATTTTTTATTTTACAAGTATCTGCTCAACCACCTTGTTCTGCAGGTGGCCCTGGAATTATATCAGAGACATCTCCCTGCCCAGTAGGTCAGACAGGTATAATTACCGTAACCTATGTGTGTAATACTGTTGATGGTACTATTATTAACACTAACATTAATAATGCATGTGTTCTACCAATTGAACTTTCAAACTTCGAAATCAAAACTGAGAAAGGTATTACAAAATTAGTTTGGAATACTGCATCAGAAGTTGATAACGAATTATTTGAAGTTTTACGTTCTTACGATGGACGTAACTTTGACATCATTGGTGAAGTGAACGGGGCTGGAACCACTTTCGAAGGTCAGTCTTATGAATTCGTTGACAGAACTGCTGCGAAAAGAGCAACTTCAAGCAACGTATTCTACAGATTACGTCAAATTGACTTTGATGGTCAATCTACCTTAACAGAAGCTGTTTCTATGAAATTGCAAGCGGGTGCTGAGTTGATGGTAAATAATGTTGTTGCTGAGAACGGCGTAACAGTTTACTTTGAAGCTCCAGCAAATGGTTTGGTCACTGCTCACGTAGCTGATATTGCTGGTAAAGTAGTCAGCAGAAATACTTTTGCAGCTACTGAAGGATTCAATATGATTGAACTTCCAATGAATGTTACTGGAAACGGTATCTTCATTATGACGGTAACTGACGGTGTAACTGTTCAGACTAAAAAATTCTTTAGATAAGATTTTTTTTGTAACAAAAAAGCCGGTTTGCAAAGTTTTGCAGACCGGCTTTTTTAGTTTATCCATGCTTCTATGAAACCGTTTACCCACTTCCTTATCACACGGTTCAATATCAAAAATGCCAAACCACACTGGCAATCAACAAAAACTGGTAATCAAGTTTTGACCGATGAATGGTTAACTCAAAGGTTTGAAATTTTCAATTCCTATTGCCTTCCCTCTATTCTAAATCAATCCAATAAGAGTTTCAAATGGTTAATCTATTTTGATGTTGAGACTCCTCATTCATACAAAAATAGGGTAGCAGCACTTTCCCAAAAGCATCCATTTATTAAACCTGTTTATGTCAATGACTATCAATCCTTTTTGAAAGGTATTTCCAGTAATGTTCTGTCTAAGCTTGATTTAGGATCGAGTCATATCATAACCACAAGATTGGACAATGATGATGCCCTTCATTTTGATGCGATTGAAAAGATTCAATCTTTGTTTCATAAACAAGAGATAGCTGTTTATAACTTTACGAAAGGCTATTGTCTGCAAACTCAACCCTTCACAATGTTGACAAAATATGATTACCCAAAAGGTCCATTTTTAACTATGATTGAGAAAATTCCATCTGAAAAAAAAGTGAGAACGATATTAACTTCAAAGCATGGTTCCCTCAATGACATTCAGCAAATTGAGGAGGAAAGGTATTGGTTGCAACTCATCCATGACCAAAATCTAAGTAATGAGACGCTCGGCACACCAACAAAGGATACAACTATTTTAAAGAATTTTGGATTGGAAAATTTAGAAATAGCAGTTTCTACGAAAGATTTTTTGAATTTCTGTCTCCAGCGTTTTCTAAGAAAATTTGGATAATAATTCTGCATACAAAGTTCGAAGGTACTTACTGTTTTGCTTGATGTCAAACTTAGAGCGAATGTGTTCAATGGCAGATTTACTAAATATTTGATATGCTTCATCTTCCATACTATAAAAATACTCGATTGAATTTTTCAATCCATCAATATCTTTTTCTTCGCTCATCAATCCCGTTTTTTGATGAACCACTTCATCTGGAATATCACAATGCACGGTTGAAATAACGGGCATACCGACCGCCTGAGCATTTAGCAAAATAACTGGCGCACCTCCTTCACAATCGCGATCTGCCGCATAACAACTCGGATGAATAAAGACATCATAGTCTTTCATAAAATTATACAATTGGCTAAAATCAATTTTATCAAGTAATCTTACTTTACCAGTAATCCCTTTCGATTCAATAAATTTAACAACTTCATTTCTGACTCCATTTTTCTTGCCATGAACGCCGCCGACCATTGTTAAAGTCATATTTGGACATTTTTGCAATGCCTCATAAAATGACTTTAAAGTATAGATATGCCCTTTCTTTTCTGTGAAAGTTGCAATTTGAAGAAGTGAAAGTTGGTCTTTAATTTTTGTTCTTTTTTGAGTTGGAACATTGTCAAAATTGACACCTAATCTGTTTATTCGAATCTTTTCTTTTGCGCAACCCATTTTTTCTAACACGGAAACACCGAAAGCACCTTCACATAAAAACAACTCGGCTTCTTTGAAAATCCGGTGGTATAGCTTTTTATACTTTGGCTGATGTAAAGGGAGATACTCGTAATCAGCTCCATAAAAAGAGACGACCAAGGGTTTGCATAGATGCTTTTTCAATTCTAAAAATTTGCATCCTACATCTGCGAAATGAGCATGGAGGATATCTATCTCTTCCAACTCTTTTTTATTTTTTAAAAAAGTGGGGTAGTCGTACTTCGTTAGATTTAAAATTTCAATCATAACCTTTTTGGGTAAACCAACTCCAAAAGTTGACAACCGAGCCTTCTCCAAAAGTCGTTTTTGAAATGGATTTTCATGAAAAATAAATTCAGAATTTTTAAATGAATTTTCTATAATAATCGGCGACCCAATATGCACTTCAACGTCGGGCGTATTTGAAATGAGGTTGTATGCCCAATTCATGGTATCTACCAAGTAGTAGTTGAAAAGATGGAGTACTTTGATTTTATTTTGAACCATATCAGGCATTTAAGAGCATATAAGGGAGGGGTCAATAATTGAACTCCTGCATTCCTTTTTGACAAAGTGATTCTATTCTTTCTAAATTTTCTTCTCCAAAAAAAGTTTCTAAAGGCAGTGAATTGTCACCTTTTGGTTGAAATGGCAAATCTAATTTATCTTCAATTGAAGTTGATATTTTTAAATCTAATTGATTTGCTAAATCAATAATTGTTTGATTTTTGCCTTTTAAAAAGTCTTCATATTTAATCAATATAAAGTCTTCTTTATTCTTTAAATAAACGGAAACGGCCTTGCTCCAACGCAAGGCAAGGGACTCAATATAATTGGAGTTTTCAATTCCTAACCAACGATTATCAATTGTTTTTTGCCATTCAATTGGGAGAGGATTTAAATCGGTTTGAGAAGGGCTTTCCAAGTCTCCTTTCAAGTTCATCCGATTCAACATACTCCGAATATTCGCATGCGGATACCGAACAATGAAAACGAATTTTGCTTTAGGGTAAAGAGATTTTAATTGTGGATAGAACCAAATAAATGATGGTTCTTTGATGATTTGCTTAGAAAATTCAATTTTAGAATTTTGATTAATAAACGTTTTCAAATCTACCTCTTTTACAATAATTTTTTCAAGATTTTCCTGCTTATAAATGGAAGGAACATCAATCGCATAAGTTTGGTTGGTCGCCTCTCCCAAAAGGGCAGCAATCGCAGAAGTGCCAGACTTTTCGTTTCCTAAAATAAAAATAGGAGTAGGGTTCAGTTTATAAAAACTAAATAAAATAGATCGCGAGAATCGCCATTTTTTTAAATTATAAAAAAGACGATCAGAAAGAGTAGGGGAGTTAAACATTGAAACACTTTGAAAAAAGACTACTTAAAAGAGTCTTTTTTCAAAGCTACTAATTTTTGATCTTTTTCAGAGATAATTCTATCTTTCAAAGGAATTTGCCAATCAATTTTGAGTTGCGGATCAGCGTGATAAACTCCTGAATCGCGTTTGGGTGCGTAAAGATTATCACACTTGTAAGCGAAAACTGCAGTTTTACTCAATACCAAAAAACCATGAGCAAAACCCCTTGGAATAAAGAGTTGTCTTTTATTCCTATTACTTAGGATCGCTGATACATGTTGGCCAAATGTTGGTGAATCAGGCCTAACATCCACCGCTACATCTAATACTTTTCCTTGCAGGACTCTAACCAATTTGGCTTGCGCCATTGGAGGTTTTTGAAAATGCAATCCACGCAAAACACCGTAAGTAGATTTGGATTCATTATCCTGCACCCAATTGATTTTCAATCCAGTAGCTGACTGAAATTTTTCTTCATTATAACTTTCAAAAAAATAGCCTCTGCTATCTTTGAAAATTCTTGGCTCGATCAATAAAACATCAGGAATCGACTGTGGAGTTACTTTCACTTTACTAAGTTTTGAAGGTATTTACCATAACCACTTTTTGCTAATGGTTTAGCCAATTTCAACAATTGTTTTTTGTCGATATAACCCATTCTCCAAGCAATTTCTTCGATACAACT
>CALLVG010000052.1 GCA_938010715.1 uncultured Saprospiraceae bacterium
TGTAGAGCAACGAATGCTTATTTTTTTGCTAATTGAGGCAAAAAATCTAAGCATAGCCTTAGCTATGGTTCTATTTTTTAACGAAAAGTAGCGGAAAAAGAAGTATTTGCTTGCATACTAAATATTTTAGAATAAAGTCTAATCAATATTCCTTCTGCATTTCTCGCCCTCGTTTACCTTTTCGCACGCGATTGAGCAGCCGTTGTTTGAAACGTTTTTCGAGTGGTTCTAACATCGCAATTTTGCGAGGCGGAATAGCAGTTCTAAGCTTTCCAAAATATTCTCTTTTGGTGGCGAGTACTTTTTCTTCTATTTCAAAATTATTTAAAATAAAAGCTTCTGCCTCTTGGTCAGACATTTCGAGCAATCCTTTTTCTTTTTTTCTTTCATCTTTTTTTAGCACCCTTATCTTTGAACTCATCTCTCTGTAGATGGGCCAAAATTTCTCTGATTCTTCTGGTGTGAGTTCCAATTTTTCAGTTAAAAAAGCGATTCTTAAAGTTTTGATTCTTTCATCTCCCCTGCGCATTCTCTCTCCGTTTTGAGCGAATGTAATGGTAGCAAAAGAACCAAGTATCAAAGTGATTAAAAATATATTTTTCATAATTCGTAATTTGAATTTAATGGATTACTTTCTTAAAATAATTGTTCAAAAACATCATCATCAAGGTTTTCAAGATTGTTGTCGAGGTATTCGTTCAATTCATCATCGTCGTAATTTGAGTCGATGAAAAGGTCATCTTCATTCCCTGTAATTTCTAATAAAGAAGCCGATTCGAAATCTTCAATGTTACTATCAATGTAAGCTAAAATTTCCTCTTCTGAAATATCGTCAATGGCGTATTGCTGGGTTTCTTTATCAAAATTAAAAAATATACCAGCCGCAACTAATGCCAAAAAAGTAGCAAAAGCCAACGCAGGAATTGGTTTGAAAATAAATCTCCACCAAGCATTTTTTTGAGGAATTGGTGAATTTTCAACTTCCGTTTTCAACTCTTGAATCACGCTTTGCTGCATGTTATGGAATAGGTTCTTAGGAACTTCTGGCACTTCAACTGATTTTCTCCGTTTAGCGAGTTTCGGCGAAAGCCCTTCCAATTCTTTGTTTATATCGTTATCCATGATTTAAAAAATATCACTTTCTTTTAAATAAGTTTCTACCTTTTTGACCGCATGATGATAAGATGCTTTCAATCCTCCTATGGAAGTGTCAAGCTGTTTTGCCATCTGCTCATAAGGCATTTCATCATAGTATCTAAGCATAAAAACCATCTGCTGTTTTTCGGGTAGTGCGTTAATTGCTTCTTGCAGTAGTGTTTCTATTTTTTCTTGCTCGATTGATTCGCTGCTACTCATTTGAGCGGCGATACTTGGGACTTCTTCCAATCCAATCGCACGCGTCTTTTTCTTCTTTCTTAAAAAAGTAAAAGATTCATTGGTTGCGATTCGATAAAGCCAAGTGTACAATTTGGCTTTTTTTTCAAAAGAACCAATTGCTCTGTAGGCTTTGATAAAACAGTTTTGTAGAACATCTGCTGCATCTTCCGTATTTCCAACCAATTTTAAAATAGTTAAAAATAATCGCTCTTGGTATTTATCCATCATCATCCGCATACCTCTTTCCATATCAGATGGTTGGCCTTGCTGCTGTAGCAAATCCAATATTTTATCATCCATAATGTCGGTCGAAGCATCGATCAATGAATCTGTTTTTTAGTTGGACTAAAGTTATTAGAAAAGGTTTAATCCTTGGGAAGTATTACAAAGACGTACTATCATATTTACCCCGATCAGCTTGCTGTTCAAGGTTGTAGTGACTGCAAAAATATTTAATTGAGCCAGTATAATTTTCTAAAATTTTAGAAAAAGAAAAAAGCATCAAACTTGAACAGCTTGATGCTTTTAGAAACGCTCAAAAAATAACTTCCCACTTTCAAAAAATTAGTGAAGGAAAAGTGATTGACAAAAAGGTTTTCGACCTAATTTTTTGAATAGTACTTTGTTGATGTTTCTAAAATTTTCTTTTAATACGTGATTCACAGGCAAGATACCTGTGTTACTTTTATCCAACTGACCAACCCGTTCCATCCTTTCCATCTTTCAAGACTACGTTGAGTTCTTTCATTTTATCACGGATCAAATCGGACGTTGTCCAGTCTTTATTAGTTCGAGAATTTTGACGAATTTCAATCAATAACTCCATCAAACCATCTACCAATTCTCCACCACCACCTTCAGTCGCCATTTCGTCTTTAAGGCCTAAAATATCATAGATAAATGCGTGGAAAGTTGTTTGTAACGTCTTCCAAGTATCAGCTGTGAGGTCTGTCCAGTTGAGGTGACCATCTTTCAAACCGTTGATTTTGGAGGATAATTCAAACAACTTACCCAATGCACGTGGTGTATTGAAATCATCGTTCATGTCATCTATCGCTCCTTCCATCAAAGCATGAATTTCTTTATCCAAATCATTGGCTGCACCATTTCCTGGGTGCGCTACCTTTTGCAATACTTTCTCTGCTTCCATCAATCGTTTATACCCCTTTTCCCCTGCTTGCAAACCTTCATCAGTCAAATCCAAAGGACTTGAGTAATGAGCTTGTAACATAAAGAAACGCACCACCATCGGGCTATATCCTTTAGAAATCAAGTGACTCTCACCTGAGAAAAGTTCTTCTGGCGAAATGACGTTACCAACACTTTTAGACATTTTTGCTCCATTCATTAACAACATATTGGTGTGAAGCCAATAGTTGGCTGGATCGCAACCACAAGCACCGTGATTTTGTGCCACTTCATTTTCGTGGTGAGGGAATTTCAAATCATTTCCACCACCATGAATATCAAAGGTTTTACCCAAATATTTCGTACTCATCGCCGAACACTCCAAGTGCCAACCAGGGAATCCTTCTGACCAAGGTGATGGCCAATGTTGCAGATGTTCAGGAGAAGCTTTCATCCAAATTGCAAAATCAGAAGGATGATTTTTCTCACTTTGGTTTTTCAAATTATCTCTCGATTCCGAAATCAAATCATCCAAAATACGACCTGAAAGTTTTCCGTAAACGCCCGTGTCTTTTGCAAATTTTAAAGTATCGAAATATACGGAACCGTTCTTTTCGTACCCATAACCATTGTCAATTATTTGTTGAACCATCGTAATTTGCTCAACGATGTGTTGCGTCGCACGCGGCTCAATGCTCGGTCTTTTATTATTGAAAACGCGCATCATGTCGTGGAAACCGTTGGTGTATTTTTGGACCACTTCCATTGGCTCCAATTGCTCCAATCGAGTTGCTTTCATGATGCGATCTTCGCCATCATCCAAGAGGTGTCCTACATCCGTTATGTTTCTGACATATCGCACTTTGTAACCCAAATGCAACAAGTATCGATACATAATATCGAAACTCATAAAGGTTCTAATATTGCCTAAATGTACATCGCTATAAACCGTAGGTCCACAAACATACATTCCTACACGGCCTTCTTGAATGGGTTTGAATTCTTCTTTTTGTCTGGATAGACTGTTCTGTATATGTAACGTCGAGGGCATTCTTTATTTTATTGAAAGTTCTAAGTTGAAGGTTTTACGTTTCTTACGCATCTCCTTTGAAATGAGCGCGAAGATACAATGTTTTCGTAAACGATGGTATGGTGGGAATAGTTCGGTTTTCAAGAGAGATTATATATGAACACAGCGAGATTCAAAGTAAACGAAACCCACCCTATTCCATTTCTCGCGTCGGAGACTGGTTTTCCTTACCATTTTTTT
>CALLVG010000053.1 GCA_938010715.1 uncultured Saprospiraceae bacterium
CATACTGCATCACATAGTAGTTGCACCGGTTTTGCACAAACAAATGTCTCATCATCAGGTGCTTTTACAACAAGTGTTATCACAAAAGGACCTGTTCGATTATAATTATGGCAAGGAGGATTATGTCCAATAAATTCGGGAGTTCCATCACCAAAGTTCCAACAATAAATTGCTCCTGGAATAGGAGGAGGAGGTATTATACAGACTTCACATCCACACTGAGTAACCTCAAAATAAGATTCTTCGGTACAATCATCGCAACCATCTACAACTAGTTCCCCTTGACACGCTCCAACATTTGGAATATTTAAAATAATTAAATAGTTCCCATTTCCATTTACTGGAACGATGGGACATTGGATACCAGTAACATTTACGGGGGTCGTTCCGTTTGGAAAAAAAATAATCCAATTAGCATTAGATGGAATAGGCTGATTCGTACATAACTGGATTTCACATCCATCTGCAAAAGCATTAATAGTCCTTTCACCTACGCCAAAACAAAACTCAAAATTAAAATCTTCATTGGGTAAGTCACATTCAGCAGGACATTGGCCCCTAACTTGAATAGAAAAGAAAATTAGACTTATAAAAAACAATAGCCTAAAAACAGAAAATGTTTTCATAAAAAATAGTTTGCAGCTCACTTAAAGTAAACTCGGTTAAGGAATAATATTAATAAGCCCTTATTAGGGATATATATAATTCAAAACTTGAAATAACAGATATAAATAATTTAGAGGCTGTTTTCTTTACTTGCTTTTCTTTACTTGCTGTTTTCTTTCAACACTTTTAGGTTCTTAAAACGAAAGTAACAACGAATTCTCAAATCTCAAAATATTGTTTAAAATCTTAACAGTTCACCTGAAATATTTACCTAAAATTAATGTTGGATATAAGTAGTTTGAATTAGGGGGAGTACAAACTACCGTCGAGGGTCTATGATTTGTACCCCCAAATTTGGATAATACACCGTGCGTGGTCCCCGTGATGTGATAATGCCTTTTATGTTAAGTGAGCTCCCGCCCTACCCTTCTTAGATGTGCCAGAGAAACAGATCCCTTATCAGAATTTCCTTTGAGTAATTGGGCCCCCTCCTGAGACTCACAAATATTGATTAAAGCTACACCTTTCTCAAATTTTCACAATCCATAGAAATCTTAAAGATGATTCAACCAGAGCCATCTCGAAGATGCGAAATCTGAGTTGATTAATTGATTTTGGTTAAGAAGAAGTCAACTTTGATTGATTAGCCGATCAGTGTTGGTTCAAAAGGACTTTAAAATTTTAAAACCTGCTTACTACCTCTTATACTTTTCAAAAATATCAGTGAATTTATCTTTCTCTGATTCTATAATATTTCGTTTCACTAAATTTCTAAGTTGTTTATTCTGCCTATAATCATCAATGTCTAAAGCTCTACCCAAAGTGTTTTCAATTTCCTTTAATGTATTAGACAAGAGAACATTCTCTTTAATCTTTTGAATAGCTTGATTTGTGACAGTTGGATTCTCTGTTACTATTTCTCTAATTCGATCATTAATGGCTTGATTTTTTTCTGTTTCAATTTTAGCATTTAGCTCTTTTGCCGCTGCCTTTTTTTTCTTGGCTTCTTCTTTTTCATCAGTGTATCCATCTTTAAGGGCTTTAAGAAAGAACCCTGCTACACTTTTGGTAATATCTTGATTGAATTTAGCTCTTCGGGTTATTGATATGGCTTGCTCGATATCTTCTTTAGAATATTTGCCCGTACTCAGCAACTTGATAAAAGTCGAAGGCGTCACTCCAAAAGATTTTATGATAACAGCTTCAAACTCATTAAACAATAAATCAGCAGTAGTTGTCTCAGGCTCTAAAATAATGGACTCTTCTTCGTCATTTATATCTACCTGGCGAGCGTTTTCCTCGCGAAGTGAGCTGTTTTCCTTATTCTTTTTACTGTAGATCGGAAATTTCAAAGCATAGACCTTCCTTCCTTTTTTGATTTTTTGAATCTCTTCAATCGGAACATCAATGTCTGTTTTTTCATTGATGTCATTAATTGACCTTTTGATTACCATGTGAAAGAAATTAGAAAACCTTGGATATTCATCTATAATATTGAAGTACTCTTTGAGTTTAGAAACTTCTATCGTTCTATGCCCTACTCTTTCGTACTGCTTTAGCAATTCGTAGATCCGAACGCCATATGTCTGAAGATGAATTACGTTACTCAATTCATAACTGGTATATCTGTCTTTGGTAGGATCAAAACGTTTTCTAAAATCAAGTAGGTAAGGTCTGATCTCTGGATCGATTCGAACATCAATATATTCTTGACTGGATAGGTCTCTCTTTTTATTGTTCTCAGTATCTGCAATGTAATCCACACCAATAATTAGGCGATGTTTTTTTTCCCGCTCTACTCCCTCATGAATATATCCGATAACCAAACTTTTATCAAAAAGCCGATTTGCAGCATCTCGGAGCAAACTATAAGATTGATTCGTTCTTAATTCAAAGTTTTTCTTAATGTCTCGGTACCAAATTCTATAAACTTTTTCATCTGCGTCGGAAGGAGAAATATCTGCTACCAAAGAAAGGAAGAATCTCATTTCCCATATATCGAACATGTATTTAGCTTCAACCAATTGATTAGCTTTTACAATTAGCCTGATGTTCTTTTTCCGTTGTTCTTTTGGAGTTAATTTCTTCTTTCGTAACATAGTATGGTTCTAAAAGATAATAAATATGGGAGACTACCATCTGTACCTCATTTAAAAGGTAATGAATATGGGAATACGAGTAATAAAACACGCATTCATCACTAAAAATGAGCATTTTAGGTACTCCAACAAGACAAAGGTAATAAACATGGGGCATTTTCGCCCCATATTTATTACCTTTTACCATATTCATTGCTTTTCGTCCTATATTCATTGCTTATCACCCTATATTTATTGCCTTTTGTCCCATATATCTTACTCTTTGTCCCATATTTATTGCTTAAAGTCTCATAAGAGGCTGATAATCAATAAGTTAAGTGCTCCTAAATAATAAATAACTTAAAATAATAAATAACAACAATATCAAAAGGTGTTGTTGTTATTTATTTTAATAAAAGGAAGACTTGACTTATACAGCTAAGAGGTTCTTTGAATTTCGATTGCTTTGGCGACGTTCTTTATTTCGCGAAATCAGCCTATTCAATTTTAATGTCGGTAGATCTGCCGACATTGGATTATTTCAATGAGGGTGGTTTATTTAGTTTTTTTGATAATTTTTTGACAGCGGCACTATTATCTAAAATTGACAACCATTGTTGAGCCGTTTTTTGAAGTATCTCAAAACGTTGTTCTTTATCTGTGTCCCA
>CALLVG010000054.1 GCA_938010715.1 uncultured Saprospiraceae bacterium
TAATAACAGGCTTGTTGTTTTTAATGGAGGTTTTCCAAAGCTGCATGAAATTTTAACAGAAACAAATAGCTTGCAAGACTCGATTTTCAACAATATAGATACATCCTTTGTCATTATTAGAAGTCCTTATTGTGGAACAGCTGAATGTTGTCCAAACACAAATAAAGAGAATTTCTTTTATGGTCCAGACAATAGAAGAAGATTAACAAGTGAGTATACTTGGACTGATGCTAGCGAGCCTTTAAGTAGGTTTATTTGGCTTCCTGTTTTAGATTTTCAAATGTCTGCTGAACTGCGAAAAAGAAATGATTTTGGACGGTGGAGCAAACATAGGAGGCATTTTAGATTCAATACGAAAATTGACTGGTGGGTTGTACCAACTAAAAAGACTGAAAAGGAAAATGTTTCTTATATAGTTAGTAATAATGCTTGGACGCACATAGTCGCTGGAAGTGTTCCTGGTTCACCTTTTCGCTCTGATCCTATTGGCTTAGCTGGTTCTCAAGAGAACTGTCAAATTGTATGTGTTTCAGCAGTTGAACATACTGTTAAAATATATGTAGATTTAAATCAAGCACCTGAGCAGACATTTACAATGACGTGTGAGCAAAAAGATTCTCGTCTGTGCGAATGTCCCGAAGGTTGGGAGTGGGATTCAGATAATGAGGCGTGTTCTTCTGGAACATGTGTGCCAGGCGCATTTATATGGAATGGAATAATGTACTATCATTATGTAAATGGAGTGCCTGGAAATTGTCCGTTTGGAGGAGTTGATAACGGTTCTGCATGTGATTTAGGTCCTTTACCTTCTGATTGGAAAAAAGAAGGTTTAATTATTGATAATTGCTTTTTTGTCGACGCAATATGTCCGTAATTTGATTTTAATAACAAAACTAAAAGCGGAATTGTGACCACTTTTCGTCACAATTCCGCTAAATTTATATCTATGCTGCGATACTTCTTTGTTTTTTTTCTTGTTTTTTATTTTTCTACTGCTTGCTTTTCTCAAAAAGAGTTAAGTTTTTTTTTGTACGCAGGTCCGAGCATAACCAACATCCATGAGTTACAATTTGGAGAAAGAGTTTCATATTTTAGACCTGAACGACCATTTTATGAAGTAAATTTTCATCTTGGAGGCGGTGTCGAATGGAAGTTGAACTCAAATCTGAATGTTGTAGGCTCTCTAAATTATGAAAGAAAGGGCTCTGCTCAAGACGGGTTTAACAAAAAAAATTATACTTACGGTGATTTTATTCAGTTGCCTATTTCTATAATGGTGAAACCAATCAAATCAAAAGAAATAAGATTTGAGTTTGGGGTTTCAACAAATTACCTCATTAATAAAAAAGACCTAAGTATATCTGCAATAGAGTTTTCAACCTTGGAGTTTACAGGTGTTTTAGGTTTTGATTTTAAGTTATACGATAATTTCTATTTAGGGACACGAATATTAGAACCTTTTACAGATTTGAATGGAAACATTACATCCTTATCTGGTGAATCATCTCAAAGTACAGAGAAAAGTCAGTCTTTTCAGTTTTCCTTAAAATATCTGTTATGAAGAAAAATCACTTTGCTTTAGTATATTTTATGCTCATACATTTAAATGTTTCCTTTTCTCAAAACTTGTCTATAAAATTTTATGGTGGAGGTAATTTTTACCATTCAATTGGTAGTCAAATACTTTCAAACGGGGAGGAGAAACAATTAAATATCGATAATGGGAAATATGGATATTTCGTGGGCTACGGAATTGATTATGAATGGTCAAATAAACTATTCTTTAACGCTGGTATCGAATTTTCTCAAAGAAATGAAGACAAAGGTCTTTGGGAAACACTAAAAAATCCTCACCGATATCACTATTTATCTTTTTCTCCTTCGTTCGGATATGAGGTAAAAAACTTTAGACCAAAAATCGGATTTCAGTTAGACTATTTGCTTCACAAGCAAAAAATCAGTTATTTCGATTTTGTAAACAAAGTGGGAAATTTCTCGAATTATGATGCAGGGTTCACTTTTGGTTTAGCTTATCGTATTTATCAATTTGAATTTTTTGGTTCTTATTGCTACGGATTACCATATATAGTAAGTTTAGAGGGAGGACGTGTAGAAAATCACGATTTCTCAGAATTTACTAAATCTCGTATGTTCAAGTTCGGAGTCGGCTATTTCATAAACTAAGTATTTCTCAACCAACCCTTTCCACCACATTTACCCTCTTTAATACACTACTTTTTAAATAATAAGTTTAATTTTGCGCCCTTATGATAAAAACCTTGGTAAATTGGTTGGTTTTTGGCCTTTTGATAATCCTTTCTGCAACTTCATGCAAAACGGAATACGAGAAGATTCGAACAAGTGGAGATGCGACTTCCATTTATAAAAAAGCTTATGACTATTATGAGCAAGGAAGATACATCAAAGCACAGGGTCTTTTTGAGTTGGTGATTCCTACTTATCGTGGAAAGAAAGAATTGGAAGATATCTACTTCAAATATGCTGACACTTATTTTCAAGATAAACAATATCTTTTGTCAGCCTATTATTTTAAGAACTTCTCTACTACTTTTCCGAATAGTCCGATGAGAGAAGAAGCAGAGTTTATGTCAGCTTTTTCAAGCTATAATTTATCACCTAATCCAAAGTTGGATCAGACTTCAACTCAGAAAGCAATAGATGATTTTCAATTGTTTATCAATACTTTTCCAGAAAGTAAACGAGTGGCAGACGCGAATCAATTGATTGATGAATTACGAATTAAAATGGAACAAAAAGCGTTGATAGAAGCAGAGTTGTATTTCGATTTAAGACAATATCAGGCATCTGTTCTTTCGGGTGAAAATCTTTTGAAAGAATACCCTGAAACAAAAAATGGAGAGTACATTCGATACTTATTGGTAAAAGCGACTTATAACTTGGCAGAGAATAGTGTTGTCACCAAACAACAGGAACGCTTCGAAAACGTTAAGAAATACGCAGAAGACTTTCAAAAGAAATATAAAAAATCCGAATACGCCGCTCAAGTAGCTAATATGTTGGATAAATCATTAAGTAAAATCAAATCTTTAGAAGATGAGCGATATCAAAACAAAAGTTCAAGGGGTAAATCCTAATATCAATGCCCGTAACGTAAAGGAGTTTGTAAAAGACACCGGCAACATTTACGAAGCGTTGGTTGTAATTAGCAAAAGAGCTGCGCATTTGAGCGTAAATCTTAAGAAAGAATTACATGATAAATTAGATGAGTTCGCAGTAAATCCTGAAACTATTGAGGAGATTACGGAGAACAAAGAGCAGATCGAAATCTCAAAATTCTACGAGCGTTTGCCTAATCCGGCTATCATTGCTACCAATGAATTCTTTGATGAAGAATTGCATTATCACTTTAAGAACAAAGGAGATAAGAAGTAATTTTCGAATTACTTGTTTTCTAAAAACGGAGATGTTTCTACTTGAAGCGTCTCCGTTTTTCTATTGAAAAGCTAACATTTTTGATGTTTTCTCCGTCTTTCTATCGCGACCAAATGACAAAGAATATTACCAACCCCTTGCTTTTACAATCAAAATAGATTTACTTTGTCGAAGCTGCCAAGCAATTATTATAAAGCGTACCTTAAATTTATGTTAAGAAAGATATAAATTCTGGTATTACTTGATAAGAAGTAGTTTCTTTGGCTTGGATTTTGAAATTCTTTCATTAATCCTTTCTTCTCAATTTTTTTCCTAATTAAATTTTTTCTATAGAAAGTAACTTTTACACTAAACTTAAATCTGTTTTTTAATAACCACTAAAAGGGTTTAGTCATGAAAGTTACGCAATTGAACGATCAGGAATTGATCGGCCTTTACCTTAAAGGCAACGAAAGAGCATTCGAGGAATTACTTGGACGCTACAAGGAAAAAATCTTCACTTCAATCTATCTTTTCGTAAAAGATACTGCCAAGGCAGAAGATATCTTCCAAGAGGTATTTATTAAAATTATTAAAACCTTACGAGAAGGTAAATACAATCACGAGGGCAAATTTGGGCCTTGGGCGATGCGTATTTCCTACAACTTGTGTGTGGATTATTTCCGTAGAGGAAAACGTCACTCTAAAGTTCAAGCAACAGATACATTCGACATTTTTGATGTCCTCTCATCTGATGAATTGAACGTGGAGCAACAAATGATGCGCAGCCAAACGCACAACAAAGTGCGTGAGTTGGTGGACATGCTTCCTCCAGAGCAACGTGAGGTTGTTATTCTTCGTCACTATGCCGATATGAGTTTCAAAGAAATCGCGGCAATGACACGTGTAAGCATCAATACGGCTTTGGGTAGAATGCGTTATGCACTTATCAATATCCGCAAAATGGTTGAAGAACGCGAAGTCGTTTTTCAGTAGAAAAATAGCGTAACTTGATCGTGGCACGAATGTCTAATTGTTAATTCGTGCCACGATTTTTTACCTCAATAATCATTAGACCTTGGCGAAGCCGAGATACATTTTTCTTCGAAATTTGAGGCCTCCCAAAAACTGCTCTATTTCTGGTTGCCACATTTCTTGACCAGAACTTCCTAAATTCCAATCATCTACCAAACCGCGTTGCAACAAGGACGGATTCACTCGATAAGCTGCTGTTTTTAGTAGTTCCTTGTAATGCCAAGTTGACCAATTAAACGACTGTAGTTTTGAGATATGCTCTTTCAAAGGGTGGATGATTTTTTCGGTAAGGTCATCGTCCCAGTGCTGTGTCGAGTTTTTCAAGTAAATAAATAATGGAACCAACTCTCCCAAAAGCTGCGGTTCCTTTGGAAGACTCGCCATCGCCAATAAATTGAAAATCTTATCGGAAATTAACGGAACTAATTCCTTGATTTGCCAAGACATGAAATTTAGATTGCTCTTTTCTTGCAACCAATAATGTAGAAGGGGAGCAATCCATTTTTCATTTTTTTGTTCAAAACAGGCATTGATCAAATGCTCTGCTATCACGTGCTTTTCATTACACTTCAAAAACATCGGGACGAGCTCTTTCGGCTCGAATTCAAAATGAGTCTCCCATTTCTCTAACGGAACTTTTGAAAACAACTGTCCCAAAATCACTGATTTTATTCCTTTGGTAAGCGATTTCTTTTT
>CALLVG010000055.1 GCA_938010715.1 uncultured Saprospiraceae bacterium
ACCGCAAACGGCTCCGGCCAACATCATGTCCGATTTGCCAGTTATCAATTCATCACAAGCCAACTTGATAGCATACAAAGAAGTCGCACAAGCGGCATCCAATGAGTAATGCGTTGTTCCTAATCCAAGTGCTTCATGTACAATTTTGGAAGGGGCAACATCAATTGCTTTGTGATTGGTGAAGTCGTGATTGGCAGCGGGTATTTCTAAATTTTCATTATCAAATAAATCTCTTAAAACATCTTGAGTCGTTTGAGCGTAAATCTCCGACATCATCTTATGCGACTGACCTGTTGGAAAAGAAAGATTTCCTAAAATGACGCCACACTTTTTGAGTGCTTCTTCGTTTTTTAAATAGCCACTTTCTTTCAATGCTTCTTTAGCTACATAGAGCGACCATTGGTATAATTTATCTAAATGCTTGAGTTTATCGGCAGGCGTTTGAAAGCCATTTGGATCAAATTGAAAATCTCGAATGTAGCCACCTCTTGTCGAATAGCACTTGTCCACCGTTCCTTTATCAGGGTGAAAAAACAAATCGGGATTCGCTCCAAAATCTTCTTCGTTTGCGATGTCCAAAAGGTCTTTTCCCTCCATCAAATTATCCCAAAAACCTTCTGATGTAGAAGACCCAGGGAATAATCCTGAAATACCTATGATTGCGAATTTGCTCATACGTAACGCGGAGCGGTGCTCCGCGAAATTTATTTAGTGAAAAACTAATTTTATTCAATTTTGCCCTTTTGAATTTCGCTTGGCCAATTTTACCCAAGCGACATTCTTTGAGCGACATTCGCGGAGCACCGCTCCGCGTTACGTCGTTACCATTCTAAGTCGTGGGAAATCGTCAAAGTTGCTCCTTCCGTTTGCATATATAAATTGCCTTCTTCATCAAAAACTCGACAGGTAGCGACCATTTTATAATCGTCTGCTTCCTCTACTTCGATGGTTGAAAAAAGCTGTTTTTCAAAAGGAATATTTTCGTAAACTGTCACTGAACGTGTTGAAACTGGAAGTCCTTTTGCACCACCTTTGAACATCTTAACCCAAACCACAATTCCTTGATAATGGATGTCGCTGTAAAATGGATTGACCGAAGCTGCATTAAATTGCCCCTGATCTGCCAATGGCACTTTAGGAGAATTACATTGCATAATCAACTGATTTTCAGTCGCATCGAGCAATTTTTCAATCCCTTGGAAATACTTTCCATGAAACAAAGTGCCATCTTGATAAAGCATTGCTCCATCGGTTGGCGTGTATGTTCCACTGTTGGTTGGTTGAAATTTCGGCTTCGGTGGAATCGAATTTTTATGACGCAAAGTCACTTTCGATTTATAATGAAAAGTCGGTAATTTTCGATTCTCATCTTGACTTGAAACGACTACGTTGAAGGTGATTTCCTCTGCCGTTTTTTCCAACTCTTCTACCTCAGATAAATAGACCTCTTTTTGCTTACCATCAAAAACTAACCCTTTGAAAAGTTTGGTTTCAAATACTCTAAAAATTTTGAAATCTGGATACAGGTTTTGACAAGTTTGAGAAGTCCAACTGATGGCATTGACCACTGGCATCACCGGGTTACCTTGAATTACATGATGATGTAAAAATGGGTTTTCATCCAATTTCAAAGTACGAATCACACGATGCTCTTGAGGCGAACCGATATGACTTACACCTGCTGGCAAAGTTCCTCCAATAATACATTGAGGCTGATTGAAATAATCATGATTCAACTCATTGACCAATAAAGCGGCTCCACCTTCACTATCCACCAACTCTACTCCGTAAGCTTCAAATTGCGCTTTGAGTTCGCCACTTACCATACCGCTATCCCATGCGCCCCAATTGATAGCCGAGACATGCGTGTTCGGATGATTGGTTTTGAAAAGATGTGCTGCACTGCTCAAAATTTCATTGGCAATGGCATAATCTGATTGACCAACATTTCCATAAAAACCAGCAACAGAAGAGAATAAAATCAAGTGATCCAAATGATGGATATCTACCGATTGAAAGAGTGAGAGCAGTCCATCTAATTTTACAGAAAGGACATTTTCAAAATCTGCTTCTGATTTGTCTTGGATATATTTATCGGCCAATCGACCAGCGCCATGAATGACACCAGTTATTTTTCCAAATTTACTAACAACAGTTTTTAATTCAGCGGCAAAGCTTTGTGGATTGGTTACATCACCTCTTACGTACGCTACTTCTGCTCCGTAATTTCTTACTTTAGAAATGGTGTCTTCCACCTCTTTTTTAGCAGTGATGTTTTTGAAAATTCGCTTAACTTCTGGAAGACTTGGTTTTTCACCTCGGTCTTTCAAGTCCGTCATAATGAGGCGTTTCAACTCACCTTCATTGTCCACATTTTTCGCGAAAGCGGGAACTTCATAAGTATAGTCTGAACGACCCAACAAAATGAATTTACATTGAAAAGCCTTCGCCATTTCAATCACACATTTTGCCGTAACGCCTTTGGCTCCTCCACTCACCAAGAAAACTGAATCTTTAGAAACAGTCGTTTTAATTTCTTGATTTTCAACGAGTTGTACTTTTTCGACGGAAGTCGTTTTTCTACCTTCTTCCGAAAATGCGACCTCTGTGTAATTCAGATTTGCATCATGAAATTCAGCAATGACCTGATCTGCGATTACTTCCTTCGACAACTCTGGTTGAATATCAACCGCACGACAGTAAACAGGCGACCATTCCAAATTTAGGCATTTGACTAAGCCTTTAATTCCGCCTCCAATTACGGAGACATTTCCTCTTTTGCTCATGCCAAATTTGCCATCCATTTGGGTGACGGTCACGAAACCTGCTCGCTGTGTTTCACCCAACGTATTGAGTGTTTGTTTAAGGTGTTTTGCCAAAAAGAACACTGTTTTTACAATTGCTCTTTCTGATTCAAAATGTTGAACGAAATTTCCGTTCTGAAATTCAAAATGTGGATGTAGGTGGATAAAACTACCTATCTCTCCGTGTGCTTTTCTTATTTTTTCAACTGCCTCCGCAATTGCTGCATCTGTATTTGCTTCCAAATTTACCGAATTCACTTTGATCGGATTCGGTACATTTGGTAAATTTAAAACTGCAACTTTTTGGTCTCTTGCTGCTAATTTTGAAAAGACTTTTTGAGTCAGTTCTGAACCATCATTTGTAATCAAAATACAATGTGTCATTGGTATTTTGAATTCATAAAAATCAGGTCGCGGGAGATATGAAAGGCTAATTTCTGAGCGAGAGACGCCTTTGAATTCACCAGTTAAAATCGATGCATGCTCCACCCCCGACCTATCGGCCACCCCCTCCAAAGGGGGATAGTTTTCCACTCTCTCCTCATCAATAATTTGCGCAACAATCTGAGGTTCAACCGCTACGCTTATCCCTTTTTTGAGCTAACGTAATCTACGATTTCACCCAATGTTCTCAACTCCGTCAAGTCATTCGGATTGATGCCTGACATGGATGGGTACTGGCTCGTTAATGCGCCAAATATTTCTACTCTTTT
>CALLVG010000056.1 GCA_938010715.1 uncultured Saprospiraceae bacterium
AGAAACATCTCTAATTTTAAAATCGGCAACAATTGGTAAATGATCCGATGCTCCTGATATATCATTGGCATTCATACCATAAGTAGTCAGGGTATCTTGAGGTAGCCCAGGCGTAAAAAGCGAATAACTATTTTTCAAATCCAAAGAAGCACCCGCATAAATAATAAAATCTAATCTACCTGGATTGAAATTACTACCTGGACTATACCACGTAAACGCGGAGGGATAATCGGTCGTATAAGGAATTGCGTCATCGAAATCAGTGCCATCCCAATCAGGTGCAAAATCGCTTCCGTAGGTATTTTCATTTTGAATATCGCCAGTGATAAAGGTGTTCAATTGTTCATTGAAGCCGACCAAATTCATATCTCCTGCAATGATGATTGGGGCATCGATTTTAGTATCAAATTGGGTATCTCCATTTTTATAATCTTTGACAAATTTCATAATGTTGTCCACTTCTTCTTGGCGATTGGTATTATTGTCACAACATGGAAGATGGCAGTTGATAAAGACTAAATCAGTTCCGTACTCAGGCATTTCGTAAACAAAAACGCCGTTGCCTGCACTTCCGCTTCCGCCTCCCATCAAGGTTTGTTGACCTTTCAACTTAAACTTACTGACCATGATGATGTCAGGTTGAACTTTTGAAATTTCCCAAGTCTCACCAGACGGAGCAGTTGGAAGTATATCATCCATCAAACTGCGCATTCCTGAAGTTGAAATATCATAAACTTCTTGAAAAGCAATGATGTCTGGCTCCACTGCTTGAATCAATCTTTGAAAAGCGCCAAAGCGACCTGTTTCCAAAATAGCATCTCGTTGCAGATTGAAGGAAAGCACTCGGATATCTGAATCGCCTACTTTTTTAATAGAATAAGATGGCAAACCTGTCAGAGGTTGATCATTCAAATCATATTCAATGGTATTGGCATCTGGAATTCTATCTCCAAAATTTTCACCCAGAAAAAACTGAATTTTAGAAGAAGAAAAAACGAGTTCATCATAAAAAGCATCGTCACGACGAAAAGCAATTTCAAACCTATCAGAACTCACCGTTGGAGCTGTGAATAAACCAATTCCAGCATGTGTTATATTAAAAACGCGACCGTCGATATATAAACTTCCAGCCTTAGCACCGAAGTTGAAAATCAAATCAGCACCTCTATAATTTTGATTCGTTGCACCTGTGCTGACGTCATTATCCGTATCCATATAAAGCGTCAAACCATTATCATCTTGTAAATTGAATTCTATATCCAATTGAAAACTGAGGTAGATAAATTGTTCATCACTTGCGATCCAAAGTTTGGTAAAATCAAAATTCGTAACATCATTTGCAGGATCTTCGTGAATAGGAGTAATCGCATCCCAATCATCAAATTTTCCATCAATAAGGATGGTTTGACTCCAGCAAAACATTGGGAGCGAAAGCAATAAAAAAGTCAGGTAACGCATGTATTTATTTTTGAAAAGTAAATGGCGAGGTGAGCAGCAAAGGTATAAAGAATCGGTTCGTTGTAATGGGTTTGAATTTGACATAAACGGATAAAATAATTCACTCACTTAAAATTCCTCATCAATTTCAAAACAGTCTCTATTCGAAGTATTACCTTCGGCACTTCAAAACTTGATAAACATGAAACAATTAATAGAGTGTGTTCCCAATTTCAGTGAAGGACGTGATATGTCCATCATCAAACAAATTACCGACGAAATCGAATCAGTTGAAGGCGTAAAACTCCTCGACGTTGATCCTGGAAAAGCAACCAACAGAACCGTTGTTACTTTTGTAGGAGAACCCGCAGCGGCAATTGATGCAGCCTTTTTGGGTATGAAAAAAGCGGCTGAGCTCATTGATATGAGCAAGCATACAGGTGAGCATCCGCGACAAGGTGCTACTGATGTTTGCCCTTTGATTCCGATTGGAAATATCACGATGGAAGAAACGGCAGAGTGGGCACATCGCTTGGGTGCACGTGTTGGACGCGAGTTGGATTTCCCTGTTTTCATGTATGAAGCAGCGGCGACTCGACCTGAGCGTCAAAACCTCGCAACCATCAGAGCAGGTGAATATGAGGCATTGCCAGAAAAGTTGAAAAGAGCAGATTTTAAACCTGATTATGGTGCTGCGAAATTCAACCCACAATCTGGAGCGACAGTGATCGGCGCACGTGATTTTTTGATTGCCTATAATGTGAATTTAAATACAACTTCTGTTCGTCGAGCAAACTCTGTTGCATTTGACATCCGCGAGCAAGGACGGGTCAAAAGAGAGGGCAACCCTATCACTGGTAAAATCATGCGCGATGAAAATGGCGAAGCACTCCGCACACCTGGAAGTTGTAAATCAGTAAAAGGAATCGGTTGGTTTATTGAAGAATATGGTGTTGCGCAAGTTTCTATGAATTTGACAAACATCTCAGTTACGCCATTGCACATCGGTTTTGAAGAGTGTAGAAAAAGTGCAGAGCGTCGCGGCATGCGCGTCACCGGTTCAGAAATCGTTGGGTTGGTTCCATTGAAAGTGATGTTGGAAGCAGGTCGCTATTTTTTGAAAAAGCAAAATAGAAGTACGGGTGTATCAGAAGCGGAATTGATAAAAATTGCCGTCAAATCAATGGGATTAGATGATTTGACGCCTTTCGAACCAAGAAAGAAAATCATCGAATACCTATTGGAAGACAACCTGTCCTCTCCTTTAATAAAAATGAGTTTATCCGATTTTGCTGATGAAACGGCAAGTGAAAGTCCTGCTCCGGGTGGTGGTTCGGTTGCGGCTTATCTTGGTGCATTGGGCGTAAGTTTAGCGACCATGGTGGCCAATCTTTCTGCGCACAAACGTGGTTGGGATGACCGTTGGGAGGAGTTTTCTGATTGGGCTAATAAAGGTCAAAAAATCAAAGATGCTCTCGTTAAATTAGTAGATGAAGATACCAATTCGTTCAATGCTATCATGGCTGCTTTTCGTTTACCGAAAGGAACGACAGAGGAAAAATCGACTCGCTCGCAAGCGATTCAAGATGCTACAAAATATGCGATTGAAACGCCTTTAAAAACGATGGAAGTTGCTTTGGAGAGTTTTGAAATCATCAAAGCAATGGCGGATGTTGGTAATCCTAATTCAGTGACGGATGCGGGTGTTGGGGCACTTTGTGCGAGAGCGGCAGTTCATGGTGCTTTCTTAAATGTCAAAATCAATTGTGGCGATTTTAAAGACAAAAAGTATGTCAAAGACGTTTTGGCGAAAGCCACTAAAATGACCAAAGAAGCGGACAAATTGGAAAAGGAGGTGATGAAAATGGTTCATTCTAAGATGTAAACAATTCACTCGTTCACCTCGTCGTTTTGTTATTATGAATAGATTGCAATACTTTTTTAAAAATTTATCTTTTTACGTTCTAAAAGGTGGTTTTAAAATATATAAATTTTCGAGCAAAGGACTATCCCCCTTCGGAGGGGGCAGAGAAAGGTATCACTCTTTCTTCGATCAATTCCTCCCCCGTCCGCCGCGGCGGACATCCCCCTCCAAAGGGGGACAGTTTCCACTCTTGAGTTTATTGCTTCTTTTTT
>CALLVG010000057.1 GCA_938010715.1 uncultured Saprospiraceae bacterium
GTTGCAGCGATGCTTTTGCACAAAGCGATTGGCAAAAACCTTGTTTGTTTTTTTATTGATAACGGATTGCTCCGAAAAGATGAATTTAAAGATGTTTTAGATTCTTATAAAGGTTTGGGTTTGAATGTGAAAGGGGTAGATTCTAAAGCTGCTTTTTATAAAGTTTTGGATAAAGCAGGCCGCGACCCAGAGAAAAAACGAAAAGCAATCGGTAGAACTTTCATCAAAGTTTTCCAAGAAGAAGCGAATAAATTGAAAGGCATCAAATGGTTGGCGCAAGGAACGATTTATCCTGATGTGATTGAGTCGGTTTCCGTTCATGGCCCATCAGTGACTATAAAATCTCACCACAACGTAGGTGGATTGCCAAAGCGCATGAAGATGAAAATCGTCGAGCCACTTCGTATGCTTTTCAAAGATGAAGTTCGTAAAGTTGGAAAAGAAGTTGGATTGCCTGACTTTATTGTTGGACGTCATCCGTTTCCAGGGCCAGGATTGGCAATTCGTATTTTGGGGAAAGTTACTCCTCAAAAAGTTGCTTTGCTTCAAGAGGCTGATGCCATTTTTACCAATAATTTGAAGAAGTTTGATCTATACGATAAAGTTTGGCAAGCAGGAGCAATTTTAACACCTGTACAATCTGTTGGAGTGATGGGAGATGAGCGAACTTACGAAAATGTAGTCGCGCTTCGTTGTGTCAACTCTGTGGATGGAATGACTGCGGAGTGGAGTCGTTTACCACATGAATTTTTGGCGACTGTTTCCAGCGAAATTATCAATCAGGTAAAAGGTATCAATCGAGTGGTTTATGATATTAGTACGAAACCGCCTGCGACGATAGAGTGGGAGTGATTTGGTTTATTAGTTTATTGGTTATTTAGTTTATTAAGTTTAATCGAGTTCATAATTCTTATTGCTTTTTTGCAGATTTACGAATCAAGAATCAAGAAATCCTTCAGCCTTGTCAAGTATTCAAGAATAAAATCAACACAATGACTACAAAGTTTTCATTTTTTTGGATAATAATAATTGGAGTAACTATTACTTCTTGTGGTATTTTTAAAGCAAAGCCTGGAGGTAAAGTTTATAAAGATAAGTTGGATGAAATCGAAGGCACACGTGTTTACAATCCAGAAACGGGGAAGTATGAAGATGTGAAAATTGCAACAGAAAAGTTAGATACTGTCAGTTGGACTGAGGTGCCTGAGTCTGAACACCCTCCAATCACAAACGAAACTGGTAGTAGTACTGATTTGATTCCTGGTGGAACAGAAACAACTGTTTTAGTGGATGAATTGACCGACCTCAATACAGAGAAAAAAGAAACCTACAATGTATCCTTAATACTTCCTTTTTTATCTCAAAATTTTAGTTCTTCCTCCAAAATTAGTAAATTTTCGAATTGGGGTTTGCAGTATTACGCTGGTACTAAATTGGCGATGGAAGATTTGGAGAATTCAGGAGTTAAGCTCAATATTTCAGTTTTTGACTCAAAAGGGGAATATGGAAAGGTGCTTTCTTTGACTTCTAAGCCTCAAGTACAAGAAGCTGATTTGATTATCGGAGCTTACAAAAAAGATAATGTAAAAGTCTTAGCGAAATTCGCTAAGGAAAACGATATTACCTACATTTCTCCTCATTCTGCTTCGGCAAATATTTCTCCGAATAATCCAAATTATTTACAAGTAAGTCCAACTTTGAGTTCGCATTGTAAAGCGATGTTGCGTCATGCACGCAGAACATTTCGACCCGAACAGATTGTTTTGGTAGCTACAAAAAATACCGTAGAAACCAAACGTTTCAAATACTTCAATGAGGAAAATCGGAAGTTAGAAAACGATGAGAAAGCACCCGACTTGAAAACACTTTTGATTCCTGCAGATTTTACGAAAGTGCATGAGGATTCAATCAAGCCATATCTCGATCCCTTCAAAACCACTGCTTTTTTGGTGCCTTCTTTTTCTAATGAAACTTTTGTAAATAATTTTTTACGAATGTTGAATATTGCAAAAGATGCGCAACCAGTCAGGGTATATGGTTTGCCACAATGGATGGATTTTGAGCGCATCGAATTTGATTATTTTGAAAATTTGGATGTTCATGTTACCAGTTCTTCCAACTTTGATTTTGACAGTAATCAAGCCAAAGAGTTCAAAAAGAAATACTACTCCAATTTTGGAGAGATACCAGAGCAACCTGCTTTTTTAGGATACGATTTGATGATGTATGTGGGACAAGCATTAAATAAATATGGCGATAAATTTCAAGGATATGCGGAGGTAGTCAATGCACCAAATTTACAGCATCGATTTGATTTTCAACCAATTATAAATGGAAAATTAGATGATGCGTCTGGCGTGAAACCTACGGTAGAGCAATTTGAAAACAAGCAAGTTTATTTGCTGCAATTCAAAAATTACCAATTCAAAAAAGTAAACTAAGACGAATGACACCAGAGCGATTGGAGCGATTTAGGAAAGTGGTCAGTCATCGTCAGCACGACCTGACGGTTGTTCTTGAAAATGTGCACGACCAGCACAATATTGGCGCAGTAATGCGTACTTGCGATTCGATTGGTATCCACGAAATATTTATTTTACAAACAGAAGAGCGCCTCAAATTTTCAAATCTTTCATTGGGAAAAAGAACCTCTGCGGGGACTCGTCGATGGGTTGATGTGCATTATTATACTGACAGAGATGCTTGTTTTGAAGCTGTTAAGAAAAAAGCAAAACGCGTTTTTGCAACGCACATGGCTGCTGATTCAGTCAGTCTTCATAGTTTGGATTTGACGCAGCCAACCGCTTTGCTTTTTGGTAATGAAAAGGATGGTGTTACGCCCGAAACATTAGCACTTTGCGATGGCAATTTTTTAATTCCTCAAGTTGGTTTGGTGCAAAGTCTCAATATCTCAGTGGCTTGCGCTGTTAGTTTGTATGAGGCAATGAGGCAAAGAGAAGTCGCTGACAAATATCAAGATTTACCTGTTGCTCAATTTTCACCAGAAAAAAAGAAATTGTTTGATTTGTACGTCGGTCGCCACGAAGGAAAATATAAAATCAAAAGTGTAATGCCAAAAGAATTTGATTTGTAAAACGAGTCGCGAGTTGCGAGCGGCTAAACTCGCATCTCGCAACCCATATCTTATTATTCCTTCTCCACTACCAATCTTCCAGCTTTTATTAATTCCTGATTTTTTACGATTTTATAAAAATAAAGTCCAGTTGCGAAGTTTTCTGTTTGGACAGCTGCTCTACCGCTCAATCCATTTTGAGTGTAAACTTGCGCGCCAAGCGTATTGTAAATTTCGATATTATATTGACTTGAAAATGGACTGTTGTTTTCAAAATAAATCACATCAGAGGTTGGGTTAGGAAACACATTGAAATCTGAAGCAACGGTTTGCTCATCTGTATTCACAGTTCCATCTGTAAAGTTGATATTGTCAATCAAAATATAGTCACCTACATCAAAATTGCTGTTGGCAATCGCATCTTCATCTCCAGTAATCGTAAAAGTTGTAAAGGTGATTTTATCGAAAAAATCGACAGGTAATGAAAGATAATGTTTCACAGTTTCTCCTTCATCTTGTCCAAAAAGATATTGCTCATCAACACCTGGCCCAGTGACTTTCAAAATTGAAGTATGCTCAGGAGCGATGATAAAGTTGTTTTCCTTTATAAATTGGGTTAAATCAAAAGAAAGCGTAGCATTTTCAACTCCAGAGGCATTTATACAAAAAGAGGTAGTTCCTTGAAATCTTCGATTATCATTCACTACTTTGAAAATTTGATCACAACCTTCTTCCATTGTTCTTGGTGCTTCGTCACCTGAGTAACCGAGCATTGTGCTTTCTTGATATTCTACCATATCATAGAGACATCCAGAAGAACTACCAACATTAATTATTGGATCTGTTTGAGGATCGAAATCTGTGAAATCTTGAAAATATCCTAATTCAATATTGTCAAATAAGCGTAAAGTTCGAAGGCTTGAATTGTCGTTTTCGGGATTAGAATCATTGGCAAAACTGACACTTGCAAAGTATTCTATATTTTTCTCGCCCATAAAATCAGGGATGTCAATAGTGATACTTTGGCTCGTGCTTTGGTCTGCTTCTAAATCTCTATCCAACTCATAGGAGTTAGTTTGAGCCACTCCGTTCACATCCAGAGTGATCTCATAGGGCGTACCTTGAGGGATGGTTTCGCAGCCATCATTGGTCAAACTCATATTGAATCTCACGCCAGTATTGGTACATCTAACAGCAGAGTTGAATGCTGAAATCGACAGATCCTGACCAACAGAAGGAGTGACCACTACTTTTTGAGTTGTGGTATCATTGAATGGAAATAAATCATTAGTTCCACTGCCAATAAACGCAACAACCTGATCATCATAAGTTCCTGCACCTTCAAAATTCACTGGTTCTGAAAAAGTGAAAATTTTACTTTCATCTTTTCCTAAATCTGTATCTAAGTAAAAAGTTTCAAGCACTGCATCAGTTCTGCTAAAACCTCGATAGATGAAAAATAGGTGTCCTAATTCTATAGCTGTTCCAGCAGGGAAAATTGTATTTGTGTGATTATTTATTTTGACAGAAAGTTCAAATTCTGCACTATCAACGCCGCAATAAAGTGAGTCAACATTTATAAGTTCGATTGAAAAATCTCTTTCCAAAGTATAAGGTTCTGGTTTCCAAAGACCAACTGCTTTCCATGCTTCAACCACTGAACTATACTCGTCCGAATTTTTTCCAAAAAGATCTTCGGTAGCTTGAAGTGAACTTTCAAAAGCATGAAAATAATCTGAATCAGGTACCAAATAACCCGTTTGGATAGCAAAAACAATGTCCATTGCTTTGTTCCAGCCTATTGCTTTTACATCGTAATCAACTCCTTTTTCGTTGGTGGCTAACTTTCCTTCCACAAGTAAATAGAACCAATAATTTAGCACGCCACTATTGGTATGAACTGCTCCTGAAAAACTCCAATTTTTTCCTTTGTAATGATTAGGATCTCCATACTCATTCGGATTTGACATATCTCTAAAGGGCTCAGCGTCAGGGGATTTGATGAATTTTCGACCAATCTCCCAAGTGAAGTTGTCTTGATCATATTGGTATTCGACTGCCTTCCCAAAGATGTCGCTCATTGCCTCATTTAATCCGCCAGATTCACCCCTGTAAATCAAACCTGAAGAGAATTCAGTCATTCCATGCGTAAACTCATGGGCAACTACATCTAAGGTAGTCAATGGCCCATACTCCAAACAATCTCCATCTCCATAATTTGTGTTTCGACCATTCCAATAGGCATTTACATACGAGCGCGTTGAGGAAACATGAATGTTGGAAATCATAGCGATTCCTTCATTATCCATACTGTTGAAATTGAATTTCTCCTTCATATAATCGTAATAAGAAATCGCACAATAGTGCGCATCACCTGCGATTTCATCTTGCCATTCATTTACATTATTCCAATAGTTGTCTTCATCCTTAAAAGGCTGATTTCCATTTCTATTATCATTGGTGATGATGCCTTCCTCTGCTCGCGTATAGTCTTCCAAAAGGTATTCATTTTCAGAAATAGAATCGACCGTAATGGTTTGTTCACCGTAATATTTTGTATTGGCAACGCCATCAACATTTATTTCGCAAACTTGCGGAATGATAGAAATGATGTTTCCATTTTGAGCATCAATCAAATATTCATCATGCTGTGGTGGTAAGGCATCATATCCAACTACGAGCCGATAGGCAAGTCTATAAATTCCAGACTTATTTGGAAAGTTTTTGTCAGCTATTACCAATTCTACATCTTCGGTGTGCAAAGTATTTTGAGAAAAACCTTCTGGAATTTGACCGTCATTTTCATTCAGCACTTGATTCAAGGCATGGCTTTCCGCTCGATTTACAATTTCTTTTTTTGAAAGGGTAGGTTTAATGGGAAGGTCAATGTTTGGGAAAATATTACCATTTCCTTTTTTTAGAAGGCCATTTTTTTCGTGCAAAATGTAAACTCCATTTACTACTTCCAATCCTTTGTAATGTTGTTGAAATCTGTGATGACTCCATCCATTTTTGGTAGAAAATGATTTTACAAATTGCATGTCCTTTTCGGATGCTAATCCAAAAGTAGAAAAGTTATTTGTGAAGTAATTTTTCAAATCACCATCATGCTCAATGTCTTTAATCCATTGATTTTCAGTTGTTTGAGAAATATTTTTATTAGCTTTTGACTCCTGAGCATTCAGAAGTGAAACCTGAAATAGAACAAAGAAAAGGATAACGACAAATTGGGTAAATTTCATAGAAAATATTTTGTGGAAATGATTTGAATGATTTCGTTTAGTATTACTCAAAAAATAACTTCCCTCTTCAATTCAAAAATTTAGCTCGAAAAACCTCATTATCAATCACTTTTCCTTCACTAATTTTTTGAAATCGGGAACTTATTTTTTGAGCGTTTCTTAGTTGCATTTTATTTTTTCGCAAACGTATCGACGGTTCGTTTAAACTCAGAAATTGTATTGACCGCGAAAAAATGAAATACATCCTTTTTGTTTTAGAATCATAGTTTTACAAATATAAAAGAGAGAATTATAAAATGTTGGTTTATCGTTCAAAATAGTACAATAAGGAAAGAAGAATACTTTTTAGTCATTTATATTTGTAGAAATCTATCATAGATATGAACAAAAAGCATTTAACAGGCCAAATATTGATGGTTCGACCCTCAAATTTTGGGTACAACCCAGAAACTGCTGAAAGTAATGCCTTTCAGCGTAAAGAAACCGATTTAGCGCTGAAGGAAATTAGCGCACTTGCACAAAAGGAATTTGATGATTTTGTTAAAAAGCTAATAAAGGCAGGGGTAGGTGTTACTGTTTTTAAAGATCAACCAAAAGTTATCACCACTGATAGTGTTTTTCCCAATAATTGGATATCCTTCCATCAAGATGGGACAATTGTAACTTATCCGTTGCTATCCAAAAATCGTCGTTTAGAAAGAAGAAATGATATAGTTAAAACCTTACAAGAAAAGTTTCAAATCAACGAACACATCCACTTTGAATACCTCGAAAATCAAGCCTCATATTTGGAGGGAACTGGGAGTATGGTTTTGGATCGATACAACAAAATCGCTTATGCATGTATAAGTCCACGTACCAATGCGCAAGCATTTGACCTTTTTTGTACTAAAATGGGATATGAAAAAGTCGCTTTTGAATCAGTAGATCAAAACGGTCAACAAATTTATCACACCAATGTGATGATGGCCATGGGAAAGGATTATGTCATCATTGCACTTGATTCTATTCGTAATAAAAAAGAAAGAAAAGCAATCATTGAAAAATTTGAAAATACCAAAAAAGCAATCATCAAAATCTCCTTTGAACAAATGAATTCTTTTGCTGGAAACATGTTGCTTTTAGAAACAAAAAATGGACATCCCATTTTGGTAATGTCTTCTCAAGCATACGGATCCTTGAATGGAAAACAGATCGAACAGATTGAATTTTATAACCCTATATTGCACAGTTCATTGAAAATTATCGAACAATTTGGAGGTGGAAGTGCAAGATGCATGATGACTGAGGTATTTCTACTTGAAAAGTAGGGCAAACTACTTAAAGTTAATGTAGTGAGAAATTAGTGGGAAAATGACCAATTTTTAAAAAAAAATGTAATTTCAATCCATGAAAAAGACTGCTACCTTATTTCTACTGTTATTTTGTAAATATCTTTTATACAGCCAAGTTTTACCAATTTGTGGGAGTGGATCTCCTGTTGGTATGGCAGGTGATAGGCCACCTGGCTGCTTAATGTGTAGTCCAGTATATTCTGGAGGAAGTTTAGGCTTTTCGGCTGTTGGGCCCAATCATCCTTGCGGGACAACAGACAATAATCAATTTTTGGTGGTGGTTGCGGATGCAAATGGAGCGATATCAGCGACAGTCTTGCCTACTTTTTGCGCGAACGATCAAGGTATGGAAATTTTGATTTTGAGTTTGAGACCTCAAGCTGTTCTTGATTGTTTTTCTCCACCAGGGACTTCACCTGCAATACCCGGGACTGTTTCTGCAACGGGCTTGGTTCCAGGGGAAGCCTATGGAATTATGTTAGATGGATACAATGGCGATGAATGTAATTTTGTATTATCTGTTTCAGGGGCAGCATATCTTGCGCCACCACCGCCACCAGCAATGATAACGATGACGCCCGATATCGAATTATGCCCAGGCGCAAGAGTTTGTTTTTCAATTGATCCGCAGCCAGAGGCAATTACCTACGATTGGTCGATTCCCAGCAATGCAAGGATCTTGAGCGGTGGCGGCCCAGACGATTTAGAAGTTTGCGTAGAAATAACTGGCGGCGGTGGCGGAGTTGTAAGAGTGGCAAGTGTCAATCCATGCCATGTTGGAGTTCCTGCCGTTTTACCGATTGTTTCTCAAATTATTCCACCGACTATCAAACCTCCCCAAACCGTTTGTTTGAGCGAATTACCAGTTTTAATTGATGGTTTTTGGTTTGATAGAATTGGAGCCAACAATGCTGTTTATAATACACCAAGAGGATGTGATAGTACTGTTATTTATACGCTGCTTCCTACAGATCAAAATCCTAATATTATTGATACTACTATTTGTAAAGGTGACTCTGTATTGATAGGGCCAGATTATTATAAAGATATGGCTGTTTATAATATAGAATTTACAGATGTGCCATACAATCAAACCAACGGGTGCGATAGTTTAATTACGCTTTTTATTCGTCACCTTGATCCTCAAGCTGATATTCAGTCGCCGCCGAGAATTCCATGCGATCCAGCGGCTACTATACAGATCGATGGCAGCAATTCAACCACCGGAACAAATGTAGTTTACGATTGGCGAGCATATAATGGAGGAACAATTGTCTCGGGTGATGATACTAATATTGTTACCGTAGGTTCTCCTGGGAATTATATTTTAAATGTCACTGAATCCAATGAAAATGGAACTATTTTCTGCTCTGCTGAGGATACGGTATTAGTCGTAATAGAACCTCAAGTTTTAGATTCTCCGACTTTTATTAATCCAGATTTATCAGTTTGTCCTAATACAATGAATACTTATTCCATCAATCCAATTACGGATGCGAATGATTATTTGTGGACAAATTTGAATGGAGATACGATTGCTGGAGTTGGTACATCTCTTCCAATTAGTTTTGTCAATACAGGTGGACAGATTTGTGTAGAAGGAGTTGGCGTTTGCGGCAATTCAAGACAAGAGTGTATTAATGTGGTTGTGAATGCAACGCCTTCCGCAGACTTTACAGTTCAAAGTCCGATTTGTGATAATGGAACTTCGAATATTCAATACAATGGTTCTGCCAGTCCAGCCGCAAATTATACTTGGAATTTCAATGGAGGAACACCCACAGCGGTAACTGGCCCAGGGCCTCATGCCGTTTCATGGGCGAGTGCCGGTATCAAAACCATAACGCTTACCGTAGAGGAAAATGGCTGTGTTTCTACTCAAGCCACACAAACCATTCAAGTCGATGAACCACTGGCTGCTCCAGTAATAAATTGCTCGCCTGATTTGTCAAGTGTCACTTTTTCTTGGCCAGATGTTATAGGTGCCACGAGTTATGACGTTGTAATAAATGGTGGTGCTCCCATCAATCAAGTTGCAAATTCTATAACAGTTCCAGGCTTAAATCCGGGTGATAATGTTACGATTACAGTTACGGTCAACGGAAATTCTGCATGTGGGACAAGTATGGCTTCGAGTAGTTGTATAGTGCAAAATTGTCCACCAGTTTCCATTGTAATTGATCCTGTTTCAGATATTTGTAAAGGCATGCCACAGATGATTCAATTGAATGCAACGCCTTCTGGCGGTGTAGGTGGTGGAACTTTTAATTGGAGTGGTACGGGCGTAAATACAATGGGGCTTTTCGATTCTGATAATGCAAATGTTGGGACAAATGTTATCTCTGTAGAATATCGAGAAGGCAGTTGTGTTTACACACAATCGACCAATATTGTGGTTAATGCTTCACCAAATTCACTCTTTACGGTAGATTCACCTATTTGCGAAACAGAGACTTCGACTATCACTTATACAGGTTCTGCCTCAGCTGCGGCAACCTTTAATTGGAATTTTGGAACAGGTACCATTGTGAGTGGAACAGGTATCGGCCCGTATGAAATCCGTTGGCCAAATGGTAACCATAATGTTACGCTTTCAGTTGTTGAAAATGGTTGTACTTCAACCATGGCCACTCAACCAGTGGTGATTGAAGCACCACTTCCTTTACCAATTATTACATGTTTAGAAACGACTTCAAACTCGGTAACTTTTATCTGGGACGAGGTGCCAGGTGCAACTGGATACACCATCAATGGTCCAGGTGTGGTGGACTTATCCAGCCGAACAGTAACTGTCACTGGATTAACCCAAGGCAATGTTGTTACCATCGAAGTTGTTGCCAATGGAAATAGCCAATGTGGTTCAAGTCGGGCCTCCTTCAGTTGTACTGCGTCCAATTGCGTAGCCGTTCCGATTACGATTGATCCAATCGGCCCTTTTTGTGATGATGGTAACAATTCACCAATTCAACTTTCTGCGACAGCAGGAGACAATACAGGTGTGTTTACTTGGAGTGGTTCTGGCGTGACGGGTAACCTCTTCAACCCAGATGACCCTTCTATCAATCCAGGAGATGTCACCATTCGAGTGAGTTATGAAAAAGATAATTGTATAGATACTGAATCCATTTTAGTAAAAATAAATCCACGACCGACTTCTGGTTTTACGGTGGATGATCCTATTTGTATTACTGATAACTCGACAATTACTTATACTGGAAACGCCTCCAACGCAACTTTTGATTGGAATTTTGATGGTGGAAATCCATCTACTGCCAATACGGTTGGTCCCCATCAAGTTAGTTGGGCAACTGGCGGGACAAAAACAATCAGTTTAGTGGTTAATGAAGACAATTGTCTTTCTGAGCCAACCCGTGTAACTGTTGCGGTAGATGAAGAATTGGTTCTACCCATGATTTCATGTTCGACCGATCAAAATTCAATAACATTCAATTGGCCAAGAGACAATTCGGTATTGTTTTATAATGTGAATTTGTTGAGTGGAACTGCTGGTATTTTTGATGGTTTGGAAACTTATACCGTTTCCAATTTGATGCCCGGCGATATGGTAGAAATTGAAGTGGTCGCCAATGGGGATACAGAATGTGGAACTGTTTCCTCAACCCTTGAGTGTACTGCAAAAGATTGTGATGATTTCTTCGTCACCATGCCAGATGTCGCACCTATTTGTTTATATCCCAATACAGTTGTTTTTAATTTGAATGATGACCCAAACTTCACTGTAACGGATCCAACTGGGGCAGACATTAAAAATGATATTAGTGTAGCATGGAGTGATGGAAATGGAGGGAATACCTACCTTTCTTTAGGTGGTCAATTTTCGCCAACAGGCGCAGCAAACAATGTCGGTTTTGGTTCAATTCCAATTGCGGTTGAAATTGAGTATCCACGAGGTTCAGGTTGTTTTACAACTTTTACAACTGAAATTGAAATCAATGAAGTACCAACCAATGCTTTGGTTTTAGATAGAAAAATATGTGAATCAGAAACGGCCACAGTCGAATTGCAAATTGCTAATATATTTACAGGCGCCGATTTTGATTGGGATTTTGGAAGAGCAAATGCTGCTCCCGGAGGCAACAGTGAGGGTCCACATACCTTAACTTGGACAGATGGTGGATTTTCGGATGAAATCAAATTGACCATCACTTCTGCTGAAGGATGTATTTCTGATGAGATGACGACAACGATTGAAATTGATGAAGAATTAGAACCGGCTGCCGCTAATCTGAGATGTAATTTAAATAATACCAATAACCAAACGATTGAGTTTAATTGGGATGATGTGCCAGGAGTTGATGACTATATGGTCAATGTTTTAACTGCTGGATTTGCCCCCTCATCCACCACAGCAAATGCAGTGATTTTTGATGGGTTAACACCTGGAACGACCCTTGAAATTGAATTGGTCATGTCCAACTCAAATTCAAATTGTCCACCCGTTTCGACGACTTTAGAATGTTCGGCAGTTGATTGTGAAAACCCAACAATAACCTTCGAACCAATTGCAGATGATTGTATTGATCCTAACGGAGCGAGTATCCAATTAGCTGTTCAAATTTCACCAGATCCAAGCAATGGCTCAGGTGTACGAACATGGTCAGGAGGCACTCATATTTCTTCATCTGGCATATTTACACCAACTGTGCAAGGAGATTACCCCATAGAATTTCAATTAGAATTTGAAGGCTGTATTTATAGAAATACAACTTCTATTGAAATGTATGAAACGCCAGTGGTTGACTTCACAGTTGATCCAATTATTTGTGAAACAGATGCAGCAAATATCTCCTTTACAGGAAGTGCGCACCCTGACGCTGTGTTTAGTTGGGATTTGGATGGAGGTTCTATTTCTGGAAATGATCGTGACCCAAGAACGGTAAGTTGGACCAATGATTTAGGCAATCAGACCATTTCTTTAAGTATAATAAATAGTGTATGTGAAGATGGTCCAGTTACTCAAATGGTACAAGTCGATCCAGAAATCGAACCTATTGTGATTGATTGTAATCCAAATTTAGCATCAACCACTCAAGTTGGTTTTGTTTGGAACAGTGACCCGAATGTTTCCGAATATGAAATTTTCATTGATTACCCAATTGGTTCTGGATTTGTCTCACA
>CALLVG010000058.1 GCA_938010715.1 uncultured Saprospiraceae bacterium
AGCGTATTTTTAATAGCCTCTGATTCTGAAATGAGGTGTAGAGCAATAAACATTTATTTTTTTCGATAATTGAGGCAAAAAAATTCAAGTATCCGCCGCGGTGGATACTTGAATTTTTTCACGAAAAAAAAGGAAAATAAATTGTTAAATTTCATCCAATCTATGTACAGGACAAAATTATAATCGGAGGTTTACTAAACTTGATTTTAATGTAACTTCCGATATCAACCTTTTAAAATCAGCCTTTAATTTAAGGCAAAGTTTAGTCAACCTATGTTTTGTCCTGTACTAAGGCACCCAATATAGGCACCCAATATAGGCACCCAATATATTTTAGAATAAAGTCTATTTATCTACACAACCCGATGTTTTAGAAAAATCAAGTGTAAGATATTTTTTGCACCTAAACACAAAATCATCGGGTAGGCTATTTACTTATCCTCAATTTTATAAACAAAATAATCGGTCTCACCCTGCCAAGGCCACGCTCTATTTTTTTCTTTATAGTATAGCATCATTTTCGTTCCTTGTTTTTGTACCAACTCATCATACAATTTATGGTCAGCAGTAGAGAATTGCCAAGTGTTACCAAATACTTGAGTATTATCTTCATTATTAAAACCACCCATATTTAGCTCGCCTTCCATCGTTTTAAAAACGTAACCTTTTTTAGAAATTTTCATCAGTGTACCCGTCCTTGTTCCGTCACTATAAGTCATGTTGCACCAAAACATATAGCCTGCGCCAATCAATAATGCAGCTAAGAAAGTAAACAAAAGCAATCGCTTTGTAAAGCGCTTCGTTTTCTTGACACCCGAACCAATAGTCTCAGATATCTCGTTTTTTTTATCTTGAATACTCGATTGCAATTCCTCTTTTTTATTGTTTAAATCTTCTTGTAATGACATAGATATAAGTTTTGAAAGTTTTGAAAAACTGCTCAATATTACGGATAATTTGAGAATGTTTGAAAATTGATTCTTTTAAATATAATCACTTTATTTGCCCAAAAATAGAGAACAGATGGCTCGAATAAATATTGAAATAAAAGCAAGATGCGATAATCATGCTGAAATTCGAAAAATATTAGAATCTCAGAACGCAGATTTTAAAGGAATCGATCATCAGATTGACACCTATTTTAATGTCAAAAAAGGGCGACTCAAATTGAGAGAAGGAAATATAGAAAACAATTTAATACAATATACTCGACCCAACATTTCAGGCCCGAAACAATCTGATTTTGCTTTGTACAAAACAGAACCAAATTCGCAGCTTAAAAAACTGTTAATCAATGCTTTAGGAGCTAAAGTGGTCGTTGATAAACAACGTGAAATTTTTTACATTGGTAATGTAAAATTTCACATAGATGAAGTGAAAGGGCTTGGCAAATTTGTTGAAATTGAAGCTGAAGGCGAACAAAAAGAAGGAGCCTACAAAAAATTAAAAGCTCAATGCGACAACTATTTAAAACTATTTGAAATAAAAGAAAAAGACTTAATTGATAATTCTTATAGCGATATGCTTTTGGAGATGACCTAATATCTTACTTTTGCTACAACTGACAGCGGGTTTTTGCCCCTCTTTTAAATTATGAGGATACTTACATTATTCATTTTGGTTTTGCAGTGTTGTGCGATTTGGTGTCAAGATAGTGTCTTGGTGACCAAAAATTTTTCATTTGAAAATGGAATTTATCTTTCGTTTGAAAGTTTAAAAAATAATAAGCCTGATCATAAATGGGAAACCCTTACATCAACCTATTTTACAAATCCCACTACCCTTCTCGCCGAGGTGAAAGAACTCCGTTTTAAAGAAAATGAAAAATTACTTCCAATAAAGGAGGTCTATGCCATCAGTATAAAAGGAATACCTTATATTAACTCTGGACAGACTTCAGATGCTAAAATGGCGAAGTTTTATGGGCTCAAAATTCGAGGTGTTTTGGGGTACTATTCTTTTGAAGAAAAGGTAATCGACAAAATCAAAATTCAGGCTTACAATCCGATAAATGGTCAGCCATTTAGAACAGGCTTTGTTGAAAAAGAAAGAACTAAAAAAATCGAAAAAACACTTTCTTGGTTGGATGGAAAAATTTCTGATTTCAATCAAGAAAATTTGATGAAATATGTCCAAGATGACCTTCCGCTTCTGAATTCTATAAAAGATTTGGAAGACTGGGAAGTTGAAGAAAAATTGTTCAAATGTTTGTTGATTTACAATGATCGACACGCAATTTATGTTCCTAAAAGAAGTTTATAACACACTGATTTACAATCTATTAACGCTACATGCTAAGTATATTTTATAAAGAAATCAATTCGTTTTTTAGTTCACTTATTGGGTACATTACCATTGGGACTTTCCTCGCGATTTTGGGGTTGATGATGTGGGTTTTTCCAGATACCAGTATTTTGGATTACAACTACGCTACACTCGATCAGCTGTTTGATATTGGCCCCATGATATTCATGTTTTTGATTCCAGCCATTACGATGCGTTCTTTTTCGGAAGAGCAACAATCAGGAACAATTGAGCTATTGGCCACTAAACCATTGACCGATTTTCAAATTGTTTCAGGGAAGTATTTTGCTTCTTGGCTACTGGTCGGATTTGCGATTTTACCGACTCTACTCTATTATTATACAATTCATCAGTTGGGTTCTCCTGTAGGAAATCTTGATGCAGGAGCCATTGCAGGTTCTTATATTGGGTTACTGCTTTTGGGCGGTTCATTTGTTGCAATCGGAATTTTTTGCTCCTCCTTGACCAACAATCAAATTGTAGCATTTATCCTTGCTACGTTCTTTTGTTTTATCTTTTATTACGGGTTTTACTTTTTCAGTAAACTTCCAATTTTTGTTGGAAAAGTGGACAATGTGGTTCAAATGTTGGGCATCGATTATCATTATACGTCCATAAGTCGAGGAGTGATTGACTCTCGCGATGTCTTATATTTTTTAAGTTTAATTATCGCATTTTTGGTATTAACTGTTACTTCCATCGGAAGAAGAAAGTGGTAAATTTATGATCAGATCAATAATAAATGCAGGGTTGATAATAGGTATTTTAATTTTCGTAAACATTATCGGAAGTTACTTTTACAATCATTTGGATCTAACAGAAGACAAGCGATTTACACTTACCAAAGCAACCAAAAATCTTTTGGCAGATGTGGAAGATCCAGTCTTGGTTCGTGTCTTATTGGAAGGTGAGTTTCCAGCTGGTTTTAAAAGATTACAAAATGCTACAAAAGATATCTTAGATGACTTTCGTTCTGAATCAGGAAATATAGAATACATTTTTGAAGATCCTAACATTGGAAACGTTGAGCAAATAAACGAGCGTAGAAAGATCCTTTCCGATCAAGGTGTTCGTCCCGTAAACCTCAGATTGAAAGACAAAGAAGGCACAACCGAAAAGTTGATTTACCCATTTGCAATGCTTTCTTATAAGAACAAAACCATTCCAATCAACCTTTTGGAACCTGAGATTCCAGGTATGTCTCCTGAGCGAATTTTGAATAACTCTATCAGTCTTTTGGAATATAAAATTGCAAATGCAATTGACAAGTTAGATCGAACTTACAAGCAACCGCTTGTTGCTTTTACGGAAGGTCACGGAGAGTTAGGCCCAATGCAAACCCAAGATATCGAAACAGTTATTGCACCGTTTTACGATTCAGGAAGAATTAATTTAGATAGCATTTATTCCTTATCTCCAGAGAAGGTAGCAATTCTTGTAGTTGCAAAACCACTTGTTGCTTTTTCAGAAAGGGATAAATTTATCATTGACCAATATGTGATGAGAGGAGGAAAAGTGATGTGGTTGATTGATAAATTGAATGTGAATTTGGACAGCTTACAAGGAAAAGAATTTTATGTGCCTTATGATTTACCACTCAATCTGGACGATCAATTTTTCAAGTATGGATTTAGAATTCTTCCAAATTTAGTTTTGGATATGCAATGTACGCGAATCCCTCAAGTGATTGGTCAACAAAGCAATAATCCACAAATTGAGATGTTCCCTTACTTTTATCACCCAGTTGTGGTACCTCGATCTTCACACCCAATTGTCAAAAGTTTGGAAGGAATCAATTTATATTTTCCGAGTTCGATAGATACTGTACAAACTAAAACTGGAGTTAAAAAAACTATTCTTTTGGAATCTTCTGAATTTAGTCGGTTGCAATATTCTCCAGTTCGTTTAGATTTCAAGCATTTGAGATATGAAGCAAAACCAGAGAAATTCAATAAAAAATTTCAGCCAGTTGGGGTCTTATTGGAGGGTGAATTCCCTTCCTTGTATGAAGGTAGAGCAACGGAGAAAATGAAAGAAGGACTTGCTCAATTAGGATTAGAACCAATCTACAAAAGTACTCCAACGAAGATGCTCGTGGTTTCAGATGGAGATGCCATTAAAAATTTAGTTGATCCTTCTCGCAATGCTTATCAACCACTTGGATTCAATCCTTACGAAAAGTATAAATTCGCTAACCGAGAATTTATTTTAAACGCTATTGAATACCTTGCAGATGATGGTGGCGTCATCACGGCAAGAAGCAAAGAAGTAAAGCTTCGCCTTCTAAATACGGTCAAAGCTGAAGAGGAAAAAACAAAATGGCAGCTTATTAATATTCTTGTTCCATTACTGTTTTTAGGCCTTTTTGGGTTTTTATATAATTGGATTCGGAAATCGAGATACCAAGGTTAGAAACGCTCAAAAAATAAGTTCCCGATTTCAAAAAATTTTTACAAAAATTGTCCCCGCTAAAACGGTAATTCTGCTTTTTGCCCATACCTAATTATTTGTATTTTAAAAATATCACCTCCCCGACATTTTTTTAAGGTCTTTATCCTTTGTATTTTTGTTAGCCACTATTCACCCATCCTATTAGTACAAAGACAATATCCTCTTTACCGATTTTTTTTACGCGAACTATTCATACGAAACTTTATTACTGGAAAGCTCCACTTCAACAAATGGCAAACGCCTAAGTTGTATCATTCTTTTAATCAATGTATTAAAAAAATCGGATTACTATGGACAAAAGAGTTTTACTTTTATCAATTTTAATTGTTTTCTATTCTTCTTTTTTGAATGCGTTTTCTGGCACTTCTTTCTCAAAGGATAAAGATTCCTTTTTCCAAGAACTACATACTTTATTTAAGACAAAATCTGATAAAGATGCTTATACCTTAATTAGCGCTATTGAGCTAAAGGCGAATTCTGGTTCAATTGGTGAACTCGAATTTAAAACGATGGTGGACATTTGTAATGATATGTCTTCCTTGAAGATGAGACCAAAACCATACTATTGGAATTATCTTTCAGCCTTAGATGTCGTTGATTCTAAGGAAATCCAACAATGGCATATACTCCTCTCGGAGATTTTGAAAAATACTCGCCAAGGAAAATTTAAGCCTTACAATAAATTTTTAGAGTTTTCACATCATTATTTTAAAAAAGATATGTTGCGCTATTCCAAAACTGGAATTTGTTGGATTTCGGATTCATCAAATGAAGTAATGGAATTATTGGATGGAAAACCAGTAATCAAATTTGAAAAAGGCAATTTAATTGCTAAAAGGAAAGGTAGTCAAATATCGATTGTTAATGCCGCCGGAACGTTTTATCCTTTAGAAAATAAATGGATAGGTAAAGGTGGAAAAGTAAGTTGGCAACGCTTAGAATCTATTTCTGAAATTAGCTGCAACTTAATCGATTATGAAATAGATTTCACTAAAAATTCTTACACAGCAACCAAAGCTTATTTAAGCTATCCCAAATATTTTAACAATAAATTGGTGGAAGGTACACTTCAAGATAAATTGCTTTTAAATAATAACAAAAAAGAAAGTTCTTTTCCAAAATTTGAATCGAAAGCTGATGATTTGGATTTAGATAATTTGGCTCCAGGAATCAAATTTAGAGGTGGCGTTTTGATTGAAGGACTAACCCTAAAAGGCTCAAACTCAGGTTCGCAAAAAGCCACTATGGAATATGAAATTCCGGATTCAGATTTTAAATCAAAAATGACCGCTAAATCTTTCTCAATCAACAAAAACGGAAAGATTTCATCAAATCAATCGGAGACTACTTTGTATTTTGGAAAAGATTCCATTTATCATCCAGGTGCTAATTTAAAATTTGTTCCAGGAGAAACTATTACTCTTTTTTCAGGTAAAAAATCTGCTTCAAAAGCTCCTTTTTATGACTCCTACTTCAAAACATATTTCTATACTAATAAATTGGTTTTTGATATAAAGGAGGATAAGGTAATTATTAATCCACCAGGTAGTGGAAGCCGCCAGGTTAGTTTTGAATCAGAACACTATTTTGATAAAAATTATATCAATCGAATTCAAAATGTTTCCTCTGTAAATCCGATAATTTTATTACACATTCTCACGCTTGATTACGGAAAGAACTTGGAGGCAATTACGTATGCAAAAAGAATCAACCCACGATTCGATATTTCAAATATACAAAACCTTCTTTTTGATTTGGAGCGACATGGTTTCATTACGTACAACACTGATAATCAGGAACTTATCATTACACCCAAAGTCGAATTATATTCAGAATCACAAAACGAAAAAATAGATTTTGACATCATCAATCTTAGCTCAAGTAACAATGAGGCAAATGCTATTTACGACCGAAAAAATCAAGAAATAACAATAGAAGGCGTTGAGAAACTGGTACTTCAAAATAGACAGCCAGTTGCAATAAAGCCAACCAATAAATCTATGGTGATGAAACAAAATCGAAATCTTGATTTTGATGGTAAAACTTATGCTGGAATCACCTATTTGACGAGTAAAAAGAATCATTTCAATTATGAAGATTTCAATATTAAAATGGATTCAGTTAGATATTTCGATCTCTTTTTTCCAGCTGATGAAACCTACGAATTTGAGGATCAAAAATTCTACGCAATTGGTTCAAGGATTGAGAACACCTCAGGCGTTTTACAAATCAATGATGTCAATAATAAATCAGGAAAAGACAAAATTACTGAATATCCATATTTTGAAACTGACGGACCAGCCTTTGTTTATTATGACAATGAAAATAAGCAAGGAAAATGTTATAAAAGAGACTCTTTCTTTTTTGAATTAGCGCCTTTCAAGCTCAATTCTTTGGATAGTTTAGTGACCGAAAGTTTTCAATTTGATGGTAAACTAAATTCATTTGGAATCTTTCCTGAATTTAAAGAAACCCTGCTTTTGCAAAAAGAAGATCAGTCGCTTGGCTTTACCTCCACTACCCCATCTACTGGATATTCGATGTATAAAAATACTGGAAAGTTCAATGGCGAAATTCATTTAAGCAATAAGGGTTTGCTTGGCAATGGTGAAATTAATTATGCCGATACAAAAGTGAATTCTTCAGATTTGGTTTTGAAACCAAAAATAGCGACTGGTTCTGCTGAGGTTTTTCATTTAAAGGAAGATAAATCTAAGTCTATCCCGGAGGTACGTGGGGAAAATGTTTTTATTACTTGGAAGCCATACAACGACAGTATGGTTGTGACCTCACGAGATAAATCGTTTGAATTATTTAATCAAGGTCAACATAAAATTGGAGGAACTTTAGTTTCAACCTCGTCGGGATTGAAAGGAAAAGGAATTTTCCAGTGGGGTCAAGGGGAAATGGATTCTAATCTTTTTGACTTTGGCGCTTTTGCAGTCAAATCAGAAAAAACTGATTTGAAAATCCAAGGAATGGAAACTGATGCTTTAGCATTTGAAACGAAAGACCTGAATGGAAATATAGATTTCGAATCTCAAATGGGAAGATTCAAATCAAACAAGGAAAATTCCTTGACCAAAATGCCAGCCAATTATTACGTTACTACGCTAAATGAGTTTGAATGGGACTTGGGAAAAAAGGCTTTGACCTTCATTTCTGAAAAAGATAAAATGGGACTTTTTGTTTCTTCCCATCCAGATCAAGATTCATTGTCATTTGAGGGAAAAACAGCTAATTATGATTTTCAATCTGGGAAATTAACCATTGGTGGAGTTGAAAAAATATCTGTGGCCGATGCATTTATCATTCCCAACAAAAATACGATTATTGTTGAAACTGGTGGTTATATCCAAAAGTTGGAAGGAGCGATGATTTCTGCCAACCAAACCAATAACTATCATACTTTCACAGATGCTACCATCAGAATTACGGGCAAATATAATTACGAAGGTAAAGGACTTTATGAGTACACCGTTGGCTATTTGACGCAAACGATTGACTTCTCTAATATATCGGGTAGTAAGCGTGGAAAAGGAAAATACAGCGAGAAAAAAGCAGTAACCATGGCTTCCAAGCGATTTTTAGAGACAGATAAGTTTTATCTCGATCCTAAGACTTTTTTCTATGGTGATATCGATTTGGTTGCCACTAACCCATATCTTGATTTTAATGGTTTTGCAAAATTGGATGCCAAAGTCTTGGCTAATTCTGAATGGTTTTCCGTGAAGTTTCAAGGAGACAAAAACAAGATGTTGATTGCTAGCGACAAACCTGAAAACCCAGAAGGTACAAAGCTATATTCAGGAATATATCTGAATGGAAGTAATACTTCTAACTATGCAAATATTTTGATGCCACTCAAAGAAGAAACTGACCGATGTTTGTTTGATGCAAATGGAGTTTTTCAATATGATTTTTTAAACAAAAATTTCATATTCGGATCGGAAGCGAAAATGAAAAACGAATCTGCTAATGGAAATCTGCTATACTTTAATGAGCAAAATGGAAGCCTCACGGCACTCGGGAATTTTAATATTTGTCCGAATGTGCGAGGATTGAAAGTCAGTTTGATAGGTGAAGCAAAAACAGGTTTTGAGGCAGAAAAATTAACCGATTCGTCTCTTTCTAACAAAAATTTAGCAGGAACATTCGTTACCAAATTGGATCTTTTGCTGCCGAAAAATTTGATGAAAATCATAGAAGAAGATTTCTTGTTTTATAAAGATAGTTTGACTGAGGTTAAGTACATGAACAAACCGCTTTATCGCACTGCAACCAATCAATGGTCATCCAATGCGAAGATTCAACATTTCGCTATGAGTGAACTAAATTTGAAGGACAATTTCTATGTAAAAGAGAAGAAAAATCCTTCTAACTTCGTTTTGGCAGCTATGGATATGAAGTGGAGCAAAAAGAAAGAAGCCTTTGTTGGTGCTGAGAAAATGATAACACTCAATTCAATAAATGGAAAAGAGTTTAACAGAAAAATTAATGCAACCGTCGCTTTCATAATGCCTTCCAATGAAGATGATCGTATCTACTTATTTCTTCAAAACAAGAATGACAATTATTACTTTCTAAACTACAAAAAAGGAATTCTTCATGTTCAATCAAATAATCCAATATTTAATGAAACGGTTGAAAAAATGAAGCCCAAAGCCCGAACAGTTAAACTGCCAGATGGTAAAACTTATGAGGTTCAACTGACTACCCCTGAAATGGTAGTTAACTTTAGGAAAAGTGTGAAAGACTGGTAGAAAATTAAGTTGAGTCAGTTACCTAATCCTTCCATAACTCGTAACTGACTCAACTTACTTGAAAACAAGATCAAGCTTGTAACCGATTGGGTGATTTTTCTAATTTTAGGATAATTGAATCTCATAACTTTTCAAATATCGTCAAAGCCATAAATACCTCCCAATCTGTATTCCTCCCCAGGGGAAGAACCCAAATCTATTTGTTTCTTCTGTCAAAACCCCTGAATGATGATAAATAATGGGAAGAAAAGAAACACCAAAGAACCATTTACTTTCTCTTTTAGAATATTGGTATCCTAACTTAAAAAAGCCCCTAAATTCCGTTCCTATATATTCCGTTGTATTGGTGGACACTCCACCAACGCTAGTCGTTGTAACTCCAGCAAAAATTGGCTCCATCATTCCTCCTAATCCAATCGTGAGCTGATTTTGGTTTAGCTTTTTGTTTATGTTGATTCCAATAGGAATAATTAATCCATCAGTATAGGATACACCTACTTTCAAACTTGGATACCATGTAGAATTGGTTTCAATTATCCGTTCGTAATTGAAAGAATAGTAAAAGGCTTGTCCACCCAATTCTAAGTAGATCTTGTCATAACCATTTAGATGAAATTGTTTTTCAGCGATGGATTGAGCGCTTGATAGGTAAGGGGAAAAGAAAATGAGTATTGGTAAGATGATTTTTTTCATTTTCATTAAATTCTTATTTTTCTACAAAAAAGGAATTTTAAAATTAGTGTTATTATTAGACTTTATTCTAAAATATATAGTTTGCAAGCAAATACTTCTTTTTCCGCTACTTTTCCCCGATGTAAAATCGGGACACGCGTTAAAAAAATAGCCTTGCATCAAAATTGATACAAGGCTATTTTTATAGAACCAAAAAGACCAATTTACAGTACTTTATTTAATTCAACATAAAAAACTAACTCTGCTTTCGCAGGAATCGTCGGAGGTCTTCCTGTCTCTCCATAAGCCATATCATAAGGAATAAATAAGGTTGCTTTGCCACCTTCATTCAATAATGGGACACCAACATCCCATCCACGAATTACTTGGCCCGCTGCTATTTGAAACTGAAACGGTTCTCCCCTTCCGAATGAATTATCGAACATTGTTCCATCCGTCAAAGCACCATAATAATTCACATCAACTCGATCTCCGTCCGCTGGTTTTTTTCCATTACCTTGTTCATGAATTACATATTTCAAACCAGAAGGATGTTTTTGAACATTTGCCAAAGAACCATTAGTGTACCCAGCAATAGTTGGTGCGATACTGGCAGCAACTTCTTTTTCACGTATCTGTCCTGCTTCTCTTCTTTTTTCAGCTTCAGCACGTTCTTTTTCTTGTCTTTCTTTAGCCTCTGCCTCACTAATTCGCTCAGTAACCATGAAGTCCAAATGAATAAATTTATTATTCTCAAATCCAGGAGGACGTTGTTTCATAGTATCCAATCCAATCGAAATACGAATACTATCACCAACCACAAGGGTTTTCATAATATCTTCTTCTTTAGAAAGTTTCTGCCCTTCTGGTGGAATTTTATATTGTTGTGGACGACCCATTTTTTTGGTCGAAACAATCAAACTATCATCTACATATTGGTATAATTCGAAAGAAATTAGATCACCAGGGCCTCCAGGTTCACCAGAACCTTTTTTGAAAATTGTATATTCATGGCCACCAGGAGATTTTACGACACCTGAATTCCCAGCTGGATTACAACTATAAGCCAACATCGCTGCAAAAATGATTATTGCAAAATATCTCATTTATTAATTTATTAGGTTGTTAAAAAAGGAATGCGAAAATAGTGCTTCTATTGAGAATTTAAGTAGGAACTTGTTTCTTTTTTTGAAAACGGAGTTTTATAAAAAAGATCTTAAGTACAGGACAAAACATAGGTTTGTAAAATTGAAATAATAAAGTTTCGAAATTGAAGTGCGTTATTTTTTCATTAGACGAGGCAAAAAACGCAGACAATGCCTAAGTAGTTAGTCAACTTAATCCTGTCGGCTAATTTGACGATTTTTGAAGTTGTACTGCGTTAAAAATACTCGGCATAGCTAAGGCTATGCCTGCGTTTTTTGCCTTGTACATCTTCAAAACTCATCCAAATTATACTC
>CALLVG010000059.1 GCA_938010715.1 uncultured Saprospiraceae bacterium
AAAAAGTAGCAATGAACTCACAAATCGTAAAACTACTCTCCGTTGCCAGTAAAAAGACCCGTCTAATTATTGGTTTAATGTCAGGTACTTCCCTCGACGGATTGGATGTAGCATTGTGCTTAATAGCCTACGCCGATGAGGGTACAAGAGTAAAAGTGCTCGCTTTCGAAACCCACGAATACGAGGAAGAACTCAAAAACCTTGATGGATTTTCATAAATTGGTTGAGGAATTTTTTAGGTTGAAAAAGTAGTCGTAGAAGATATTTTTAATTCTATTTTGAGTTTAATCTTAATACATTTTAATATGAAAATGCGGATCAAAAGCGACAAATAATTCAACTCTTGATCCGCACTGCGTATTTACTATTTATAAAAAGTTATAGCACAACTATCAATGAATGTTCTTGGTACTTCATTTGGCACGTAGAAATAAAATGTGGAATTGATACTATCTGGAAAAATCGTAGCAGATACTTCTGCTTGTAACCCTCCCATAACAGAGGGACACAATCTATTAGTAAGGAATCTGTATTCATTTTCGGATATCTTATTAATGATAGAAAGTCCATTAATCGAACTACCTTGTCCATTGTCAACTGTATAGAGTAAAGAAAATTCTTCATTCTCATCAATATCTATAAGTAAGGTTTCAACACAAATACAATTGGTTGCCGCCGACCCTAAATATAAATTGTTACCAGTAAAAACTACGCTTCCAACTTTAAAAGTATTCTCAGGTAGCTCACACTGATCGTTTACACATATTTCAGGTGAGACACATTCACATACAGGCTCTTCTTTGCAACAATTTGATAGGGAAAAAAGAAGCATTGTTATAAATAGCAATTGTTTTTTCATGAAATTATATTTTTATTATTTTAAAGCTTTCTTTGTTTTTGTTAAACAAAAAAGAAACAATATATCCACCTTGTGGTATATCCGATATTGATAAGTCAAAATTGGTTCCTTGAGTTTTAATAGAGTAATTATTAATATTTTTCAAAACCTTACCATTCATATCAAACAAATAGATATCTACCAGGTCGATGTTCTGATTTTTAAAGTAAATATTAATTTTATCACTTGCTATATTAGGAGATATATGAATCGAATTTTTTACTTTTATTTCACCATTTCCAAACTGTTGGTAATCTTCTATATAAGGGATGCATGAAGGACCTCTATAACGACCAAATTCACCGATACCCGTTATTTGGCCATTGCCACTATTCTGTGAGAGTGAGGGCCATGGTCCAAAAGGTTGAAGAAAAAATCCAACTTTTTGAAGGAGGCTTCCAGTGTTATTTGGCGAAGCTAAGGGAACGTCTGCATTTGATTGGCTTCGTGATGCACCTAATGTATGAGTTCCGAATTTGTCTGAGCAACATTCATCTGGAATACCTTGACCAACTTCACTTTGAACGACTCCAGCGAGGAAATAATCACTTGCAACTGCTGCACTTGGAGTCCATCCTCCCCATCCTCTGACTTCTAAGTGCGAATAACTATATGTAGAAACCACAATAGTTTCATTGGGTCTTAATAATTTCATGCCATTTCCCTGATTTAAGATTCTTCCACCTGGAGCAGTTGAGACAAATTCATCGCAACCACCACCTTGTACATCACGAAAAGAGGTAGTTAATAAATTTTGTAATTCATCAACTAATTGGGGGAGTACTTCAAGGTAATTTGCTAGTGAGGTGGAGTCCATAGTTGTGGTATCAGTATTGAAATTTTCTTGAACAAGAAAAGCAGCGGTTAATTCTGCTATATCTAAAATTTCAACCCAAAAATCGGGATTCCAGCTATTTCCACAACCACGGCTAACCATAGCTTGACCTGCGCTTAAAACTTCCGTTTCATTATCTTTCGATGAATAAATGACAGTCATAGCCATATCTTCGGCAGTTGCCTCTGAACCAGTACTAAAAAAGCTCCATTTCACCCCATTATAAGCTCTTAGATTAGTAGAATACTCATATCTATAATCAATTGTTCTTGTACAAGGACAATCTTCTGGCAACCTTAAACCATTTGAACAAGCAAGGAAAAACTGTATGCTTGATGTATTAGGAGAGAAAGAAGATTCATTGGGATCATCAGGAGTGAGTAGATTATTAATTTCATAACCAGATTTGCCATCTCTTTCATCCATTCTTAGGCCAAAATACTTTGATGCACCTTTTTGGATTACATCAATAAATGTGTCGCCAGGTTTTAAATCAATATGGAATTGAGAATCTACGGGATTGATTATTCCAGTTGAAGCAATCACTCCTCTATTTGGTGTAGCGATACTTCCTCCATCAGTCATAACGTGACAATTGCAAGTAGTAGAAACTGGTGGTGGTGGCTTACACCAATTATTATCTACCCAAGAATCTAAGTTTTGGGGAATGGAATTGAGAAATGGTACTGGGCAACAATCTAAAAAATACTTCTGCAAAAATGATGTTCTTTCAAAAATTGAAATGTCTGTTTTTGAGTCAAGATAATCAGTTAATTTCACTGATTGCCCTTCTTTAGAACTCCATTTTTGTATTTCTTTTAGTATTTTTGTAGATACTTCAATTGATTCTTCACATTCAGTTCTAAATATTTTTTCATCTGATTTTGTAGTTCCACCGTTACTTGAAACCTTCCATATATAAGAACTTCCTAAAGTTAATCCAGATATATTGCTGTCAAAGCCATCAACTTCAACTTGAGTCCATGACTCTGCATTTTCTTCTTTGTAGCTAAGTAAAAATGGGGTAGTGCCGACATTTTCTCCCCATCTTAGGTACACACTTGCTTCATTTTCGTGCAATAAAACAGCGTTAGCTTTGAGTTCAATGTGTGGCGAATTGCCAATTGCATACTCTTCTATATCAATATCATCCTGAGCATTTAGATAATATAGATTTAAGAAAAAATAAACAAAAATAAAAGTTGAAAAATGTAACTTTTTCATAATTTTCGATTTTAAATTTATGTTTAAAAAATTGGCTGTTGCTTTCTGCCTGCAAGTTGATCGCAGCAGCCTTTTGTTAAGTACACATTTATGAGGTACAATTTGTACCAACTGTAAAAGCACTCTTCTTCCAAACTTGTTAGTAAAGCCGTAAATAGTTTCTACAAAACGAAAAGAATAAATTTGTCCACTCTAATTTTCTAATTCAGCTATTATTTTAGTTCAATTCGTTTATTAACAGCAAATATACGATCCTCCCCCCCCTTACATTCAAAACTTTTAACATATTTATTCCAAAAAGTAGCAATGAACTCACAAATCGTAAAACTACTCTCCGTTGCCAGTAAAAAGACCCGTCTAATTATTGGTTTAATGTCAGGTACTTCCCTCGACGGATTGGATGTCGCATTGTGCTTAATGGCCTATGCCGATGAAGGTACGAGAGTTAAAGTTTTAGCTTTTGAAACTCACGAATACGAAGAAGATTTAAAAACTCAAATCAAGCAGATTTTTGCAAAAGAAGAAGGCAGTTTTAAACAATTGACTTTACTCAATGCAAAGATTGGACAACTACACGGTGAGTTAGTTTTAAAGAGTTTGAAAAAATGGAACATCACACCAGAGGAAGTAGATGCCATTGCCAGTCATGGTCAAACTGTTTTTCATTATCCAAAAAGACTACATGATCAAGAAGATTTTTCAAATGCGACTTTACAAATTGGAGATGCGGATCATATTGCAAACACAACAGGAATCATAACGATTTCAGATTTTCGTCAAAAGCATATTGCAGCAGGTGGCGAGGGTGCACCTTTGGCAGTTTATGGCGATTGTTTACTCTTCTCTTCCGATGAGGAAAATCGAATTTTGCTCAACATCGGAGGTATTGCCAATTTCACTTTTCTACCCAAATTGGCTGGAGAAAAAGAGGAGGTCATGTCAAAAATGTTAGTAACAGATACTGGCCCTGGCAATACATTGATAGATGCTGCTATGCAAAAATATTTTAATCAACCCTATGATAAAAATGGGGAAGTGGCAGCAAGTGGAAAAGTGATTCCAGGATTATTAGAGGCACTTGAGGCTCATCCTTTTTTCAAAGAAAAAGCACCTAAATCGACGGGGCAGGAGCAGTTTAACTGGGAGTATATCGAAAATGTGATTCGTGGAATGTATCCCCCTTCGGAGGGGGTGCCCGAAGGGCGGGGGTGGAATCACCTAAGCTCCGAGGTAGTTCCACCCCCTGAATCCCCTTCCAAAGGGGGACACGTTCCAAATAATCGTTATCAAGACATTGTAACCACCCTCACTCACCTCACCGCTGAAACCATTGCCAATCAAATCCAAAACCTGAACACCGAAGCAACTGTTTACGTAAGCGGTGGAGGAGCGCACAATACAACACTGATGGATTTGCTCAAAGAATCGCTTCCAAATTTCGAATTCAAAAAGATAGATGTGTTGGGTATCTCAGCTGATGCAAAAGAAGCCGTACTTTTTGCAGTTTTAGCCAATCAAACATTAGCAGGAAGTCCAATAAAAATTGCAGATTTGCCCGCAGTTAATTTTGGAAAAATATCATTGCCAAAATAGGACACGGATTGAACGGATCCTTTTGGATTAGAACGGATTTTTCTTTTGTATTTTATAAATAATGGAATTGAAAAAAAGACATAAAATCAGTTTGTATCTGTCTAAATCTGTCTCAATCCGTGTCCCATTCTAAGTAGTAAAATGGAGTTAGAAGAACTATATAAAATTTACCAATCGCACCCGAACGTCATCATCGACAGTCGCAAGGTGACGGCTGGATGTTTATTTTTTGCAATTCGCGGAGAGCGATTTGATGGGAATACTTTTGCTGAAAAGGCAATTGAAAATGGTGCGGCTTATGTCGTGATTGATAACCCTGATTTTAAAAAAGGCGACCAATATATTCTCGTTGAAGATACCTTGAAAACGCTTCAAGACTTAGCACGAGAACATCGCAGACGCTTTTATATTCCAGTGATTGCAATTACGGGTTCTAATGGAAAAACCACTACGAAGGAATTGCTCAGCGCGGTACTGTCAGGCCAATATCCAACTCATTTTACAAAAGGAAATTTCAACAATCATATTGGAGTGCCACTCACACTTTTGGCAATGCCGGAAGGAACAGAAGTCGCGGTAATTGAAATGGGAGCCAATCATGTCGGCGAGATAGATTTTCTTTGCAAAATTGCTGAACCAACGCATGGGATTATTACCAATATCGGCAAAGCGCATCTTGAAGGATTTGGAGGTATTGAAGGCGTGAAAAAAGGAAAATCAGAATTGTACAAATATTTACAACGAACGAAAGGGATGGTTTTCGTTAATAAAGATGAACCGTTTTTGGAAGAATTATCTGCTCCGAATGCTCCAAAATTATTTTATATGCAAAGTGAGCGTTCTCATTTAGATGTTGAACCTTATGAGACGATTTTGTTGTCTGAACAACCATTTTTAAAAATATCTTTCCGAGGTTATGATGGCAATATGGAAGATATTCAAAGTCAACTTTTTGGCGAATACAACTTTAATAATATCATGACAGCGGTTTCGGTAGGTCGATATTTTAAAGTACCAATTGGGGTAATGAGAAAGGCAATTGAGAATTATGTGCCTTCCAATAATCGTTCACAAATTGTGGAGAGGGACTCGAATACTTATTTGCTCGATGCTTATAATGCAAACCCAACGAGTATGCGCCAAGCACTTCATAATTTCTCTAAAATGGAGGCGAACCTGCGCGTAGCGATTATTGGGTCTATGTTGGAATTGGGAGATTATGAAGAAAGTGAGCATTTGGAAATTGCAAAATATGCGAGTAGTCTTTCTTTTCAACAAGTCGTTTTGGTTGGAAAAGAATTTGAAGCTGCGGCGACGAAAATAGACCTTCCACATTTTGAAAATACGGAGCAATTGAAAACATGGCTCAATCTAAAAGCATTTGAAAATACTCATATCTTATTGAAAGGCTCTCGTGGTATTGGTTTGGAGAAGGTATTGGCTTAGTTGCTCAATCATTTTACACACAGAAGTTGTTTAAAAGACTCATTGATTGGCTGCAGGCGGCAAATTTCATCCTGAATTGCGTCAAAAATCCTCATCGATGCTAAGGCATCGACTGTGGTTTTTGCCTTATTCAGCATAAAATTTTCTCGCTTTCGCGAAATCATGAATTCTTAAACAATTTCACAAATAAAAAAGGAGTAAAAGCGCATAGCTTCTACTCCTTTCTTCATTATCTGAAATTTTAAATCTGTTTATTAGAGTTTATTTTGAAATGAGTTGTAGAGCAATCAGTGCTTATTTTTTCGATAAATAAATTATTTCAGAATAGACGCTTATTTTATTTCTTTAGTGTAAACACTTGCTCCCTGAGCGGCAACTACACTGAATGGTCCTTCAACACCAGGTTTGATTTTGATCAATTGTTTATAATTTCCTTTAAACCAAGGTAGGTGTTGGTGAAAAACTTCTTTTCCTTTTCCATCAAAAACGATGATTGTAATTGGAACTTCTGGAGCATTAAAAGAAACATTCAACCATCCACCAGCAGTTTTGATACCATTAAAATTGGTCAAAGACATATTGGATTTGGTAGGCATTAGTTTTGAGCCACTTCCACCTTTAGCTGCTACTTTTGATTTTCTTTGAGATTGTCTGACGGCTCTATTGTCGATGATTTCCCCACCATCAATTGATGTGAGATTCAAACCAGTACCTTGTGGAACTTTTCCTAAAGTTACTTTTTCTATAGATAAACTTCTTCCTCTAAAATAGCGACAAGAAACTTTTGTGTCTGCTTTGTTTTCAGTAAGCGTAGTTGCGAATGTTTTGGCATCAGTTACTTTTTTACCACCAACAGAAGTGATTCTATCTCCTTTGCGGATACCGCTTTTGAAAGCAGGGCTATTTTTTACAACTTCTTGGACAACAACGCCATAGCCACCATCTGCTTGGGTCGCATCTTTGACCATGACTCCAAAATAACTTTTTTCTTTCAATTGGGTAGAATTGCCTGGTTCACCTTTACCCATCAACCAATTCAACTCATCAGGAACCTCTCCTTTACCGACCCACTCTGTACGGTCATAAAAAGAGCCATTTCTATTTCTGGTGACAATGATGGTTTTTACACCATTGTTTTGATAACTGCTTACAACAATTTCAAAATCTCCATCCTTCAAAATTTCTTTCTTTATTATTGGAGCAACTTCTACGTTATTAGTAGCTTTTGTAATTTCATTTATAGGCTGCGCATTGGGCTGAGTACCGTCTTGTGCAAAGGAAGTATTTGCTATTCCTAACATTATTACTACGGCGATAATGTTTATTTTTTTCAATCTAAGGTATCGAAACATATTTTTGACTTTTATAACGTGCAAAACTAATATTTAAACAGAATATTATTTCTATTTGACATTTTTATAATGCTTGAATTGTTATACTCAAACAAAGGAGCGTATTAAATGCGTTTTTCGTAGGGGAGCTGGAAAAAAAACATAGAGAAGGGGAAAGAATAAAATTACTACTTTCTTCACCTTGAGGGCGTACCGAACAATCGGTATTTTGATATACAGCGAAAATTCGCTAAGAAAGTCTAATTTTGTGTTTATGAGTAGAAAGTTGCAAAATGAAAAAATAATTCTTGGGTTAAAAATCAGGAAACTTCGAACAGATTTGGGGTTGTCTTTTGTTGATTTTTCTAAGCTTACGGGGCTTTCTACCTCTTATCTAAACGAAATTGAGAAGGGTAAGAAGTTTCCTAAAGAAGATAAAATCAAAATTATTGCCAAAGCCTTTAATATCACCCCTGAATCCCTAATTTCTCCTGAACTTCCAGGAAGTTTAACACCAATTAAAGAATTACTACATTCAAATTTTCTGAATGAGCTTCCGCTCGACATCTTTGGTCTTGATTTATCCAAGGTAATTGAAGTTATCGCAGGCGCGCCATCAAAGGTTGGAGCCTTCGTGGCTACACTTGTTGATTTGTCAAGAAATTACGCATTGGCCGAAGAAAATTTTTACTTCGGAGCCCTCCGAGCTTATCTCGAAATGCATAATAATTACTTTGAAGAAATCGAAAATCAAGTAGATGAATTCATATCTAAATTTCAACTCAAAACAGATACCGCTGTACCTGTAACGATATTAGGACGCATTTTAGAAGAAGAATTTCACTATAACATCATTAAAGATAGGTTAAATAAATATCCAGAGTTATCAAATATCCGTTCGTTATTCATTCAAAAAAATAAAAAATTACTACTGAACGGAAACCTCACAAATGCCCAGCAGGCCTTCCAATTTGGAAAAGAAATAGGCTTTAATTTCTTAAATCTAAAAGAAAGGGCGATGACCTCTTCTCTACTCACAGTCAATTCTTTTGAGGAAGTGCTCAACCACTTTAAAGCAGGTTATTTTTCTGCGGCCTTACTCATCAATCGAGACTCGTTTATCAAAGATTTAAAACAACTCTTTAATAAGTCAGAATGGGACGGTAAAAATTTGTTAAATATTTTAGATAAATACGAGGCCTCTCCCGAAATGTTGTTTCAACGAATGACTAATTTGATGCCTAAATTCTTGGGTATAGAAAATATTTTCTTTTTAAGATCGATTTACAATTCTTTGACGAGCACCTTCCGCATCAATAGAGAATTGCATATCAATCAAAAACATCCACCACATTCCAATGGACTAAAAGAACATTATTGCCGACGGTGGTTAGATTTTTCTTTATTGAAAAAGTTGAGTGAAAATGTAGTTCACAAGAACGATGGACAAGTTTTGATAGGTGTTCAAAATATTATTTTCAATGAAACAGCTCAGCAGTATCTTACCATCACTGTGGCAATGGAATCTCGAAAAAACAAATTTGTAAGCGTAACTTTAGGAATATTAAAAGACGAAGCAGCCGAGAAAAACATTCAATTTTTGAATGACTCAACCATACCTACAATTGAGGTTGGTACAACCTGCGAAAGATGCCCAATAAAAGATTGTAAGGAAAGGGTCGCTAATCCAGTAATTATAGAAAAGAAAGAAGGACTCAAAAAAGTCTTTAATACAATCGAAAAACTCTCTGAGTAAAATTATTCCTCTGAAATAAATTTCTCTTCCCGTCGTGGCTGTGTCTCTCGAAGAGGATACTGCGTCGCCATAAAAAACATAAAACTCCTACTCCTCAGGAATAAACTTCATCGAAATAGAGTTCACACAATGCCTCGTGTTCTTAGTCGTAAATCTTTCTCCATAAAAAACATGTCCTAAGTGTCCATCACAGTTATTGCATAATATTTCAGTTCGGCGACCATCTGCGTCCGTTTCTTTTTTTACAGCACCTTCAATTTCGTCATCGAAACTGGGCCAACCACAGCCACTATCAAATTTATCTGCAGATTTATAAAGCGGCGTTTCACAACGACGACAGATATACGTTCCTGGTAGTTTGTGTTTGTTGTACTCGTTGGTGAAAGGCCTTTCCGTACCTTTATTAACGATGACATAAGTTTCCTGCTCATTGAGTTTATTCCATTTTTCCATGATTTTTGATTTTTATTCGACGAACAACTAAGTAAAGCTAAAAAAATAACCTTTCGATTTGAAGCTGTTCTTTTTCCATTATACTTCCCCGATTAAAATCGGGACACGCGTTAAAAATCCTCGCCAATGCTAAGGCATTGTCTGTGGTTTTTGCCTCGTCTAATGAAAAAACAACTCACTTCAATTTCGAAACTTTATTATTTCAACTTTACTAATTTAGTAAAAAACACTCTTAGGTTAGAACTGTTTACATTTAAATGTAGAAGTTGTTTAAAAATATTCTACCCGTCTAATCAATGAAATTGGTATTTTTGAACTTCATTCTCAAAATTGGGATAAAAAGATAAATAATGGCACGCAGAACTTATTATAATTCGAAGAGTAACGGCCCATTTGGCTCCATCATGTCGCTATTGATGGTATTTGTATTTTTTGCAGCATTGTTTTATGTTGCTTCTTTTGTATTCAAATTACTATGGTGGATTGCACCAGTTCTAATGTTGATCACATTAGTAATGGATCATAAAATCGTAACGGGCTATATCGAATGGGTTTGGAACAAACTCAAAGTGAACCCAATAATGGGAGTCGCTTTTGTTTTATTAACATTCTTTGGATTTCCAGTAGTAGCTGGCTATCTGTTTGGCAAATTGATGCTCCGTAGAAAAATTACGAAAATGACAGAAAGCATGCAACAAAGAGGTAAAGGACCATTTGCCAGCGAAGAAGATTATGTAGATTATGAAGAGGTAGAAAGTGAACCTGTAACTCGTATTGAAATTCCGAAAGCAGATCTTCCTCCCAAAGTGAAGCAAAAACCTGAAAACAATAAGTACGACGATTTTTTTGAATAATTTATAAGAAGTTGAAAGTTGAGGATTCTAAGTTGAACCGCGCTCAGAACTTAGAACATTTAACTTTAAAACCTTCAACCTAATTTTCGATGTCAACAATCCTCCTTTTCTTGGCGATTACGCTTGCTGTTGGCTATGCCGTTATTATTTTTCTTACGATAAAAAATTGGAATGCTATCGAGGAGTGGACTATTCCTGAATATTGGAAGCCATTTACTTTTGCCACTATTTTAATACCTGCCAGAAATGAAGCTGCAGACATTTCAAGTTGCATCAATTCTATTTTGGAACAAAACTTTCCACCCAATCAATTTGAAATTATTGTGATTGACGATCACTCCGAAGATGGGACCGTTTCTATTATTGAAAATTTTCCATCGAAAAATATTACGGTGCTAAAATTGGCTGACTTTCCTGAAATGAAAGGAAAGCATTACAAAAAAGCAGCTATCGAATTGGGTATCAAAAATGCAAAAGGAAATCTAATTATCACAACGGATGCAGACTGTATTGCTCCTCCCAATTGGTTGGCGTTGATGGTTTCTTTATTTGAAAAAAAGAAAGCCAAGTTCATCGCTGCACCAGTCAATTTTCATAATGAAAAAAATACATTTGAGCGTTTTCAATCGCTCGATTATATCGGAATGATGGGCGTTACGGGAGCAGGAATCCATTCCAAAAAACTTTCGTTGTGTAACGGAGCCAACCTCGCCTATTCAAAAGAATCCTTTTTAGCAATTGGTGGATTTGAGGGAATCAATCAAATCGCTTCGGGAGATGATATGCTCTTACTCGAAAAATTTCAACAAATTTTTCCTGAAGATATTTACTTTTTAAAAAACAAAGAAGCGACGATTTCAACGCACGCTCAATCGACTTTAAATTCATTTGTCAATCAAAGATTGCGGTGGGCGGCGAAGACATCTCACTATAAAAATCGAACAACGGTTTTTGTTCAAACTTGGGTTGGTGCTTTCTCTTTAGGCATTTTTATCTCACTTTTATTGATTCCGTTTTTGGGCGTATTTGCCTTGCGGTTATTTGTTTATGCGTTGTGCTTCAAAGCAATTGTGGATTATTTCTACCTGAAAAAGATGTCTAACTTCTTCGATAGACCTGATTTGATGCGACATTTTTTATCTGCTCAATTTTGGCATCTCTTCTATATTGTTCGCGTAGGAATTGGGAGTTTCTTTTCAAAAAATACAATTTGGAAAGGGCGCAAAATTTAAAGTTGACCTTTCGCGGCACCTTTTTGAATATAAAGGTGTTCGTTCTGCTTCATATAGAATTTTAAAATAAAACCCGATGCTAATAAAACTCTACGTTGATTCTTTTAGTGGTCTTTCAAGAGAAGTTTGGTTGTTGGCACTGGTCAACTTCATCAATCGAATGGGAACGATGGTGATCCCTTTTCTGAGTATTTATTTGACTTCCGAGTTAGCGTTTACATTGAGCGATGTTGGTTGGGTCATGGCTGCTTTTGGTTTAGGTTCAGTAGTGGGCACCTTCATTGGCGGATTGTTGACAGATAAAATCGGCTACTACAAAATCATGTTTTGGTCTCTTTTTCTGAGTGGTTTTCTTTTCATCAGTTTACAATTTATAACAACTTTTTGGGAGTGGGTTGGTCTAATTTTTTTGGCCACTTTAGTTGCGGATTTATTTCGACCTGCCAGCCTCACGGCAGTTGCTGTATTGAGTAAACCCGAGAATAGAACACGTTCTGTCTCATTGATTCGTTTGGCAATCAATATGGGTTGGGCGTTTGGGCCATTCATCGCAGGAATTATGGCGGATCACTTGGGCTATTCTTATTTGTTTTGGGGAGATGGGTTGACTTGTATTTCAGCAGCAATTTTCTTTTGGTTTGCCGTACCTAAAAAGATGGCAGAGGAAGCAGCAGAAGATCCTGAATTAGAAACCACCTCAACGAGTTCATCTGTTTACAATGATTGGGAATATCTATTCTTCATAGTGATGTTATTGATATCGGCGATTGCGTTTTTTCAATTATTCACAACGATTCCTTTATTCTTTGAAGGTCAAATCGGCTTAACTAAAACGCAAATTGGATTGCTGATGGGATTAAATGGGTTATTAATTTCCATCGTCGAAATGCCAACTGTTTTCCTTTTAGAAAAGAAAAATATCAATTTACAGTTGGCTGCTTTTGGAGCAGTACTAATAGGGCTCTCTTACTTTGTTTTGGGATTTAGTGTATGGTGGGGAGTCGCGGTGATTTCGACAGTTTTAGTATCAATTGGAGAGATATTTCAAATGCCATTTTCGAATGCCTACGCTGTCAATCGGCCCAAGCCGGAAAACAGAGGAAGATACATGGCGCTTTATGGAATGGCTTATTCGGTAGCGTTTGTAATCGCCCCTCCTTTAGGAACGAATCTCGTAGAGTTCTACGGTTGGGATACAATGTGGTTTGTTATTTCTTTATTTGGAGTTGTTTCAGGAATCGGTCTCTGGGGGTTGGGACAAAGGAAAAATAAAATGACATTTCAGAAAGAATCAGCAATTGAAGGTATAAAAAAAGAGGAAGTTACGTTGCCGTAACTTCCCTTTGAATTAACTCTTTTGGGTAGAAAACTACTCTCTAAGTTTTCGTTTCCCCATGTTGTACTCGTAAATACGAGCTCCATTTACTTTGGGTTTGATGACGGTATTATTAAACCTCCTTACGGATTTCAAATCAGAAAATTCTGCTTTGATGACGTAAGAATATCCTCCTTCTCTCAATTTATGATAATAGATTTTCCCAAATTTTTTAAATAAGGGATTGGCTCTTTTCATAGGGTATTCAGAGGTTCCTACTTCAATTACATATCCATCATATACTGCTGACAATCGTTTTTGCAATCGATAAGCCGTTGAAATCTCAGTAGGCATCATTTGATTGCTGGCGACATAATCTTGAGCAGATATCGAAGTGGATAAAAAAATAACAAATAGAAAAAAAAGGACTGGTGGGAGGCTTACTTTGTTCATGTATAATATTTTTAATAATATGTTTGAAGAAAATATTATGCCAATTTTTTCTAATATGTTTTGTTGCGTTTTGATTATTAGCAAATTCTTTAAGTAATACTAAGTTTGATTATGAATGACTATTGAAAAATGATTTTTAACTTTGAACCTATGAAAGATTCCACGATAAGGCGAGTAATAGTTTTGGGAGCATTGGCAATTTTGGGTGTATTGGCTGTCCAGAGTTACTGGGTACTCCGCACTTGGAATTTGCAAGAGCAAGAGTTTAATGATAAAGTCCAAATAGCTTTACTAAATGTGGCAAAAGACCTTGAAAAGATAGGAAGTCAATTACCATCTCAAGGATTGATTAGTCAAATTTCTACCAACTATTACGTCGTCAACATCAATGATATCATCAATGCCAACACCTTAGAATTTTACCTTAGGAATCAATTAGAAGCAATTGGTTTGGCAGAAGATTTTGAATATGGAATCTATGATTGCTCTAGTAATAAAATGGTCTATGGAAACTACATCTCATACGACCCAGAAAAAGTGGATAAGGAAAAGGCAGATTTACCGATGTATGATGAGTATCTCTATTACTTCGGAGTACGTTTTCCTAATCGGACGGGTTACTTGCTCAATTCTATGAATTTTACCATTCTATTTAGTTTGATTCTTTTAATGACCATTGCCTTTTTTGCTTATACTTTATACATCATTTTGCGGCAGAAGCGTCTTTCTGAAATGCAGAAAGATTTCATTAATAACATGACACACGAGTTTAAAACGCCTATTTCAACTATAAAAATTTCGGCAAACACTTTCCTTAATCACCCAACAGTGCAGGCAGATAATCGATTGATGCAATATGCCTCCATTATAAATGACCAAAATAATCGGTTAAACTCTCAGGTTGAGAAAGTATTGCAATTAGCTCGAATTGAAAGAGATAATTTTCAGCTCAAAAAGGAACCTATTAATTTGCATGAACTATTGGAGCATATCATCGGCAGTACAAAACTAAAAGTAGCCGAACTAGGTGGTTCTCTTGATGCTTCTCTAAACGCCAAAAAGGTAATGGTCTCAGCCGATAAATTGCACCTCACCAATATCATCCATAATCTGCTCGATAATGCCATCAAATATCGAAAAGAAACCCCTGAGATATTAATCGAAACTAAAGACTCTGGCGAACAGATTCATCTAAAAATCATGGACAATGGATTGGGTATAAATAAAGAACAGCAAGGTAAAGTCTTTCAAAAATTCTATCGAGTCCCAACTGGGAATGTTCATAATGTGAAAGGCTTTGGTCTAGGATTATTTTATGTGAAAAATATCTGTCGTGAGCATGGATGGAAGTTAGAATTAGAAAGTGAAGAAGGAAAAGGTACGACGATTCATATTTTTATGTAATTACCCAAAAATTTCATTCAACATTGTAGATTCTTCTGGAAAAACAGCTGCAAATTTTTCTGGATAAACAAAGCGATAAACAATGCCAATAGGGAGGGTATCAATCTCTTTCAGTCCCATAAATCCTTCCAATGCTTCGCGTTTCAGTCCATTGATTTTGCCAATTTTATTCCAAAAATTATTATCAAAAGTAGGATAATTTTCATCTGGGTAACTAATGATAAAAACCTTTGCATACTCATGCAAACCGATATGGTAGTATTTTTTTGTATCCAAAAAACCAGGCATGAAGTGTTCCATAGAAAAAACTAAAACACCATCTTCTTCAAATATTTCTGAAGCATGAAGTTCCTCTGGATGTTGAGGAGAAGGAAATGCGTGATTATAAACGACAACATTTTCAAATTTCGGAAAAAGAAAATCCTCCCTATTAAAAGTAAGCCAAACAGGACAAGCAGCAACGAGTCCCCGTATATCATCAGGAACCCCGTCCGAACTCTTGGTGATATATTCAACAGATAATTGATAAAGCGTAAGTCGGTGATCAAATTTCTTTTTGTCCTCTGGTGATAGATTGTCATAAAATGGAAGGTGCTTACCCAGAAGCGTCTTTACCATTGGATCAATTTGAGGAGGTGATCGCTGATACCACCACCAATTGATTTGAGGCGCAAAAACATAAAGTACCGCAGTAATGATTACCGGTGGTATAATCCATAAAGAATAGCTCTGATCGACTTCCCAAGTAAGGTATAATGCTCCGAGCGCAAGTAGAACAAATGGTATTAAAATTCGCTTTGCAAACATATCATTGATTTTTTATTTTTATAAAATACCCTAAATCTATACAAAAGCCTTGAGCAAGTCTGCAAAGAAAACATTAATTTTGTAAACTATATTTTGTACAATTCCTACCTAAATCAGAGCTCAATTCTGAAGTTCCCCCTCAACTGGCAATCTTTGATTAGATCCATCTCATTCCAAATTTTCTTTTTTCGGTAACCAAAGTATTTGTTAAGCCGTGCTACTATAAGTACAAAATATTACTAATTCATGGATAGAAAATTGGTGCTGACCATCTTTTTTGCGTTTCAGTTGATGGTAGGGAGTGGACAGTATTTGGTAAAACCAAATAGTAACGGGAATGGGAGGACGTGGCAAAGCGCCACAAACCTTCAGGATGCCTTAAGTTCTGCTCAGGCAGGTGTAGAGATTTGGGTTGCGGAGGGAGTGTATTATCCAACAACTTGTAGCCCATGCACCGAAGAAGATAAAGAGAAATCTTTCGTTATTCCAGATGGAGTAAAATTATTAGGTGGATTCAAAGGAGGCGAAACGAATAAAAATCAAAGAGATTGGCAACAAAATAAAACAATACTCAGCGGAGACATTGATCAAGACAATACGAAAGATAACAACTCCTATTCTGTTGTTTTCACAGAAAACGTTGGCAATCTCACCGTAGTTGATGGACTGACTATCAGAGATGGAAATGCAGAGGGCGATACGAGTTTGAAAGAAGATCCGAATAGAAGTGGAGGAGGTTGGTACAATGGAGGAGTTGGTACACCACAGTCCAATCCACAAATTATAAATTGTATTTTTGAAAACAATGATGCGAACGCTTTTGGAGGGGCTATGTACAATATGGGTAGCTTCGAAGGTCATTGTATGCCTACTTATCAAAATTGTACCTTCAAAAATAATCAAAGCAAATTTGACGGTGGTGCAATCTACAGCAATGGTTCTTTTGGAGGTGATTGTAATTTTATAATGGAAGATTGCTTGTTTGAAAACAATCTTGCAGGTTGGGAAATTGGCTCAGGCGGTGCACTTTTCAATAATGGAATAGAGGGAGTTTGTAACCCCGAAATAAGAAGATCAAAGTTTCAATATCAAGAGGCGACCCTTCATGGCGGGGCTGTTTATAATCAAGGAAAGAGTGGTGATGCAAGTCCTTTATTTGAAAATTGTACTTTTTATAAAAATAAAGCAGAACAAGCAGGCGCTATTTACAACCTCGGTGTAAGGTCTAATGGGAACAGTAGTCCTCAAATTATTAATTGTACTTTTTATGGAAATGTTGCTTACGACTTTGGAGGCGCGATCATGGCCAACGGAGATTTAAATGGAACAAGCGAACCATTTATAGGTAATTGTATTTTTTGGAAAAATAGAGGTTTTGTAAATGGGGACATTTTTTATATGGTTAATGGTCGTCCTAATTTGGAGTATTGCTTGGTTGAAAATGTTTCATGTCTTGATATGCACGCATCTCTTAGTGACAATAGCAGAATTATTTGTGGAGACGGAATGCTTTATAATAAACAACCAAAGTTTAGAAATCCAGAGATTGGCGATTTGAGAATAAAACATAACTCTGCTGCGCTTAATACAGGGAATTTACGGTTGGGCGATGCTAATACAGATATTGAAAATATGCCGCGATTGCATTTAGACCATATTGACATTGGAGCTCATGAATACAATGGACTAGCTCCGACTTTATTTGATTCATTCAAGGCAGAGTCTTCAAGCGACTTTGTCAGCCTGACTTGGACTAATCTAAGTGAATATAAAATGGCTGGTTGCGAAGTTCAAAGAAGTAAAGATAGTAGTGACTTTGAAACAGTAGCATGGGTTCCTTCTCAAGGAGATAGCCAACAAGGGCAAAGCTATCAAACTTGGAATGTGCCACCGCAAAGAGGTGAAATCTATACCTATCGACTTCGTTGTTTGGACACAGATAGTTGTGAGCAATATTTTGGATTAGATACGGCATTCGTACAACCGAACGAAATACTTGCAAAAGTGTTTCCTGTCCCAGTATTAGATGAGGTGACTTTAAAAGTTTACTTTCCTAAAGACAATAATGGTCAAAATAGGTTAGCAGTTTCATTAACCAATGTACTGGGACAGATTATTATTGCGGAACCAGAAATGATGGTCAATAAAGGTTGGGCTGAATTTAAATACAAACTGAAAGATCGCGCGTCCGAGGTCTTCTATCTGCATGTATTGGCCAATAGAGAACGTTTTGTCATCCCAATTCTTCTTTCAAAACTTTAAGAGCATAAATTGATTGTAAGATTGCGACTTTTTCAACTGTTTTCATTGTCAACCTTTTGGAAAGATGAGTGTTAATCTCGAATATAGCGATTGATACAAAATTTATTGTTTTTATGAACTCAAGCGAACAAGCGTTCTGGCATCTTGAAAACATAGATGTAAGAGGAATCTTCTGCCAAAATAAGATGAGCCATTTTATGGAAGCACATCGTGAAAGAGTTTTCAAAAAAGGAGATTACATCTACTTGCCAGAGGAAGATTCCAAAAAGATTTTTTTTATTAAGGATGGAAAAGTAAAGATTGGTACTTATGGACCAAGTGGCAAAGAAATTACCAAAGCCGTGATAAGCGCCGGTGAGGTTTTCGGAGAGTTGGCATTGATACATGAGGATAAAAGAAAAGACTTTGCCTTAGCGGTTGACAATACTGAGGTTTGCTCAATTGATAAAGGTGCTTTGAAAAGCATGATGAAAGACCATTCTAAACTTTCTCTTTTTTTGATGAAATTGATGGGGAATCGCCAATTGGAAATAGAGCAACGACTCGAAAGTCTTGTTTTTAAAGATAGCCGTACACGTATTATCGAATTCGTCCATAACCTCGGAGAAAAGAAAGGACAAAGAGTAGGTTACGAAACCGTCGTTCGAAAATTCATGACCCACCAAGAAATTGCAAATCTCACGGCTACTAGTAGACAAACAGTAACAACCGTTCTAAATGAATTAAGAAGTAGAGAACTCATTACCTTCAACAGAAGAAGATTATTGATAAGAGATATGGATACCTTAGCTAAAGAAGGTCAGGTGGATGTTTAGCGATATTCTTCTTTGACGTAAAAAGCGAATAGACACCATGTCTATTCGCTTTTTTGTGTGTTAGAATAAAGACTAATAAAGTTTACTCTTTTACAAATTTGTAAACCGAACTTCCTACTTTAACCAAATGCACCCCTTTAGAAAAAGAAGAGATATCAATTTGAATCGAGCTATTGGCAGTTGTTGAAAAGTTACGTTCTTTCCAAATTGCTTGGCCGACTGCATTCGTGATGATGATTTCTTCCTTTCCAGAAAAGTCTCCTTCCAAGGTCAAAACATCAGAAGCTGGATTTGGAAAAACTGATATTGGCGATTCCAAAATATCATCTGTATCCACAAAACCATCGCAACCTGCTTCGCGCACTGCCCAGTCATAAAAATAATAATAGTAACCATCGCTACCTGCCGTACTTCCAGTAATCGAAACTAAATTGTCAAGTGTGTACGGATAAACTACACCACCGTTATTTCTAAAAAGATAAGCTTCACTATGCATGCCTAAACGATACTCATTTCCTTCATCAACAAAGAAATCAAGGTTAATTCGACTCTCGCCATCTGGAATATCAAATTCTTTACTGTTTACGATTTGACCTGCGCTATTCAGTAAAACCACTTTTCTCATACCATCTCCTTGTGCATAAACTTTCACAGAAGAAAGAACAAATGGATTGATTGCATCAAAAATCAAAGCATGAGAACCACCCTCAAATATTCTACCCGAACCAACTTCTTTATCTGTTATACCAACAGCCATAATTGAATTTGGATTACCATCTCCAACAGCAATTAAATCTGATTTTTGAATATCAGTTGTTCCGAAATCATTCGTCACAGAAAGTGAAACTGAGAAATCACCACTTTCGGTATAGGTATGTTTTGGATTTCGTTCAGTAGAAGTATTTCCATCACCGAAATTCCAAAGATAGCTTGTCGGCCGAGGCCAAGAATCATCTGTGAACTGAACATCCATTGTTCCACAACCATCATAATTGTCAGCAAAAAAGAGTGGCTCTGGAGCAGTATCAATAGAAGGGCAAGTATTTGTTTGGCTAACTAACTCAGTTGCAGATGCACGTTGAACATTTGTCACCCTTCTATCTTTACAAACCATTAATATAGTAGGATAAGCACCGATTTGATAAGCCGCTGCAATACTCGCATTATCAATAATCGGGTAAGTAGTGCCTGTTACCCAATCACCTTGACTAGCGCCAGTATTACCCATGAGATCATCCATGGTTGTTTTAGGATCACATTCTACAAAGAAGTTCATGGCAGTGTTTGAGCCATCAGGCCCTGCCAAGTCGTAAAAATCATGCATGGTTCCTGTATTTTTATAACTCCAACATGGTCCACACCAAGTAGTAGAAAAATCAAGAACCACATCTCGACCCGAATCAAGTATATCGTATAAATTGTACTCAACTCCATTTATGTCTTTGGCAATAAAATTTGGAGCAATGCTTCCATCAGGTATTTGAGCATTCAAAAAAGCAACCTGAGAAAGGAATAAAAACGAAAGGAGTAATGTCTTTTTCATAATCTTTTATTTTTAAGAGGGTGAAGAATTGGTATTAAAAGTAATAATTTTCTCTGTAAAAACAATATAACGTGTTTTTTAGTTATAAAACTTTAAAATTAGTTGCATAACTGAATAAAACGTTTTATGTTTGTTTTATCAAATACAACTGACATGAAAAAATTGACAAAATCGGAGGAAGAGATAATGCAAATCATTTGGGAACTGGAGAAGTGTACCGTTAGCCAAATTTTGGATTACATGGAAAAAGAGATGGAATTGAAGCGTCCGCCGCATAGTTCTATTTCTTCTATCGTGAGAATTGTTGAAGAAAAAGGATTCCTTGATCACAAGGCTTATGGAAGAACTTACGAGTACTTCCCTATCGTGAGTAAAAGTGATTATGGAAAACGAACATTGAAGTCTTTTGTTAAAAACTATTTTGATGGTTCGATGGAGCGGCTGGTTTCTTTTATGGTAAAAGAAAATGACCTTTCAGTAAAAGACTTAGGGGAGATGCTGGAACGACTAAACAAAGAACCCGATTCAGAACAAAAAAAGTAAATTCCTATGCTAAGTCATCTTTTCGAAACGACAGTTTATTGGGCGGCATTTTACTTGCTTTATCGCCTTTTTTTACAAAAAGAAACTTTCTTTAAACCGAATAGATTCTATTTGCTGGGAACCTTTCTTTTGGGTGCATTGGTTCCATTTTTTGAAGTAGCGACATACATTCCAACCGAAAATCCATTTGAAGTTTGGTTACCAATAATTCAAATTCTTCCAGAACAAACGGGACAAATTATTGAAGCAGAAACTTCAAATACAATTGCGTGGAGCACGATTTTGATAGGCATTTATTTATTAGGCGTTTTATTTTCCTATTCGAGATTTTTATTAGGGCTTTCTAAAATAAAAGGATTAATCAATAGAGGTGAAAAAGCCAACCTTTCAGGTTTTTCTGTGATTAAAACCGCTGAAATCAAAACACCTTTTTCCTTTTTGGGGAATCTATTTTGGAGCAGTCATTTAGACCATTTAGCTCAGGCTGAAAAGCAGCAGATTTTGTTGCATGAATCTGCACACATCAAACAGTTGCACAGTATCGATGTGATGATTTTTGAGGTAGCCGCGATATTACTTTGGTGGAATCCGATGGTGTATGCCTACAAACATTCGATTCGTGAAGTGCACGAATTTTTAGCAGACGATTATGTCATTCGACAATCAAATAAACAACAATATGGCCATTTGTTGATAGGCCAGTCAAAGACTTTTGCTAACCATTTGGTTGGTAAAAATTCTTTGGCTTTGGCGAATCATTTTTTTCATTCACAATTAAAAAAACGAATTATGATGATGACAAAAAAGAAGTCAAACAAACAGGCAATACTCAAATACTTTTTACTATTGCCTTTAGTTTCTATTTTAGTATTCGCTTGCGAAAAAACAGCCGTAAACGAATTTTCGGATTATGAAAAAACATTGGTCAAAGAAGCCGCTGCTGAAAATGACTCAGGTGAAGAGTTTGTTACAGATACGGTTATTACATTTAATCCTGAAACCTATGAGGAGAAAATACAAATCGTAAAATCAAGCGTTTATAAAATGGTGGAGCAGATGCCAAGGTTCTCAGGTTGCGAAGATGAAACGGGGGGCATTGATGCCATTGAAAAATGTGCTCAAAAGAAACTTTTGGAACATATTTACTCTAATATAAAGTATCCTGAAACTGTAAGAAATGAGGGTATAGAAGGAACTTCAGTAGTATCATTTATAGTGGGGAGCTATGGAAATGTTTTTGATGCTAAAGTTTTGAGAAGTGTGCACCCTGATTGTGATGCAGAGGTTTTAAGAATAGTTGAAGCAATGCCACCTTGGATTGCAGGAGAGCAAGATGGTAAGAAAGTAAATGTTCGATTCAATTTACCAGTCAAATTTAAATTAAGTGGAGGAAGTGCTGTGATCAGTGCTGATAAAAATTCATCAAAAAAAAGATGAAGTGAAAGAACTGATGATAAAAAACATGGAAAGTCTACCTGAAGAAACGCAAAAGCAAATAAAGAAAGCTATTAAAAATGGAAAACTTGACGAATTCTTTGAGGAGAATATAAAAGTAGATAATAAAATCGAATTTTACCAACCGTGCCGTCGCTATGCACTTACCGAGAAAAATCAAAAAACGAATTCATAAATAATTAATAATTTGCAGCGGTAATCAAACTACACAAGCGAAATTTGAATCTTCACAAAAAGACAAGAGTGAACTTGCTCAAATCCCTTTGGAACTTACTTTTCTTTCTCTCATTGGCCGGTAGTGTCAATGCACAGAGCAGTATCCTTGATTTCAAAATTTATGGATTCGAGGATGGCCTTTCTCACCGAAACACTTTCGGCATCACGCAAGATTCAACGGGTTTTATCTGGATTGCAACCATCAATGGTTTGAATCAATTCGATGGTGAAAAATTCAAATCTTATTCTTCGTCGAGCGGAGACATCCGTTTGCCACAAAATTATTTGACGAGCATAGCATACGAATTTCCTGAAAAAATATGGGTTTCGCATCGTGGTGGTTTATCGAAACTGGATCTCGGGAAAGACTCCCTTCTTAAGTATAAACTAAAGAAAAACTCGGAACTCGCTGGCGGTGATTGGGATGCGGAGAATATGACTTTATTGCCAAACGGCGGAATGGCAGCTATTGGCACGAATGCCAAAACTGGTGAAAGTTTCATTATTAAAATAAGTGAAAAGGATAGTCTAACCACACTTTTTCAGCTCTCAAATATTATCAGAGATCGACCTGTTCAATTCTGGAATAATGGTTTAATTTTCGAAAACCGATTGGGAGAATTGCAACACCTTGATTTGAATGGAAACCCAACAAAGACCTATGCCTTGTCAGGAGGAATTCCTTCTGAAAACATAACCGATTTCTTTTGGGATGAGGAGCAGCTAATAGTGGTCAACGCAGCTGGCCAGCTTTTCTATTTTAGTGAAGACTCCAATTCTTTTGTCTTGATATCGGGCGTTGACTTTCCTGCTAAAGGCGATAGAAATATTCAATCTGTTTTCATGAAAGAAAATGGAGATATTTGGATGGGTGGATTTGCTGAACTTTGGCACTATGACTCCAAAGATCAATTGTGGACAAATCATCATAGAGAGGTTTATCAATTGGTCAAGAACACCTGTACATTCAGAGATATTTTTGAGGATAAGATGGGGATTCTTTGGGCAGCTTCAGATTTTGGATTGGTCAAAATTGCGCAGCAGCAAAAGATTTTTTCCAACTATCTTTCCGAAGGAAATGAGCATTGTAACAATGGATTTTGTAGTACAAGAGGAATCACAAGCGATGACAAAGGCAATGTCTATTTTAGTATGTACAATACCATTCAAGTATTGAATACAAAGACAGATGAAGTCAGAACCCTTTTTGGAAAGAAAGAATTTTATAATCCACCGTTTGGCCTTTTACATCATGCTGGTCATTTGTGGACAGGTAATGGGTTGAAAATAAATTTGGCAACTCAACAAATCCAAAAAGTACTCAAACTAGATCAAATTGATGAAGGCGTTGTGGCGGCAGATTCAAATAATAACATTTGGTTTGGCGCAGGAAATAAAGTTTTCAAATTTAATAATCAACTCAACGAATATGTTGAATTTAAAGACCCAACAGGCATTTTCCATGAAGAGAAAAGTAAGATAACCTACATCCTCCCTTCTGCGCTCAATGATGATTTGTTATGGGTTGCCACAAACAGTAAAGGGATTTTTAAAATCAGTAAGACAAAAGGAACGCTCAAGCATATTACGGCTGATTCAACTTCAAATCCACAATTGCCAACCAATCGTATTATCGGTATAAAAGAAGATTCTAAAGGTAATCTTTGGATGGCTTCTGCCAACGGTGTTGTAAATATTGATTCTAATGCAGAACGATTGAAAACCTACTCTACAAAAGATGGTCTGCCCAATGATTTTATCAATGGAATATTGCTGGAAGGTGATACGGCGGTTTGGATTAGTACCGATAATGGTCTGTCGAGATTGAATTTTGGAGAACAATCTTTTTTGAATAAAAATGTAAAAGTCTCGACGCGACGGTTTTTCAATTTCTTTCAACAAGACGGAATTTCATCCAATGAGTTCAATCGGATTTCATTTCATAAAACAAATGATGGGCGTATGTATTTTGGTGGTTTGAATGGTGTCAACGCTTTTTATCCAAATGCAGAAATGTACAAATCGCCCGAGCATCCGACGGTTCAATTGGTACTCACAGAATGTTCTAAATATAACCCTGGAGTTGACAGCGTGGAAAGAAATATTCATCCTGAATTGGCCTTGAATGGCATCACACTCGAATCGCAAGATCGCTTTTTCGAATTCGATTTTGCTTTACTCGATTTTAATAACCCAGGAAAGAATCGATATTCTTATTTGTTAGAAGGATACACCAAAGATTGGTCGCCTCCTTTTTCTGAAAATTTCGTTCGTTTTAATGATGTGCCGCCAGGAGATTATACTTTTCGTTTGAAAGGATCGGCAACGGGTAGCAAATGGAATCAACAAGAACTTTCAATACCAGTTACCATCAAAAAACCATTTTATAAAACGCTTTGGTTCTATATTTTGAGTGCTTTATTTATCGGCGGTATCGCGATTGCTTTTGTCAGATGGCGCGAATACAATCTTCGTCTAAGAGAACAAAAACTCGAAAAAGAAGTCAAAACTCGAACCCACGAATTGGAACAAGAGAAAAAGAAATCGGATGATTTATTGCTCAATATTTTACCTACAGAAACGGCAGAAGAATTAAAAAAATACGGCGAAGCAAAAGCCAAACGCCACGAAATGGCAACCGTTCTTTTTTCAGATTTTAAAAATTTCTCACAGATAGCAGAGACAATGGAACCAGAAGTTTTGGTTGCCGAAATTGATTTATGTTTCCGTGGTTTTGATCAAATCATGGAAAAATATGGTTTAGAAAAAATCAAAACCATCGGAGATGCTTACATGTGTGCAGGTGGTTTGGGCAACGAATCGCCAGAAGAAACAATTTGCAATGTCGTTCGAGCTGGACTCGAAATGCAAGACTTTTTAACCAAAATTCGTGGAGCAAATCCAAACGCATTTCAAGCAAGAATTGGTATTCATTCTGGGCCAGTGGTGGCAGGAGTTGTTGGTTTGAAAAAATTCGCTTACGACATTTGGGGGGATACGGTTAACCTCGCTTCAAGAATGGAAACCTATAGCGATATAGGAAAAGTAAATCTCTCTGAAGAAACTTATGAGATGGTTAAGCATCATTTTGATTGTACTCCGCAGGCAACTTTCGTCACTAAAACTGATGTAGAAATTAAGATGTATTTTGTGGAGGGAGAGAAAGGCGCAGGAGTGACTTAGTGTGATGAACGCGGAGGCACGGTGACGCAAAGGAGCGATTAATCTAAAATACAAAAGGCTCAGATTTAAAAAAATCTGAGCCTTTCGTATGAAAAAAAAACTTTGCGCCTTCGCGCCTTTGCGTTCATTTAATGTTGGCTGGCCGAAGCCACGAAGTCTATCTCCCAAAATCATCTTGCAATCGCACAATATCATCTTCATCAGAAGGATGCGCTGCGTCAGTGTGTTGCCAAATTTCAGCTACAAAACCGAAGCCTTTCAAACCAACCAAACGATGTCTTTCACCTTTCAACAAAACAACTTGAGAGCCTGCGTAAAGCGTTTCTAAGTCTCCTTGTTTGTCAGTTTGGCTACGAACGATTCCGACCTTGCCACCTGCTACGCGCCACACTTCTGAGCGACGATGATGATACTGCCAAGACAATCGTTTCTCAGGAGCAACGACCAAAATTTTTGGGCTAACTTTTCTGTCGCCAACCAAAACACTGAAATCTGATCCAGGAAAATAAGTTTCCACAAACTGGCTTGAATGTTTTTCATTTATAACAAAAAAACCACCCCACGGGCGATTAAAATCTTTTCTTTCGAAAGTGAATCCTTGCTCTACCAATTGTGCTTCAATCTCCGAAAATATAGCCTCTTTTTCTGTTGAAGCAACTTCTATCAATGTGTACATTTTAAATTATTATAGTTGATTCTTATAAAAATTTTGTGTTTAATGTCAGTCCAAAATCAAAATTTTCTTATTCTTATCAGTCAATAAAATTTTGATTCTGACCTGACCACAAATTTTTTACAAGAAAAAAGTTTTTACAAATTTCTCTGTGAACCTCTGTGCTACTCTGTGAATCTTTGTGCCCAAAGAAAACACCGTGAAACGCAAAAATAAAAGAACTTCATGAAATTACTCAATCTCCTCATTTTTACGCTTTTGTTGGTAGGATGTTCTACCTCAAAAAAGATACCGACAACTGAGTTAGAAACTTTAGAAACCAAGGTTCTCGGTTCTTCTGTTTTTAATAATGG
>CALLVG010000060.1 GCA_938010715.1 uncultured Saprospiraceae bacterium
AAGTTCCCGATTTCAAAAAATTAGTGAAGGAAAAGTGATTGATAATGAGGTTTTTCGAGCTAATTTTTTGAATTGAAGAGGGAAGTTATTTTTTGAGTAATGCTAAGTGATGATTAAAAAATAGGAGCTTGCAACCCAAAATTGGGTTTTCAACATAAAAACTTGTTTAAATTGCCTCAATCGCTTCCCAAGCTTCTTGAATGTCCACATTAATCGCAGATTCCAATTTATTTTTTTTATTTGATTGAATCATTTTCACCAAAGTAATTTGCCGAGGCGAAAGCACCTCATTTGGCAACGCTCCATTTCCAATCAAACTATTTGCACGTGCTGCTTGTAACTGGGTCATTGGGACATATTGATAAACCGTTTTTGAAAGATAGTATTTAGGTTCTCGATCAATCCGAAAATCTCCTTTTTCGGAACTACCCGATTTGCCAACGATTGATGTTGAGGCTTTGAGTTGCTTTGCATCATCCGCAAAAACATGACTTGCACAACCTGATTTATTTGCCTTTTTCAAAAGCGTTTCAAAACTAATTTTCGTTGGATCATATTCTACTTCGACCACTTCTCGGTTATTCATAAAACCAGGTTGGGTTTCAACAACGCCATCCAAATTTCCCAATTTTTTCTCACCCGTCCAGAAGCAGTACATTGAAAATGTCGCAGTTTCAGTTCCTGACTTTTCGGCCATTAGTTCTTCATGAAGTAATTCTAAATATTTTGGAATTGGCAGATTTCTTTTCGTTAATGCGTCTTGCATAGCAGTCACTACTCCGAGTTTGGAGTAATTACCGCCGATACGTTTTACAATGTCTTTTCCGTTTGAACCAACAATCCTCACTACTGGATTATTCCATGATGGTTCGCCGTATAACTTTAGCACCTTTGCATCCGCACCACCTTTATTATTGAAAATAGCCACGGGTACAAAAAGCGTTTCAATCGCCTCTGCAATCAGTGGATGACTCAACACATTATGACCATAATTACGGCAAGTCGCGCAGCCTGGCACTTCCTGAAAGAGTAAGAAAACTGGCTTTGATTCCTTCTCGGATTTAGCTAAACCATCTTCGAAATCACGAATCCAATTGACTGTTCCTAATTCATCAGCTTGTTTTTTTTCTAAAAAAGCAGTTTGTGATTGTGTCATGGCTATGTTGGTTAGAAAGAATGCTATTAAAAATGAATATTTCATGTTTGGTAATTTTAAATAGTTAACAATGAAATTATTTGAAGTTTATACTTCAGAAGCGAAATTCAGTCTCAGAAAGCATGGATTTTGCAAACTTGCAATAAAAATTTAATCAACTTCACTACAAATGTAAAGGGAATCGACTCTTGAAAAATCACGGAATTATCACGATTCTCTCAATTTTGTATTTTGGGGAATATTTTCACATCTGAAGTTATTTAAAATTAGAAAAAATGGGTCGAATCAAACTAACATCAGAATTTAAGAAAGCTGTTAGCCAAATGACATCAGTCGAAAAGGATAAACTACTTTTCCGTCTATTAGCAAAAGATGCTGCTTTGGTTGAAAAACTAACTTTTCAACTTTTGGAGAACGGAACTTCTACCGAAGATCGAAGAGATGAGATAAGCGAAACTATTTCAAATGATTTAGAAAAATATCAAGAATATTTTTACTCTCCTGGCTACCTTTTATTACAAATCAGGTCGCTCTCGGCAGAAATAACTCGCCATGTAAAAACAACAAAAGATAAATATGGAGAAGTACAACTCAATCTTTTAATGCTCAACAAAACCTTGGAATTATACAATGAAAAAGTGATTCCTTTTCACCCCTCAAAGTCTCGAACCTTCAATGAATACGTCGTCAAAAGAACGCTAAAAATTTATGCGCTTCTTGGAAAGTTACACGAAGATTATTTAATTGACTTTAAAGAAGATCTACAAAAATTAGGAGCAGCTATTGGTTCCAATGATTCAATGATGAGAATTGCAATTCACAATATGCTTGATGTCAATTGGCTTTTAAAGGGCATCCTTCCTGATTATTAAAAATGAGAAACCTTCTCTTTTTCCAAGTCAAAATGTCAGCAAAAATTCGCATCTTCCTGCCAAATATTCATAAAAAATCAATTGGATAATAAATTGATATGTTAGAAGTGTAGAATAAAAAGACGTTCTACAGAAATTCAAACTGATTGAATCTGAACACCTTTGTTCAATTCTTTTTTGTTGAAAGTTCATAAGAGCGATTCGTTCAACATCCAACTTTCAACCATTATAAAATTATTTATAAAATGACGTACGATAATTTCACTATAAAAGCGCAAGAATCAATTTTGAAAGCGCAACAGATTGCTGGCGGATTGGAACAACAATCTGTGGATACGACGCACTTACTCAAAGGAATTATGGAAACCGATGACAGCGTTCCAAAATTTCTTTTTTCTAAAATGGGGATGAACATAGCTTCCCTTCGAGTAAAATTGGAAAAGTCAGTCAAGAACTACCCGAAAGTTGCTGGTGCGCAAAAACAATATTTGACAAGCGATGCCAATAGAGCATTAGCACGTGCAAAAAAATACTTGAAAGATTTTGGAGATGATTTCATCTCTGTTGAAATGATGATTCTCGGAATCTTGAACGGAACCGATCAAGGTGGAAAATTACTAAAAGATCTTGGCGCAACCGATAAAGATTTACGTGCTGCTATCATGGCTTTACGTAAAGGTAAAAAGGTAACTGATAAAAGCGCAGAAGAGCAATATAACGCGCTCGAAAAATACGGCATCAATCTCAACGGAAAAGCAGAAGAAGGAAAACTCGACCCAATCATTGGTCGAGATGAAGAAATTCGTCGGCTGTTGCATATTCTTTCCAGAAGAAAGAAAAACAACCCACTTTTGGTCGGTGAACCGGGTGTTGGAAAAACGGCTATCATAGAAGGTATCGCCTGGAGAATCGTAAAAGGTGATGTACCTGAAAACTTGCAATCCATCAAAATTTTCACACTTGATTTAGCGGCATTAATTGCTGGTGCAAAATACAAAGGTGAGTTCGAAGAACGTCTCAAAGCAGTCATCAAAGAAGTGACTGATTCTAACGGACAAATCATTTTGTTCATTGATGAAATCCATACGTTGATTGGTGCTGGCGGTGGCGGTGGCGCCATGGACGCAGCCAATATTTTAAAACCTGCATTGGCACGTGGCGAGTTGAGAACCATCGGTGCAACGACCCTCGATGAGTACCAAAAATATTTTGAAAGAGACAAAGCATTGGAGCGACGTTTCCAAACGGTTTTGATTGATGAGCCAAGTGTTGAGGATTCAATTTCGATTCTTCGTGGGCTGCAAGAGCGCTATGAGGTTTATCATAAAATTGAAATCATGGACGAGGCTTTGGTCGCAGCGGCAGAGCTTTCCCACCGATATATTTCTGATAGAAAATTGCCAGATAAAGCGATTGATTTGATTGATGAGGCAGGTGCAAAATTGCGTTTGGAACTCGACTCGGTTCCTGAGGAAGTGGATGAATTAGATAGAAAAGTTCGTCAACTTGAAGTCGAACGCGTAGCTATCAAACGCGAAAATGATGAAAAGAAATTAAAATTAATTACGGAGCAAATTGCCAATACGCGCGAAAGATTAGACACCGT
>CALLVG010000061.1 GCA_938010715.1 uncultured Saprospiraceae bacterium
GGCTACAAGTGGTAAATTTCATACTGAATTGCGTTAAAAAATCTCGTCGATGCTAAGGCATCGACTATGGTTTTCGCCTTATTCAGCATAAAATTTGCCACTTTTCGCCAATTGATAGAAATACGTGATGGTTCAGAGAACTACACGAGAAAATTTCTTTGAAATTTGATTCACTACCCATTCAATCCAACATAGAGGCGAAAATTTAGAACCTATTCCCCCGATTAGTCGGAAATTACTTTTTTTCTAATCTTTCGAGATAACAAACGGTTTCGAAATTCTTCTAAATCCTTCTGCTTCAACTCTTATGATGTAGAAGCCATCTGGATACTTTGTCAGATCAATTCTGAAAGGATCGCTTGGCATCTCAGGTAAATCGAATTTTTGTAATTCGACTCCAAGTTGATTGGACACTGCGATTTTTGTAGGTAAACCAACGAATCGTTCATCATAAATCAAAATCGTTCTGTCAGCTGGATTAGGGAAAACATTAAGCTCTCCCAAATTCAAACTGAATTCTACGTCTTTTCTGTCTGTATAGAAAAATTCTCCTTCCTGATTGATTTGTTTTATTCGATAATAATTGATTCCTGTTTTAGGATATTTATCATAGAAATGATAACCCGAAGCATCAGACGAGAAAGCTTTGCCCTCTAATGCTCCAATTTTTTCAAAGTCAATTCCATCGACACTTCTTTCTATTTCGAAATAATCATTGAAATATTCCTGGCCAGTAAACCATTCTAATTTAACTTCTAATTGGTCTCTGTAAGCACTAAAAGCTGCAATCTTGGTTTCTCTATCTTCTAATGACTCTTGCCCTAAAGTTTCTATTTGGAAATCATCAGATAGCGCATTTCTATTTCCAACACCAGAAAGTACTTCTACATTTTTGAATTGAGAAACATTCAATTTCCAAGGATGATAGCTGTTTACTGCTAATCCTGCTTTGATACAGTTTGGCATATTGACATAGGAAAAATGAGTTGGAGTCCAAGTGGCTCCATTGCTTGAAATGTATCCTGTAAATTTGTTTCCTTCTCTTACCATTTTTACCCATGTCGAACCACCGTTGTAAGTATGTGCTGATGCGGTATAGCCATTAGTATGTTTTCTTCTTTGGTAAAGAAATTTACCATTTGGTCGTTTGAAATTACCAGCATATTTTGAACCTCTTTCCAGATCTTGACGGAACATAACTCCTGCCAAAGCGTAGCTTCCTGTATTGGTAATGCTGGTCACTTTTGCAATGATTTCACCGTCACCGCATAGTTCTTGATGTACAAAACTAAAGTCATCTTCACTTCCAAACATATCATATCCAGAAGACGCTACTTTAAATTTATCTGTCGATTGATCATAGCATGCATAACTCGGAGTAGGGTGTGATCCGATAAGAGTTTCTGTCCAATCACTTGGTAGATTTCCACAAGACGGTACTGTAAGATTGACTGAATAATCCTCAACTTCACCTTCAGCAAAAATATCACATGGGTCTGCACTGAAAGTATTATGACTCATTGATACTCTCATTCGAGTAACTCCGGCTGTAGATGACATAGGTAAGGTAAGATTTATGTTACGTTGTCCAGTACCTTGAGTGTGAACAACTAATTCACCTGGATCGTCAAAGTCAAAGTCTTGATTTAAATCAACCCAAACATTCCAATACATGTAGTGGTTTGCTCTTGGTTTCAATCTGATTACTTGGTTTTGACCTGCAGTAATATTTGCAATTAAATGCGTGAAGTCACCATAACCGTTATCATTGCCAGATGTGTTGTTGATATTGGCATAACGGACTCTTTTTATCCATTTGTTACTACTTGAGTTTGCTCCTGCGCTTGTGCAATATCCACCACATCCTTCATCAATATTTCCATCACAATTATCGTCAATTGAGTTTCCACAAATTTCAGATGCACCTGGATTGATATTCGAATTCGTATCATCGCAATCGGTTGTGCATCCTGGATATCCGTCACCATCTGCGTCGTCAATATTGCCACAGCCACAAGTACCTGGAGTAGTTTTATTGATGTCATTCGGACAGCCATCATTACAATCGGCAGTTCCATCTCCGTCGCTGTCATTATCTGAAGTGCCACAGCCACAAGTGCCTGGTGCAATTTTATTAGCATCATTCGGACAACCATCGTTTGCATCACAAGTGCCATCGCCGTCTGTGTCTTGGAAAGTTTGACATGGGTTGTTGGTTCCATTTTCAGCATAACAAGGATCGTTACAACTGTTACAAGTATTGGTTGGATCGTTTGGACATGAGTCGTTACAATCAGAAATTCCATCGTTGTCAGAATCGGTATCAGCTATTCCACAACCACAAAGACCTGGAGCGATTTTATTCGCGTCGTTAGGACAAGCATCGTTACAGTCGGGAGTGTTGTCACCGTCTGTGTCAATATCTGAAATACCACATCCACAAGTGCCAGGGACAATTTTGTTTGCATCATTCGGGCAGCCGTCATTACAGTCCTCTGTTCCATCACCATCAGAATCTGTTTCAGGAGTTCCACAACCACAAACGCCTGGTTCTGTTTTATTTGCATCGTTTGGACAGTTATCATTACAATCTGCAGTACCATCACTATCAGAATCCGTTTCTGAATTTCCACAACCACATTGACCTGCTGCAATTTTATTTGCATCATTTGGGCAAGCGTCATTTGCATCGCAAGTACCGTCGCCATCTGTATCTACGAAAGTTTGGCAAGTAGAAGTTGTTCCATATTCAGCATAACATGGATCGTTACAATTACTACACATATTGGTTGGGTCGGAAGGGCAAGGGTCGATACAATCTGCTAAATTATCACCGTCCGTATCTGTGTCGGCTATGCCGCAACCACAATCACCTGATTCAGTTTTGTTTGGGTCACTTGGGCAGTTGTCGTTACAGTCTGCGGTTCCGTCGCCATCGGTATCGGTATCAGCAATTCCACAACCACATTGACCTGCTGCGATTTTGTTTGCATCATTCGGGCAAGCGTCGTTGCAGTCTTCAGTTCCGTCGCCATCTGAATCAGTATCGGCGACGCCACAACCACAAACGCCTGGCGCAATTTTATTAATATCACTTGGACAAGCATCATTGCAATCGGCAGTACCGTCGCCATCGGTATCAGTATCAGCTATACCACAGCCACATTGGCCTGCTGCAGTTTTGTTTACATCGTTTGGACAAGCGTCGTTACAGTCTTCTGTTCCATCGCCATCCGTATCCGTGTCAGGCGTACCGCACCCACAAACGCCTGGCGCAATTTTATTAATATCGTTCGGACAACCATCATTGCAGTCCGGAGTGTTGTCGCCGTCGGTGTCAATGTCAGAAACGTTACAACCACAAATGCCTGGAGCGATTTTGTTTGCATCGTTTGGACATGCATCAATACAATCGGCAGTCCCGTCGCCATCTGTGTCCGTATCAGGTGTGCCGCAACCGCAAATACCTGCTGCGGTTTTATTTGCGTCGTTAGGGCAGCCGTCATTGCAATCTGCTGTTCCGTCGCTGTCTGTGTCGGTATCTGCTATGCCACAACCACAATCGCCTGGCGCAATTTTATTTGCATCATTAGGACAAACATCATTCGCATCACAGGTGCCATCGCCATCCGTATCTACGAAAGTTTGACAGGTTGAAGTTGTTCCAAATTCAGCAAAACATGGGTCATTACAATTGCTACAAGTATTGGTTGGGTCGGAAGGACAAGGGTCGATACAATCTGCTAAATTATCGCCATCCGTATCAGTGTCAGCTATACCACATCCACAATCACCTGGTTCTATTTTATTAATATCGTTTGGACAATTGTCGTTACAGTCTGCGGTTCCGTCATTGTCGGTGTCGGTATCAGCTATACCACAGCCACATTGACCAGCTTCGATTTTGTTTGGATCGTTTGGACAAACGTCGTTGCAGTCTTCTGTTCCATCACCGTCTGAATCGGTATCGGCTACACCGCAACCGCAAGTGCCTGGTTCAGTTTTATTTACATCATTAGGACAATTGTCATTACAGTCAGGTGTGCTGTCGCCGTCGGTGTCAATATCTGAGACACCACAACCACAAATGCCTTCAACTATTTTGTTAGGATCGGCTGGACAAGCATCGTTGCAATCCTCTGTGCCGTCGCCGTCAGTGTCTATGTCAGGGGTGCCACACCCACAAATGCCTGGCTCTATTTTATTTGGATCGCTTGGGCAGTTGTCGTTACAATCCGCTGTTCCATCGTTGTCAGTATCGGTATCTGGATTTCCGCAGCCACATTGGCCTAGTTCTGATTTGTTTGGATCGTTTGGACAATTATCACAGTCATCTCTTACGCTGTCTCCGTCGCTGTCATCTGGAATTTGGACAAAAACCGATGAAGTGGTACTACATCCTTTTTCATCTTTTGCAGTGAAAACATAGGTAGAGTCAACGCCCAATCCTGGATTGATTTCAAATTGAAAAGGAGATGTTTCAAAGGTTAGCCCATTTTCAAATTCATCTAAAATAAAATATTGAGGTTGACCATTTACGATAGTCGGTGCTCCGCCCGAAAAGTTGAAGATCAACGAATCGGTATCAACACAATTTTGGATGAAAGTCAAATCAGATATTACTTCTGTGAATCCTTTGGCAGAAGTAAAATTTCCAGTAGAATCTTTGCAGTTATATTCATCAATGGCTTGTACATAATACACACGCTGTGCATTGTCATAAATTGGATTCATTGTCCATGGATTTTCTGTTGAAGAAACTGGACTTCCGCTTGGGTCATTACTCCAAGTGTAGGTATAGGTTCCAGTATTATGAAGCATCAAAGCTTCAAAATTTACAACATCACCAAAACAAATACCTCCGTCATTTGGACTTCCGCTATTGTCTGTTCTATCAACAGTAGTCACTTCTACCACTCTGTTGGCAGTGATTGTTTTTGTTGTGAAATCAGTACAACCTGTTACGCTATTTATTGCTGTAAAAGTAATATCAATATCTACTGGGGTAGCAGCCGAGTTTGAAATGGTTGCTCCTGTGAAAGTACTTTCATCATCAATAAAAGAAATGGTCGCTGCTGGATCGTTTGAGTTGATAGTCCATGTATAATCGACATTGTTTTCTGGTGGGCCATCGAGTATCAAAGTCGCATTAGTATTTGGCGAGCTACAATAAACATCAAGTTGGTTTGAGCCTGAATTGTTTAAATAAACAAAATCTGTATTGGGCAAACCATGTTCGAAAACAGTAGCCGTTTCTGTATCTACACAACCTGCTGGCGAGGTTATTTCGACCGTATAATCACCGACTAAACTTGCAGTAATCGTTTGAGTTGTTTCGTTGTTCGGTGTCCAGAGATAGGTGTATCCATTTCCGCCGGAAGCGGTCAAATCTGTACTGCCTCCAGGACAAAACCCTAAATCACCACTAATTGAGGCAATATAAATATTGAGCACATTCGCATCATTGTCATCACAATCATCGGTTCCATTTCCAGTTAATTCAGAAAGTAAAAAGCCGTCTGTTGGTCGCTCGCATTGGGTTACAGAACTACTGCCGTAAGTATCACCATCTGCGTCAATGAACCATGTTTGATCTGGGATTTCATCTGCATCATTATCGTTACAATCATCTGTTCCGTTTCCACTCAATTCAGATGATAAAAAACCATCGGTAGGGCGCGCGCATTGCGTTAAGCTACTTCCTCCGTAGTTGTCTCCATCTGCATCAATATACCAAACCTGACCTGGGAATTGATCTGGATCATTATCATCACAATCACAATCAATTCGGTAGCCATCGTTGTCAACATCGTCTGGAACTTGAATAGAGATAGAAGCAGAAGAACCACAACCCGCTACATCTGTCGCTGAAAAAGTATAGGAGGCGGTTGCTCCTGGGTCAAGGAAAATTGGTGTTTTGTAAGGCGAAGGATATTGACCAATGCCTGCTCCGTTTTCATCAAACACCTGGTATTCTGGAACGCCATTTACCATAGTAGGATCACCTCCTGACATTGTTAAAACGATAGAATCTCCGTTGATACAATCTTGTACATAAGAGAGACTTGTTAATACTTCTGTGATTCCTTTCGCAGAAGTTAATTCTGTATCAGCACAGCCGTGGTCGTCGGTAGCTGTTAAATAATAAACGGTAAAAGTATTATCATAAACTGGTGTAGCAGTATATGGATTGCCAGTGAATTCTATTGGTGAACCATTAGGACTCAAACTCCAATCATAGGTATAATTGCCCGTATTGTGTAAAGGGAAGCCTTCTAATTCAATATCATCGCCAAAGCAAACGCCGCCATCGTTTGGTGTTCCACTGTTTTCAGTTCGAGTGATATTGTCAATCGCTACTTCTCGGTTGGCTGTGACGGTTTGTGTCGAATTATCAGTACAGCCCGTTACGGTATTGATGGCAGTGAAAGTTACATCAATTGGAATTTCGTTGGCAGTTGCGTTCGAAACTGTTGCTCCAGTGTAGGCCACTTGGTCATTGACAAAAGTGATATTTGAAGTCGGATCGGTTGTCCAGGAATAGGTAACATCTTGCTCCGTTGGCCCCGCCAAGTTGAATGCACCATTTGTGAAATTTGCACTACAAAAGACCATCGGGTCGTTTGAGCCAGAAGTGTTAGAAACGTTGAAGTTTACATTTGGAAGTGGATGTTCAACTACAGTTTCTGTAGCAACATCAATACAGCCAAGTGGAGTGGTAACCGTAACTGAATAACTTCCTGATGTATTTATATTAATAGTATTTGTTGTCTCTCCATTCGGATCCCATTGGTAAGAGTAACCTGCTCCGCCTGAGGCAGTCAAATCTGTATCACCTCCGGGGCAAAATCCCAAATCTCCAGAAATAGAAACTGTGTAGGTGTCTAAAACTGTATCATCGTTATCATCACAATCGGTTGCATTATCGGCGTATCCAGCGGGTGGCGTTGACTCACAACTTTCAGTAGTTGCATTTGGATCGCCATAGCCATCACCGTCATTGTCTATGTAGAATGTATTTGGTGAGTAAGTAGCTGTCACTGAACTCGGATTGTATGCTACTGTCCAACAACTTGGTGCATTTGCAAAACTTCCTGATATGCTTCCAGTCGAAGTGATTAATGTAAATACATCTCCTGAGTTTGGAACATAACCGTTGATTAAAGCAATGGTCAAATTTCCTGATAAATTGATACCTGAGTTTGTCACATTCAATTCATCATTGCTACCGTTGTCGATTTCTATTTCTGCATCAACTATATCAATATCTGTATCTGCTAAATTTTCTATTTCAATAATATCAATCACTCCACTTCCTCCTGGAATAATTGAGCCGTTATTAATAAAATTTAACAATGTAATTTTTCCATTCCCACTAATAGAAGCACCTGCACCTAAATCAATACTATTGACGGAAACATCTCCTGTGAGATTGACCGCTCCTGAAGGAATGAGTACATCATCTGTGTCTGTTGGAACTGCTGGACAAGTTGTACAGTTCCAATTATTGGCGTCGTTCCAATCACCGTTGCCGCCTGCCCAAGTGAGTGTTTCCCCAAATAGAGCGCTACAAATTGTCAAAGAAAGTGATAATATTAGTATTTTTTTCATCTTGTTTTGTTTTGTCGAAAAAGCTGGTGAATTTTCAAAAAATAGTAAATTGATTGCTGAATCACCTTAAAGTGATCAGGCATTTGTTATCTGCTGAAGCAGCCAGTAGTTTTTAAAAAAAAAGTGGTGTGGTGAAACGAGTTACCTAAAAAAAATAGTAATAGGGATTGAAATTAGGAGGTGGCTCTTTTTTTCAAAAGAGATTTTTGTTGCCAAAAAAGTATTAAATTTTAGAATTGAAGAGCAGTAATAAATGGCTTATTTTTATGGGACAAAGTTAAGATTAATAAAGTGTTTAATAATTGGTATTTTTCATAGAGAAAAAAAGCTAAGAAGTTATTTTTTGCCTCAATTAACACAAAAATAATCATTCGTTGCGCTACAAACTATTTCAGAAAAAAGTCTATTTTCTCTTTTTAAGTTTAACCTATTTCCAATCAGGATTTTGCTGTAATAATTCCAACTCAAAAGATTTTAGGTACATAGCTTTTAGCGTCTTGTTATCTTCGATGTTGAGTGTCTCACTGATGTTGATGCAGTCGCGATATCGTTCTGTTCGGAAATAATTGACGATTAAGTTTTTCTTTAGAACATCGTAATCAGGCGCGAATGTTAAGCCTTTTTCAAAGTAAGGTGTGGCGGTGATATATTCCTTTTTATAATTGAAGAGTGTACCGATTGCATTGTGGATTCGCGGATTGTTGGGATGTTTTTTTAGAGCCGATTCTAAAGTTTCTAAACCTGGTTCCACATCGTCTGACATTTGTTGTGCCATGCCGATGAATAGTTCTGCAGGGTCGCCTTTTCGGCTTACGCCAAAAAATATGGACTTGGCCTTCTTTCCATTTTTGATGGCTTCCAAATGATTCGCTTGATAAAAATTTGAGGAACTTAGTTTTATATATTTTTCAAATTTAAACAATTCAGTTCCTAAAAATAAACCAAAAATGGCAGTCGAAAATAAGCCAACTAATAGCCAGTTTTTATTTTTTGGATGGGTAGAAATACGCTCTTTTTCAACAATAAAAAGAATAGCTGCAATGCAAAATGCCAATACACTCAAATGGGCGATTCTATCAAACGGAAAAGAAAAAAGTGCATCTACCGAAAGGGCAGTAAGTGCTGCTACCAAAATGAATAATTCATTATCAAAGGAAGTGCTGACGGATGCATTTCTAACAATAAGAAACACTAACCCCATAAGAAGTAGTAATCCAATAATTCCATTTTCGGAAGTGAGGTGAAGGTATTCATTGTGAGCTTTGGCGCGAGAAATTTGACCAGCACTTTCTTGATAACTGCCTCGTCCGTATTTTGGAATATTGATTTTCCAACTTCCTGACCCGACACCAGTGATTGGATGATCGCCAATCATGGAGAGACTTTGCTTCCATGTTTTTATTCTAAAAGCGATGCTTCCTGCTTCTGGTTCGGTTTCGTTTCCAGCGGTTTCTAATTTTACAATTGATTGGATTCTTTTTGAAAGTGAATTGCGTTCTTCACTTCCCGAAAGTAAAACGATGGCTCCGATACTGATGAAAAGTAAAGCAGCCAAAGGCAAAATGACTGATTTTATATTGAGGGATTTTGTTTCTCTTTTTAGAAAACTCAAACTCATCCAAACTGCCATTCCAACTAAAACCGCCAACCATGCAGATCGTGATTGTGATAATAAAATTGCAACTAAGCTTAAACCCGTTCCTGCAAATCCAATAATTTTCCAAACTCCTTTTTTATTGATAAAAAGGTAAATACTAAAAAATATGGTAGCCGATAAATAAGAACCCAGTAAATTTCGATGCCCTAAAAACCATCCCATGTTGGCACTGAAATCGACTGTGCTTTTGGTTGTAAAGTATTGAATCAAAGCAGTTGATGCATGAAAAATACCCATCACTGTAAAGAGTTTGAAAAACGTTGTTATATTTTTTTGAGTTTTAAAATTTTGAAAAAGTAAAAAGAGAAAAGTCGAAAAAAGGAAATATTTTGTAATTGGTAAAAATGCCTCAACTGGCTGCGCACTCAAAATGGAAGTGATAATTTGCCAAATGCCAAAAGCTAATAATCCGCCAAAAAATAATTGATTTGATGGATTTGAAATTTTGAAAAACGACCTTTTAAAAAATAGATAAAACACTGTGAGATAGGCAATTAGAATACCTGATAAAACCATCAAACGCATCGCCATGTACGGTTCAATTGTTTCTTGTGATAAAACAACGGAACTCAAAAATATAGCTGCTGCCCAAAAAATAAATTGGAGACTTTTTCCTTTTAGTGTAGCTTTTTCGGTTGGCATTTTCTTTCAAATTTAAATAAAAGATATAATAGGACACAGATTATGTATTACTCAAAAAATAACTTCCCTCTTCAATTCAAAAAATTAGCTCGAAAAACCTCATTATCAATCACTTTTCCTTCACTAATTTTTTGAAATCGGGAACTTATTTTTTGAGCGTTTCTAA
>CALLVG010000062.1 GCA_938010715.1 uncultured Saprospiraceae bacterium
CATTAGACGAGGCAAAAACCGCAGACAATGCCTTAGCATTGGCGAGGATTTTTAACGCGTGTCCCGATTTTAATCGGGGAAGTATAATGGAAAAAGAACAGCTTCAAATCGAAAGGTTATTTTTTTAGCTTTACTAAATAGACCTTGGTCAATTGTATCGTAACAATTACAACTGGTGAGGTACTTTGAAATACAAAGTTAAATACCTTTTTTTCCAAACCTCTTTATATGTTTACATGTACAAAGGCGATTTGCTTTTGGTTGTCTCTTTAATTTTGATTTCAACATGTATGTAAAAAAGAACTTTTCTCTTTTCAATATCCTTCGCTTTTCTGGTATTCATATTATTTGGTTAACTGTTTGGGCTGTAGCAGTAACGGTTTTTTATGAGACCTTTCATTTCGAATGGTTAGAAATTCCTTGGTTACCGCTATCGGTGATTGGTACTGCGGTCGCCTTTTATATTGGATTTAAAAACAATAGCTCATACGATCGGATGTGGGAAGCACGTAAAATTTGGGGAGCAATTGTAAACAGTAGCCGCATGTGGGGTACCACAGTGAAAGGATTTGTTACCGATCAGTTTACGCCCGAAAATTACTCTAAAAAAGAACTCCATAACATTCACCAGCGGCTAATGTATCGACATATTGCATGGTTGTACACCTTGCGTAGTCAATTGCTCATTCCGACTCCATGGGAACATGGCTCTGAAGGACGCATGGCTGATTTATACATCAAACGTCGTAAAAAAAGTTTCGGTGTAGGACTTTTTGAAGATGATATTACTGAGATAGAAATAGAAAAATTATTAGGAAAAAAAGAATGTGATAAAGTGATTAATTATCAAAATACTGCTACTCAACTCATAGACAATCAATCTCAAGAATTAAAAAATTTACGCAAAACTGATTTGATTGATGATTTTCGCCACATGGAGTTGCAAAAAATTCTCAATGATTTTTACACCCATCAAGGAAAAGCGGAACGGATTAAGAAGTTTCCACTACCACGTCAGTACTCGTCCAGCAGCTTTATATTTGTAGGGATATTTATCTTTTTACTACCGTTTGGTTTAGCACCTGCTTTTCATGAAATGGGCGAACAAGCTCATCATGGTGTGTGGCTGACCGTTCCTTTCACCGTTTTGATTGGTTGGGTTTACGTCATGATGGAATTGATTGGTGATTACTCCGAAAATCCATTTGAAGGATTGGGCAACGATATCCCAATGCTTTCACTTTGTCGAGTGATTGAGATCGACCTTCGCGAAATCTTGGGAGAGACAGAACTACCTCCTAAAATTCAACCTGTCGATAATGTGTTGATGTAACTATTTCAATTTAGAACTCAATAATTTTTCAATTTCTTCAAAAGGTGGATTTACCGCAATGATATTACCTTCTGGGTCAATTAGGAATTTGGTAGGTACTTCTTTCACACCATAAGAAGCAGCTATCGGCGAGTCAAAAAATCGAAGACTCGTCGCTTTATCCATCGTTTGATGCGGCCATACTAAATTGAATCTCTCGAGCGCAGCACGCCAACGGCGTTCATTCGTTTCAACAGCAACTCCGACGATTTCAAAATTGGATGCATCTGTGAATTGCTTTCCGTTGTATTCACCATAGAGTTGTTTCAATTTTGGAAACTCACCGATACATGGGCCGCACCAACTTCCCCAAAAATCAAGTACAACATAATTACCTTTCAAATCAGATAATTTCAAATCATCTCTGATTGTAAAATCGGCAGCTACTTCTCCTTCTGAAAATTTAGGCATTTTGTAAATATACTGCCCCACCTGCACAGCACCATAAATCAAAACTATCGCCAATAAGAATTTTAATATTTTCATGAATACAACTTTTTGCAAAAGAATTATCACTTTTATAAAAGACTCGTGCGGAACTTAAATTCCGCCTACTCAATAAAAGCCACCACATGAAATTGTTTCTACAATCGTTCCTCTTTTCAATATTAATTGTCTGCATGGCTACTACTATGCAGGGACAAAGGACCTTGATGATGGAAAAAAGAGGTTCGATGAAAGTAAAACGCTTCTATGAAGGTGACGAAATCACTTACCGTGCAAAAGGAGATAAGGAATGGAAAACCTCCACCATCGTTCAGCTAATTCCCGAAGATAATATTATCGTTTTGGATAAATTGTACATACGACTGGAAGACATTGAAGCATTCAAAAGAGATAGGAAAAGAAATCGCGCCATCGCTTATAGCAATCAATTATATATTTTTGGAACGGCTTGGACAGCTTATACCGCCATAGATGATTTAGTCATCAGCGACCGTGAAACAGATTGGGAAGCTGCTGCTTATGTTGGAGGCACTTCTTTTGTCCTTGGTTCTCTTTTGCGGCTTTGGCCTAAAACAAAAACTTTGAAATTTGGAAAAAAGCGACGGTTGAGAATTTTGGATTTGACGCCTGTGGCGGCTCCGGTGCCGAAGGTTTAATCCGCCCGTTTCTTCCATGTCTCCCGCAGGGGACACAGAAGCGAGTTAGCACCTTGTTTTTTATGCCGAATCCTTTGTTTTGTGGAAACTTTGGTTAGAAAAAATTAACTTTGATAAAAAAATATTAAAGATGAGTGCCACTGCTTCAAATTTAGCTGAACGAAAATTAAGTCTCATTCAGTTGCTTTCTGCAACTGATGACGAAGCAATCATTGCTCAAATTGAAAGTATTCTCAAAGGTGAACCCGTAAGTTGGAATGAACTCAGTGATGACGTAAAAAAGAGTATAAACAGAGGAATAAATGATGCTGATGAGGGTAGAAAAATTCCTTTCACTGAGTTTGTAAAAAAACGAAGAAAC
>CALLVG010000063.1 GCA_938010715.1 uncultured Saprospiraceae bacterium
CTTTTTCATCAAAATGAATCGTAGATTGGTAGCCTAATATTTCATCAAAATTATTAGACGTAAATTCAACTTCTACCTGATTTCCTTTTTCAAATTTCTGATTTGAAACGAAGAAATTCAAATGCTCATCAAAAGTTCTGAAATCAACGAAATTGCTATTCGCCATATCTGCATCGCCGTTGACATCTCCAATTTTTATTGCCGTAAAGTCAACTTGATTTATACCAGAAATATCATTCACACTTGACAACTCTGGGAACGTTTCATACCACGGATTGTCAGATAATGGGAATACATAATCACGATGTACAAATCTCCATGAAGTATTATTTGGAAAATCATTTGCGATGTGCAAAATCAATTTTTGAACCGCTACAATATCAAGTGTGGTAACACTTCCCGATCGGTTGGCATCTGCAGCAATCAATTTATATGGCGAATCTAACGGTCGTTCATTGAGAATGTGTTTTGATATTTGAATGATATCAAAAGTGGAAACTCCATTCCTATAATTTTCATTACATATTGGGTAAATTGTATAGTCCTCACCTGGCTGAAGTTCAGCAAATTCGAATGCGCCATCTGCCTTTGTCATCACCGAAGCTAAATCAATTCCATTGATAGAAACCTCAACGTTTTGAACAGGTTGGTTCTTATCGTTTTTAATATTTCCAACAATAATTGGTTTACTATTGGAAGAATCACAAGCACTAAAATTATCTTGAACAGTTACGGTTGTGGAACAAAAATCATTATTATTGAATTCATCCCAAACGTATAGATTTACAATATTAACACCCGTATCAACACAGGTAAAATTCTTACAGGTATCATTAATGTCAACACTGAAACTGTATCTGACTGGGCCTCCACAATTATCAATATTATTTTTACCAAGCATTCTCGCTTTGACTCGTGCCATTGCCCATGTAGGGTTCAAATCAACTATCAAATCAATACATGCAGCTGAAGGAGCTTTTACATCACGTACCACGATTGGCACCACACACGAGTTTGCATTTCCACAACCATCTTTTGCAAAAATTTCCACAAAATAAGTTCCTGGCACTACATCATTGATGGTTCCAAACCGGTCAAAATCTCCTGTTACTTCAAATGTAATATCTGGACTACAATCTGTCACATTTGTCGGTTCATCTATTTGAAATGAACCTACACAATTAGCATCTGTATCCACAATGATATTTGGAACACAAGTCATTTCTGGCCCTCTGCTATCCATTACAACCAATGTTTGTCTGTGCGTCCAAACACCACCTGTCATTGGATCATCTGGATCGTAAGTACACCAGTCAATCAATTTCCAATTTCTAAATATTTTAAAACAAGCACCTTGTACTCTTTCGAAATATTCATCTTCATATCCTAAGAACAAATCAGCACAGAAATCCTGAGAGTAAGTTGGATAACTGAATGGAGCCGATAAACTATCAGGGTGCAAACCTTTTCCACAATCATCTATGAACGTTCTATCGTTTGGCCAATTAATTGTATTAGGATCAAATGGATTTGAGTTTCTTACGCCAATGGTTTGATCACATGTTTTTCTTGTTCCATTTGTGGTTATCTCAAATCTTCGACGAAGCTCACCGACACCACATTCATTAAGACCACCAAAGTCTCTATAAGCAGGAGTTGAGGAGGAGCATCCGTTGACAACGGTAGGAACTCCTGTCAATGTCAAATCAAAAATATCATCTGTACAGTTGATAACAATGTTGGGAGGACAAGACAAACTTGATCCCAATTTATCATCAACACGAACACCAACCATACACTCATTGAAATTATCATAACAATCATAAACTCTCAAAACGACCATCACAGTATCACCAACATCGGTACAATCAAAAGTGACCGATGGGCTAAAGTCTCTAACTCGTTGTGTCATTTTTCTTACCTCAAATCTATCCAAACAACAATTGTCAGAACTACCCGCATCAAATGAAGTCGCTGGCACAGTTGCCGTTCCTGTTGAAGTCAATGATGTTGTTAAAAATTCAATACAAATTGGAGTAGGTTCTATTTTATCAACGACCTTCAATTGTGTAGTACATATTATTTCATTTCCGCAACTATCACGGACAACATAATCTACATCATAATTACCAATTGGAAATCCATCAATCGTTCCTCCATTTCCACTCACCGCACCAAAAGGAGTATTGATGGTAACAATTACGCCACTACAATCATCTGTCGCTTGAATGGCAGGAAATGTAACATTCGCGGTACAATTGGCATTTTCGGCGCTTACCTCAATTTCATCAACACACACGAGTTGCGGTGGCGTTTTATCTTCAAACTTGATAATTTGCGTATGCTCTAGTGGGTTCACCCCTGTCACAAGCGGAGCGCACCAATCAAGTACCGTCCATTTTCTTAATATCTTTTTACCTGTTCCACAGGTCGGAAGCACATTGTCTTCAAATCCAACATTTAGCATACAAGCATTTCCTATCAAAATAGAACCGCCATCCACTCTTGGATAACCAATACTATCTGGACTTGCCTCTATCATATCTAAAGAACAATCCAAAGATGGCAAAGTGATATTGTCATAATTTGGTGGAAAAGTAACCGCGTTCAAAGTCTTTCTTACATATTTTATAACCTGTTCGCAAGTGTTTGAAGCATTCCCATGGCTGTCAGTTGCTCGATAAGTTCGAGTAATAATTTCTACTGTTCCATCTAACCTTCCACAACCAAAATTATCAGTTGTAATACTCAACAATTGAGGAGTAATGGTTCCTTCACAAGCATCTACAGCCGATGGCCCTGGAATTGTATTTAAGTCAATAGTACATCCAATCGTAACCGTATCCGTCATCGTACATATACTTTGAGGAATTCCGTTTACATCTGTTGGACTTGTGATTTCCCATTGATAATTTCCTGTGTCATTATTCGTATGTCCATAGGTAACCAATACAAAATCTCCTACTGGTAAGGTAACATCCAACTTTGGATTTCCAGCAATACTACTACTTGCTTCATCTGCGACCAAAAGATTGGTACATGGATTAGCTGGATCAAATGAATCCGTATAGATTGCTCCGTCAAAATCAGCCGTATTGTTTACGATTTCGAAAATATAGTTTCCAAAAGTTGTCGTTGTAAATTCTTGTGCTTCATAATATGCGTTGGTAGCTGCACCTGAAGGCATACACATTGAAGGTGCAGTTCCTTGTGCAAATGGAATTGTTGGTTGATACCTGTCATCTCCAATTCCAACATGTCCCGTTGCTGCATTTGTTTTATAAGAATTGATAGAACAATCAAGAACAGGAGCTAATTTATCTTCAACTGTCAAAAATCCCCAACAATAATTTTGAGAACATTGATCGATTACTCTAACCGTCAGATTTCTGTTGATATGTGTTTCATTGACCGTGTTTCCGATGATGGTTCCGCCGTCATAAATTACAACTTCAAATCTATCATAAGCTCCAAACGAACCTTCCAAAACTTGATCAGGATCGATGGTTACCTCACAATCTTCGTCCAATGAAATATTTACTTGGTCATTACAGCTTAATGCTCCAATTGATTTTACTAATTCGATATCGAGTTGACTTGTTGCTATACATCCTACTTCATTTTCGTAAGTAACCTCGACCGTTACGTTACCAGTTTGACCATTCGGAACAGAATTATCAATCAAACCAATAAAATTAGGGTTCTGAGCAAATTGATTATCAAACGAACCTCCAAAACCTGCATCAGAAGTAACTACTGCCCATGAGAAATTACTATTCGGGGCGTTACTCGAAATAATATTAGTTTGTAAGCTTACCGATTCTTGATTACAAAATGAATTAGTGCCTGCTGGTACCATTCCAAAAACAGCTTCTACTTCTGGCGTAGGATTTAAAGTAGTTTTGAAGTGATGTTCGTAACTACATTCTTCAAGATCTCCTGTACTTGTTCTCACCATTAATTTTACGATGATTTGATAATTGACCATGGCTGCAAGTTGGAAGTCAGCTGGAGAAGAAATCATATAAGCATCCTGAACCATTGGTTCGAATGGCGTATTGACATTCCCTTCCAAAATAAAAGGCATTGTTAGGGAACTCAATGTCGTTGACAACACTCGTGGTGTATTTGGGTCAAAGATTGTTGCTGGTTGAATTTCATACCTAAGAAAGTAATCTTTCGGAGTCAACGCATTTAAAGAATCAAAATCAACTACTTGAACCATCTGAAATTCAAAATCTGTCAATAGGCCACTTACATTTTCTTGGCATAAATCTCGATTTTCAAAATCTCCAATAACTGATCCTTCATAAAAAGGTAATGCGATACCTTTAGCGCATGGCCCAACTGCTTCATTTTCACTAAAATATAAAGCTGAATTGCCCGCAAACAAACTGGTGCTTAACAGGAATAAGAGTAAAAAAATTGGTGGGTAAATCGGTCGTTTGCCCCAGCCTTTGTGATAATTTAAAATTTGCATAATTTAGAACTTTTGGATAAACTGGATGAAAAAATTTATGTAGCTCGACTTGCTAACTATTTGAGTCGAACTACTTTTATATATTTTGAGCATGCCACGGCCACAAGGACTTTCGGCATCTCCGAATTCCAATTAGAAAAACAGCAGTCGAGTCCGCCGGGGCAGATCTTCGCTCGCGAAAAACTTGATAATTGAGTTGTGTATGTTTAGTGTAGGTGTGGTTAAAAATTAAGAAGAACAAGGGGCGAGTGCCCATGCTTTTACGCATAGGTCACAACGCCTCGCTCTTGGGATGCGTTTTTGAAGTATGTTTAAAATTCAAATCGAAATTGCCTATAGCTTAGGCTAATTCTGAAATTGAATTTTAAACAAAAGCTTACTGCACATTAGCGCAAAAAAGCTTTACACACAACTTTTCTGGCAAGTACACAAGGCACTCACCAACAACTTTGTTAGTTTAGGAATCTGTGGACACAATCTGCCACTTTTGGGAAGGGGAGGTGCTCCAAAAAAAAGGAGTACCACCATGTTTTATTTTAAATCGGTAAATTCCAGAATTTTAAATGGGTAGATTTAAAACTCTCTTTTTTTGAAGCTGATAAATACTAAATCAAAAAAACAGCTTCTTTTTATAGTGTTATAGTATGAGGGTTCGTGGAACAAAGTCCATTTAATCTCTACACTATATAGGGTATCAAATACATTGCCAACTTTTGTTATATGTAATTCATTGATAAAAATACTTTCAAGAAAGCATCAAAAACTAAGCAAGCAGGGGCGTTTCATCTATTCGTTTTTTCCTGCTCTACGCTCTATTCTAAAAATACAACCTATCTTTGCAGCATGAATTCGAGTATAGAAAAGAAAGATATTCGTTTGTTGGGGCATGATGCACTTCTGGCCACTTTCGTGGAAATGGGAGAAAAGAAATTTCGAGCGAAGCAAGTGGAGGAGTGGTTGTGGGCAAAAGGAGCAATGAGTTTTGATGAGATGACCAATCTCTCAAAGCCGCTCAGAGAAAAGTTGGAAGCGCATTTTGTAATAAATGGGATCACAGAAGAGACTGTTCAGTTTAGTAACGACGGGACGATTAAAACTCGATTTAAACTGCATGACGGTAGTTTGATTGAGTCAGTACTGATTCCTGTCCCACGCGATAAAAGATTTACGGTTTGTGTTTCTACGCAAGTAGGCTGTAGCTTGACCTGTAAGTTTTGTGCAACCGGGAAAATGAAACGCGTCAGAAATCTCGATGCTTCGGAGATATTTGATCAGTTTGTTTTGGTCAACAAACAAGCTTTGGAGCATTTTGGACACCCATTGACCAATATCGTTTACATGGGTATGGGTGAGCCGCTTCTTAATTATAAAAATACCTTGAAAAGCATCGAACTCATCTCTAATCCAGACGGATTGAATTTTTCTCCGAGGCGAGTAACCGTCAGTACTGCAGGTATTTCTAAAATGATAAGAAAGTTAGCAGATGATAAAGTTAGATTCAATCTCGCACTTTCACTTCATGCAGGTGATGATTTAAAACGCGACCAAATCATGCCGATCAATGAGCAAAATAATTTGGAAGTTTTAATGGATTCAATTGAATATTTTTATCAAAAGACCAAAAATAAAATCAGTTACGAATACATCACTTTTCAAAATTTCAATGACAGTATTGAAGATGCGCAAAAACTATTAAAGCTCTGCAAGCGTTTTCCCGTCAAGGTGAATATCATCGAATACAATCCTATTGATGGCTCTTCTTTCTTAAAATCTGCCGAAAATCGCATTGATGAATTTGCTAAATATCTAACAACTCGTGGTGTTACTGTTACAGTGCGAAGAAGTCGAGGAAAAGATATTGATGCCGCTTGCGGTCAACTTGCCAATAAAACATAATTAATTGAAAGCTAAAAAATCATACGGCCAACATTTTTTGAATCAACCTACTATCGCAAGTGAAATTGCGCATAGTTTGAGCTTAAAAGATGCTTATAAACACATCTTGGAAGTTGGCCCTGGTACGGGTAACCTGACCAAGCATCTTGTAAATCTTCCTTTTGAGTTAAAGGTGGTTGAAGCAGATAGAGACATGGTTTTTGCATTGGCATCAAATTACCCACAGTTAATGCATTCCATTATTAAAAGGGATTTTTTAAAATTGGAATTGGATACTTTGTTTGAGAATCAGCCCTTTGGTTTGATTGGAAATTTCCCTTACAATATTTCTTCTCAGATTCTTTTCAAAATGCTAGATTACAAAGAACTGATTCCTGAAATGGTCGGGATGTTTCAAAAAGAAGTAGCGGAAAGGGTTGTTGCAAAACCAGGTTCTAAAACTTATGGAGTTATTAGTGTTTTAATCCAAGCATATTACGATGGTGAGTACTTATTCGATGTTGATAAAAGTTGTTTTACTCCTCCTCCAAAAGTTCAGAGTGGAGTGATTCGTTTGATTAGAAAAGAAAATTTGGATTTGGGCTGCGAGTATAGACTCTTTCGCCAAGTTGTTAAACAAACGTTTAGTCAACGCCGAAAAATGCTACGGAACACTTTAAAAGCGTTTGTCAGTGACTCCTCCTTGCTAACAGACGAAATTTTTCAAAAAAGACCTGAACAACTTTCGGTTGAAGATTTTATTAATCTTACTCTATTTGTAAAAAAACACACTGATTAAAAACATCTACCCTCCTTCTTTTTAAAATTACAATTAATAAAATGCATAAATTACTATTTAGTGTATTGCTACTGTTGTGTTCCTTCTATGTAAAAGGACAAGAAACCGCAGTTGCAATTGTTGATACTACTAAAAAATTTGCTCCCACTGCTGAAGAAAATTCGCTTTTGTGGGAAATTTCTGGCAATGGATTGAAAACCTCTTCCTGGCTTTTTGGAACGATACATATTATTCCAAAAGAAGATTTTTTCCTAACAGATATTATGAGATCTTCTTTCCAAAAATCGAAAAAAGCAATCTTTGAAATTGACACTAAAGACATGTTTAATATGTCTGCCCAATTGGGACTTATTATGAAATCTTTTATGAACGAGGGTGTTCATTTAAAAGATTTACTTTCCAAAGAAGACTACGCTGTTGTGAAAAAACATTTCGATGAAATGGGTTTACCGCTTATGATTTTTGGAAGAGTGAAGCCAATGATTTTATCAATTTTCGCTTCTCAAGACATGGAAAATGTTGGCAAAGGAATGAACATGGAAGAAATGAAATCCTACGAAATGGTACTTTCTGAAATGGCAGAAAAAGAAGAAAAACCAACAGGAGGACTTGAAACTATTCAATATCAAATGAGCATGTTTGATAGTATTCCATATAAAGCTCAAGCGGAAATGTTGGTACAAGGTATCAAAGGAGAAAAAACGGCAGTAGATAGCGATTTAGACCAAATGATCGAATTGTATAAGAAGCAAGACATCTTCGGTTTACATAGCCTTATTGCTAACGGTTCAGATGATTTCATGAAAAAGTACGATAATGTTTTGCTTGATGGCAGAAACAGAAATTGGATTGAGCCAATGAAATTTGAGATGAGTAATCAACCTACTTTTTTTGCAGTTGGTGCAGGTCACTTATCTGGCGAAAATGGCGTAATCGCTTTATTAAGAAAAGAAGGATTTCAGGTTAGTCCATTAAAATAGACACTATTGTCACCATAAAAAAAAGGGTAGAACCGCTTGGTTCTACCCTTTTTTTATAAATCAATTTAAACCTTAATTATCTCAAGTTCAAATCAAATTCTACACGTCTATTCATTCTTCTTCCTTCAGGAGTATCATTTGTAGCTACAGGATTCGTTTCACCGTATCCTTGAGAAGCGATTCTTCTTGAAGAGATTCCTTTAGAAATTAAATAGTTAGCACATGTTCTTGCTCTATTTTCAGAAAGCGTCTGATTTGCAGCAGCATTTCCTCTATCATCTGTATAACCTCTAATCTTCACGTTATAGTCAGGGTATCTTTTCAAGATATCAACTACTTGGTCAAGGATTGGGTAAGATTCATTTTTAAGCGTAGCTCTACTTGTTTCGAATCTAACGTTCTGAACAGCTAAGTTTAAGATTCTTCTATCTTCAGCTTTGATTACTGGACAACCATTATTTGATGGTGAACCTGCAGTAGTTCTACACTTATCTTTAGAATCTTGAACACCGTCACCATCTGTATCTGGACATCCTTGGAATTGTCCAACACCAGCTACTTTAGGACAAGCATCTTTGCTATCAGAGATTCCGTCGCCGTCTGTATCTTTATCAGGACATCCGCCCATTAGGCTAGTACCAGCTTCGTTTGGACATTTATCTTCAGCGTCAACGATTCCGTCACCATCTGAGTCAGGACACCCACTCATACTTCTTAAACCAGGAGTATTTGGACAAGTGTCTTCCATATCAATAACGCCGTCACCATCTGTATCTGGACATCCCTTTAAAGCAGCTCCACCAGCTACATTTGGACATTGGTCTTCGATGTCAATAATTCCGTCACCATCTGAGTCAGGGCAACCTTTAAGATCAACTGGTCCAGCTACGTCAGGACAATTATCTCTTTTATCAACGATTCCGTCACCGTCACGGTCAGGACAACCATTGAAGTCAGCTAAACCAGGTACAGTAGGACATTCATCTTTTTTATCAACGATACCGTCACCGTCTGTATCTTTTCCAGCTCCTAATCTAAATCCTAAATTGATTCCTCCATAAGAGTACCAATCATTGTCTTCTGGATCTGCAGATGTAGAAATTCCATCAAGATAATCGGAAGTTGGGGTTCTGAAACCGAATTCTAAATCAGCGTGAATCATTTCTGAAAGGTCGAAACGAAGACCACCACCGATTGGAATAGTTAATCCTGAAGTTTCAGTATTATTCATATCCTCTTGTTCAGGACGATCCCCATTAATAAAATTAACTTCAGGACTGAAAGATGCAAAACCTAAACCAGCAAAAAGGTATGGAGATATAGTTTTTGCGAAACCGTTTTTATATCTCCTTTTTCCTAATAAATCCCATTCAAGATTTAATGAAACTTCTGTCAATGGACTTTCAAAATTATAACTACGATCGTAGCCTCTATCTTCAAAATTAGTTTCGTCTCCAGTTAAGGTAGAACCAAAGTAACCTAATTTCAACCCTAAACTCGGACTAAAATTATATTTAAGGTTTACTCCATAACCAAAGCTGTTGTTTCCGCCATTTAAACTGTAAGCAGGTTTTACAAGGTCACCTTGATAGTTAGCAAAGCCACCAAATACACCTACACTAAATTTTCTGAAATTTGGAGTAGATGTGTTTTCCATCATCTCTTCTTGAGCGAAGAGACCAGTTGCTAAAAATAGGACTGCAACTGTTAGTAATGTGATACGAGATTTCATGATGTGAAAGATTTTTTTTTGGATAATCAACTCTTAAGACTGTTAGTAAATAAAAAGTAACTTTAATATTTAAAATAAGTAACCCAAAGAGATTATATATTACTAATACTTATCTCCCTGGGCTACAATTTCTTATAACAATATGTTGGTGGAATCTCTATAGATTAAAATCAGAGTAAAGGATTTTCAAGAAATAATCTCAAAAAGTCCGCTAATATAATGCGTTTTTTTGTATAAATAACAAATAACAATAATAAAACAGATTTTTATCCGCCTTCAAGTGCTGCTGCTCCTCCAACGATTTCGAGTATTTCTTTGGTAATTGCTTCTTGACGTGCTTTGTTATATGAAAGTTTTAATTCTTTCAGCAATTCTTCTGCATTTTCGGATGCTTTATCCATTGCTGTCATACGTGCACCATGCTCTGATGCGTGTGTATCTAAAACATATTTTTGAAAAGAAGATTGAAGAATACTTGGAACTAATTGATTTAACAATTTTTCCATACCTGGTTCAAAAATATAGTTCGCTTTACTTTCTAACTTCTCTTCTTCATCAATTAAACTTGCTGCTTGCGTTACAGGAAGGTACTGTTCAGAAATCATGAACTGGGTCGCGGCATTTTTAAATTTACCGTATGCCACCTCAATTGCGTCATAAGTTTCGTCTTCAAAAGATTTCATCAAATATTTTGCGACTTGCGATACATTATCAAATGACAAGTCATCAAATAAAGCGACGTAATCAGTTATGATTGAATCAGCCGGTATGCGTTTTTTGTAATAATCATACCCCTTCTTACCAATACAAAGCACTTTAAGATTTCCAGAATCTCTAAGTGCAGCGTATTTACCATTTATCAATCGCTCTGCTGCTTTTATTACATTGGAGTTAAAAGCACCACACAAACCTCTATTAGAGGTTACAACCACTATACAAACATTTTTCAACTCTCTTTCTTTACCGAAAGAAATATTTGCTTCTCCACCAAGATTCGCCAAGATATTCTTGAGCATCGCATTTTGCTTCTCAGCATAAGGACGCAATCTTGTAATCGCTTGTTGAGCACGTCTCAATTTAGCAGCAGAAACCATTTTCATGGCTTTTGTAATTTGCTGCGTGTTTTTTACAGACGATATCCGTTCACGTACTTCTTTTAAATTGGCTCCCATAATTTTATTAAAAATGGCGTTATTTTATGAAGTCCCAGAAAACAACTTGTATTAAGCTGTTTTCTGGGAAATAGAGTTTTATTTATACTGAGAAGAAAGTTCTTTTGCCAAAGTTGCAATTGCATCCAATCCTTCTTTTGGCAACTTACCTGATTTCAATTCAGCTAATATATCAGCATGACGTTGCTTCATTGTTTGTAAGAATACGCCTTCAAATTCTTTCACTTTATTTACAGGTACATCAGACAATAATCCTTTAGTACCTAGATAAATCATCGCTACTTGGTCTTCTACTGCTACCGGAGAGTATTGTGGTTGCTTCAAAATTTCCACGTTACGTTTTCCTTTCTCTAATACTGCCATTGTAGATGCATCCAAGTCAGAACCGAATTTAGAGAATGCCTCTAACTCACGATATTGTGCTTGATCCAGCTTCAAAGTACCTGATACTTTTTTCATGGATTTAATCTGAGCAGAACCTCCTACACGACTTACTGAGATACCTACATTAATCGCCGGACGAACACCCGCATTAAACAGGTTTGTTTCCAAGAAAATTTGACCGTCTGTAATAGAAATTACGTTGGTAGGAATATATGCAGATACATCGGCTGCTTGTGTCTCAATGATTGGCAATGCTGTCAAAGAACCTCCTCCTTTTACGATAGGTTGACCACTATCATCTTTTGCATTAGCAAGAGAATCTGGTAAATCATTCATCTGACGAGCGATCGCATCATTTGCAATAATTTTTGCTGCACGTTCTAATAAACGTGAGTGCAAGTAAAATACATCACCTGGATATGCCTCACGTCCTGGAGGACGACGCAATAACAGAGAAACCTCACGGTATGCTACTGCTTGCTTTGACAAATCATCATAAATAATCAATGCTGGACGACCTGTATCTCTAAAGAACTCTCCAATCGCAGCACCTGCAAATGGTGCGTAGAATTGAAGTGGTGCAGGGTCTGCAGCAGATGCAGAAACAATCGTGGTGTAATCCATTGCACCGTACTCTGTCAATGTCTTCGCAACGTTTGCAACAGTTGATGCTTTCTGGCCAGAAGCCACATAGATACAGTAAACTGTTTCCCCTCTTTCGTGAAATTCTTTTTGATTGATAATCGTATCAATTGCCACTGCTGTTTTACCAGTTTGACGGTCACCAATAATCAACTCTCTCTGTCCACGTCCAATCGGAATCATTGCGTCGATCGCCTTGATACCCGTCTGAAGTGGTTCAGATACTGGTTGTCTATAAATTACACCTGGTGCTTTTCTTTCGAGCGGCATCAAGTATTTTTTTCCTTTTATCTCGCCTTTACCATCGATTGGTTTACCCAATGTATCCACAACTCTTCCAACCATTCCTTCTCCAACTTCGATAGAAGCGATATTTCCTGTGCGGCGGACTTTAGCGCCTTCACGGATACCATCACTCGGGCCCATCAATACAACCCCCACGTTATCTTCCTCTAAGTTCAAAACGATAGCGTTTACGCCAGTTTCAAATTGTACCAACTCACCAGCTTGAACACTGTTCAAACCATATACACGAGCAATACCATCACCAACTTGTAGTACACTACCTACTTGTTCAAGTTCAGTGGTCGTATCAAATCCTGATAATTGTTGTTTAAGGATTGCTGATATTTCGTCCGGTTTTACGTCAACCATTTTTATAAAATTTTCTAATTAAAAAAGGATGTTTTGAATCATGAATGATTTGTTGCTAAATATTTATTCAGCAATAATCATTGATTTATATAAATTGTCTTTGAATTCTTTTCTGAGTAAAGCCAATTTATGTTTGACACTTGTGTCGTATAATTTATCGTCGAATTCGATAACGAAACCGCCAATCAAGTCTGGTTGAACTTCCGTTTCGATTTCTATATTTTTGTAAGTATCAATACTATTCTCCAATTTGCCTTTGATAGATGCGATTGCTGCATCAGACAGTTTTTTAGCAGTGGTAATTTTGATACTTGAAATCTCATTTCTCGTTTTGACCAAATCGTTGAATTCTTTAGCGACTTCTGGCAAGTACCCCTCCCGACCTTTATCAACCAAAATCTTCAAGAATGCCATCGTAAGCGGATCAAATTTCCCGTCAAAAATCTTTTGGATAATCGTCCACTTCTTTCCTCCCTTTACAATAGGACTTTTCATCAAAAGTTGGAAATCACGTTGCTGGGTTGCTTTCTCAAATGCTTGAACGTCTTCCTTAATTTTATCCAACTTATTTTGCTCAATGGCTAAGTCAACAAGTGACTTTGCGTATCGAGTGGCTATTCTGGTTACAGACATAATATATGAGAATTTGAGAGATCGAAAGTTTGAGAATTCGAGTATTCCTTAACTTAACTCACTCTAAATTTTTAATTTAATTTTGCTTCGCTGATCAACTTTTGAACAAAACCTTCAGAAGCAGCTTCTCCTGCCAATTCGCTTTTTAACATTTTCTCTGCGATATCAATTGCCATTTTACCAGCCTGATTTTTCATATCAGTTACTGCTGCCATTTTTTGGTTATTGATTTGCTCTTTCGCACTTGCAACGATTTTTGAAGCTTCTGTTTTTGCAGTATTTTTTGCTTCAGCAATGATAGCCTCTTTTGCTTCTTTTGCTTCTTTCAAAATAGCTACACGTTCTTCTTGTGCTTGGCGCAAAAGTTCTTGATTTTCGGCTTTTAAGTTTGCCATATCTTCACGTGCTTTCTTCGCTTCGTCCAAAGAATCTTGAATATCACTTTGTCTTTCAAGCAAAGCATCAGCGATTGGTTTGAAAGCAAATTTTGCCATCAAAAGCCAGAAAAGAATGAAGATAACAAAAGTCCAAAAGAACAGTCCGAAATCTGGTCGGATTACGCTAAAATCTGCGAGTAAAATATAATTCATCTTTTAAAAGATTTATTTCTAATTTTCTAAAAAAATAAAATCATGATTGGTTAAAAGGTTGACCCAAAAACCAACCGTTTTCGTAGTCAACCTTTTATACATTTTGATCGAAATTAGTTAACGAAGAACGCCAAGATAATCGCGATAAGTGCAGCTCCCTCAATCAATGCAGCCATCAAGATCATATTAGATCTGATGTCATTTACTGCTTCAGGTTGTCTTGCAATGGCTTCCATTGCTTTTCCACCGATGTTTCCGATACCTAATGCGGCTCCGATAACAGCCAATGCAGCTCCAATTGCGGCAATATTTCCAGTCATGATTAAACTATTTATATGATATAAAAAATAAAATTCATTATTGCTTCTCAGAAACAAAGTCTCTAAGAATTAGTGTGCTTCTTCTACTGCTGCTCCAATATATGAAGCTGTCAAAATCGTAAACACGAAGGCTTGGATAAATGCAACCAACAATTCAATTGACATCATGAAGAGTGTCAAAATTGTTGATCCTATTGCTGTTCCATACGCAGCGCCCGGATTAGCTCCTGACTGACCAAATATAAAAATCAATCCAACAAAAATCGCAATTACGATGTGACCCGCAGTGATGTTCGCAAACAAACGAAGCATCAAGGTTAAAGGCTTAATAAATAAACCCATAATCTCTACTGGTGTAAGTACTAATATTTTTACGATAGCAGGTACACCTGGCATCCACAATGTGTGTTCCCAATAGTGTTTGTTACCGCTAAAAGTTGTTACGAGGAAGGCAAGAAGTGCCAGAACTGCCGTAAACGACAAGTTTCCAGTAACATTAGAACCTCCAAAAAATGGAATCTGTCCAAATAAATTCAACCCAAGAATGAAGAAGAAAATAGACTGGAGAAATGGCAAGTACTTTTGCCATTTATGTCCAAGAAACGGTTTTACAGCTTCATCTTGAATAAATATAAAAATTGGCTCAATGAAATTTGTAATCCCTTTTGGCGCCATTCCCCTTCTTACTTTGTAGGATTTTGCCATTGACATGAAAACCCAAGCTAAAAATAAGAATACAAAAATCATCGACAGGACGTTTTTTGTAATTGAGAAATCATAGAAAGATGTTATTCCTCCTCCAAACATTCCCGCGTCTGCAGTACTTTTTGTGTCTGCTTGCCACTCTTTTCCATTATAACAAACAAATGCGTATTCTTTAGTTTTGCCTTTTTCTATCGGCAACTGTTTTGTATAAACAGCATGGTGTCCTAAATCAACTTCACCTGTGGGAAACGATGCATCCAAAACTCGTCTTGCAACACCTTCACACAAAATGTACTGATTGTAGGCTTTTTCTCCATTTCCGTGAGCATCTGCGTGGAATCTTCCCGAAGAGAAAACATCCCAACCATGGCCTGGAGCGTACAAAAAGCACGGCAACGGAAAAGAGAATGGCCCAATACTGTAAATATTCTGATCTGAAATATGGTGAAACGCCGTTTCACCAGGATTGAATTCATGATGTCCACTGTGACCACATGCGTTCGTTGCATGGCCTTCTCCATCTGAGTGAGTTCCATGATTGTGTCCAGCATGGCTACCGTGGTCATGACCTTCATGACTACCATGATTATGACCAGAGTGGTCATGTCCTTCGTGGTTGTGATTTTGATGATCTGTAGCCTGCGTTTCTTTAGCGTGTTTGTGACCGTCATGGTTATGACCATCGTGTTGCGCTAACGCAAAAACAGAAAGACAAAAAATACAACAAAGACTGAGAATATATTTCCGCATTTGGATACCAAATTTTCTTTTGTGATAGTGCTTTCTGAAAAGCGCTGCAAATGTAGATATAATCCATAGTTAATAAAAACTATATTTTAGCTTTTTGAACCATAAAAAGATATATTTTTCAAAAAAAATAAATATATCAATTATATCAATTAAATTAAGGTGACACTATTTTGAATAAATACCTTTTTGGCAAAAATTGTTTCCTTGAACTATCAGTTGCTAAAATTATTGGTTGTTTTATCGCCAAAATAAAAAAGGCTCTGAAAAATCAATTTCAGAGCCTTTTTTTTGAGAAAATTATTGTTTAAAGTTGTTTAAAATAGATTTTAAGGTGAAAATCCAATTTTAAACAACTTCAATAGCATTATCGAATCAACGAAATGTTTCCTTTTTTGAAATATTCTTCGCCATCAATACATTTAACCGTGAGGTAAAAACCATAGGTATCAGGGCTTAATTCTTCTCCTTTAAACTTTCCATCCCAACCAAAAGATTGTTCTCTTGATTCAAAAATCTTTTGCCCCCATCTGTCAAAGATGACCAAATGCATTTCTTCAACAAATTGACCTTTGAGCCTCAGTACATCATTATTGTTATCACCATTTGGTGAAAAGGCATTTGGTAAGAATATATATGGCTCAACGCAAAGTGGATCGAATACTACTACCGTCACCGTACGAGTAGTTACACAACCATTATCATCCTCGACTAGGACAGTGTAGGTTGTTGTTTCTTCGGGAGATGCCTCTGGGTCATTTACGCTATCATCATCTAAAGAGCCAGATGGCGTCCAATTATAAAAGAAATCGGGGTTAAATGTTGTTTCTAATTGAGAAGTTTGCCCCATTATGATCGAATCAGGAGTGGCGGTTAGTTCACCAACGACATTCAAGTCATCTAAATTTACAACGTCAACATTGATATCAATATCTTCTTGGCAGCCAAATTGATTTTCTACACTAACTGTAAAAGTCGTTGGCATCGAAATGTCAACTTCTGCATCGGAAGTTCCTTGACCAGAAATTATTTGATTGGCAGGACTCCAATTATATGTCAAATTTTGAATTGAAGATTGATTGACTAAATTGATTGTTTCAGGATTGCCAAAACAGATCGTTGTGTCAGCATCTATTTCTACATCTATTGGAACAATAGTCATTGTCACAGAACCTCCGTATTGACACTTTAGAGAGTCTTGACTAAATCCTCTGACATAAAAAGTATTGACACCTGTACTGTTTACAAAGATTTCTCTTTGCGTATCTATAACTTCCATGAAGTCTGGTGTTAATGCCCATTCGTAGTCAAGGCCTGTCTGCGGGGTGATTACTTCTAAAGTCACTACTTGTTGCTCACACAAAGTATCACTTGGAGTTAGCTGCAATTGAATCGGTGTTTGCACGACCACATCTACTTGTATAGTATCAATACAGGTAAGTGAATCGACCATTTCAGTTATTTGCGCCATATAGGTTATATTACCAGAAAGGTTTGCACGTGGATTTTGGCTTGTTGGATCATTTAGTCCTGTCGCTGGAAACCATAAATACTGTTGATCTGGATTGAACCCTGGATAAATATTCGTTTCTACATTAGTACAAATTTCTATTGACCGATCAGTACCTGGGTCAAAAGCTCCAATACCCAAAACCACACTTGCTGTATCCAAACAGCCAAATTGATTTTCAGTAATTACTTGAAAAATATTAGTGCCAGGATCTGTTGTATTTATTTCTACCATTTCAGTCCCTTGACCTCTTACAATTTTATCATTCGGTATCCAATCAATATTTACCAAATTATCATTAGCATCAAGGTTATTTATGGAAAGTGTCGCAGATGCGTTTTGACAAACACCCCCTGGGCTGTTTGCTTGTATATCAACTTGCTGATTGATAACAGCTATCGTATCGCTCATCCCACATCCAAAATTATCTAAACCTGTTAAAATATAGGTCTCAGTGGTAGTTGGGTCAACTACTAAAGTAGGATCACTTCCTAATGAAGTACCACTAAGGGTAGTCCATTCAAAATTAAACGGCATTACGTTTACCGATGGCGCTAAAGTAATTGGGTGGCCACAAGTTATTGTATCGCTTGTGTTGGTAATTCTAATTGGCTGGGGTACGGTTACTTCTACTTGTCGAAAGACCTCGCAAGTATCTGCTCCAATGTTTAAAATTCTTACATTTAAAATAGCATCTGAACCACCTAAAAATTCAGGATTATGAGAAGTTGGGTCGTCCACTATACTTGCTGGAGACCATTCGTATTCATAATCTGGATTTCCATTTGGATTCAAGAAAATTCTTTGATTTTCACACTTGACAAATGGCTGATCAGGGAAACCACTTAAGTCAAAGAGGTTCAAGTCAATTGTTCTTGAAAGGCTATCTGCGCAGTCAGCTGCATTTTCTATCAGTAAAGAAACATCAACTGTTGCATCTGCGGCGAATGTGAAAGTTTGATTTTGAATATTGTTGAAAGTTCCTAATGAACCGAAATCCCATTCTAAATTGGTTACGTTATTTTGAAGGCTAAAAGAAGTACTTGTAAACTGAACGGTTACACTATCTTCGGAACAATTCAAGTAATCAACGTCAAAACTTGCTTCTAATACTTTATCATTTACTTCTACAAATTTCAAAATAGAATCCCTACAGGAGACATCGTATGGAATTGTCAACAAGACCCAATACCCTCCAAGTGCTGGATAAGAATAACTTGGGTTTGCTACACTGGTTGTATCTGATGAAGTTCCCAAATCACCAAAATTCCATCTATAATCAAACCCATTTGGGGTTAGATTTTCAAATTCTACAGAAAGGCCGTCACATTGTACCTCGAAATCAAAATCCATTGGTGCTGGATCTACAAACACTAAATTGATTTCATCAGAATAAGAACAACCATATTGTGAGGTAATATCTACCGATAGGTTAAAATTACCTGGCATTGAATCAATAACTGGATTAGCAGTATTTGCACCTGAAAGAATACGAGTACTTGGGCTCCATGAATATTGTAGATTGTCATTTGCATCTAGATTGGTAATTCCAACTGAGAAATTTTCACCAATACATAATGCTTGAGCTGTTGGAACTTCCACTTCAACAGGGCCTCCAGCTACTTGCACAAATTCTGTTTGGCTACAGCCAAAAGCATCTTCAGCAACCACCGTGTAGTTTTCTTGACCAGAAACAGAAACTGTAATACTTCCTCCTGTTCCTACTAAATTCGAATTACTATCAAACCATTGAATATTAGGATTCGCTGTGGTATTTGCGAATAGCGTTGCAAATGAGTCACAAGTGATTTCGTCGTCACTTACCTGTAAATTTATAATGGGTGGAACTATTATTTCTACATTATGAAGAATATCACAAGTATCAGCTCCAAATGCTGAAATTTGGACACTATAAGTCTGCGAACTATTAAGACTTACCCGTGGATTAGGATCGTTGGGGTTACTCAATCCTGTTGAAGGTGACCACACATACCTATAATCAGGATTGAAATTTGGATTCAATTCCAAGCTATCAGCAGCACATAATTGAAAATTACCATCAGGTAATTCTTCTACCATATTGAGGTCAAGGTTTTTGGAAATGACATTTCTACAACCTTGAGAAGTTATAATTTCTAATTCAACGTCGATATTTTGACTAGTAGAAAAAGACAATTGTTGATTCTGCCCAGTCATCGTTCCTAAAGAAGGACCAAAATTCCAATTATAATCAGTAATCGTATGGCCATTAACATTCACAATAGGAGTAAAATTAACAGTAAGATTCCCTAAATCACAATTTTCATATTCTACTGCAAAATCTACGTCTAAGCCTCTATCTGATACGTCAACTGTTTTTCTGACAGTGTCAAGACAGGTCGAAGTTGCATTTGATAAATAAAGCTCTACTTCATAGACACCTGATTGATAAACAAAAACTGGATTGAGATCTGTTGAAGTGGTATTCGCAGCATCTCCAAAATTCCAAGCATAATCTGTTGCACCAGTACTATTATTTGTAAACGTTACTGTTCTATTATCACAACCAAGTTCAAAATCAAAATCTAAAACCGGAGCGGGTTGTACTATAACTTCTACGTTTCTTTGGATTCTACAAAACTGGTCGTCTGCAAATACCATCACTTCATAAGTAGTGGTAGTCGCTGGAGTGGCAGTTGGATTGAATAATGTATCATTATCTAAACTTAACGCAGGTGACCAAAGATAACTAAACCGTGAATCCCCGTTTGGATTTAGTTCAACACTCTCGCCTTCACAAATCCTTTGTGTTCGTGGAATCGTACTGGTTGGGTCAAGTATATCTGTTGGAATTATTTTGATATCATTGGCAACACATCCATTTTGTGATATCAACTCCAATTTTAATTCTACTGAATCTAAAACGGGGGCAGAAAAAACTGGGTTTTGATCATTTGAGGTAATAACGGTTCCATTTGAAAGTGTAAATTGCCAATTCCATGTAACAAGAGGCGATACTGTGTCAATACTCAAGTCATTGACAATGATTTGAGAACTATCGGAACAGTTAAGAGTTGTCACGTCAAAATCAAGTTCTATTGAGTTATATTGAATAAATATATCTGCGAATGAAGTATCAGCACAGGTAGTTCCGGGTTGGGCTATCAATGCGATTGTATAGCTTCCAGTATCCGGGTAAGTAAAATTAGGAACCCTTGCAGTATCGGTAAAAGTCATATTCGGATAATCAAATATCCACAAATAATTATCCGCCTCAAGGCTATTGTTTTCTAAAGTTACCCCTAGCGTATCACAAAGTGTTTCGGGAGATTGAAAAGAAGAGGTAATCATTCCACATAGTCCTACATTGTATTGAAAATCTCTAATCGTTCGAGACATCAAGGTTCCTTCTCTATACTCTTCGATACAGATACCTACGACAAATTGTCCTTGAACATCTGGCCGACCAGTAAGCCTACCTGTTCTTGAATTTATTCGGAGCGGCCTACCCGATCCTAATATGTTCCCTAAATTAAATGGAGCTTTCCACTCTACTGTGTCGTAAGGAGGTGGATTGGGTGGTTGTGGTTTTGGAAAACCAAAAGAAGCACCTGTGTTTGGCGTACACAAACTATAAACCAAAGAATCTCCTTCTGCATCCTCTGCAGAGTGGTCATAAAAAATTTCTGTACCAGCACAAATAAATAGCGGTGGCCATTCTTTGAAAGCTGGACTCGAATTACATTCAGTAAGCGCCCTTTCGGACAAAACGATATTGTAAGTCGCACCTGTTCGATCTGGAACGATGATGTTCTGAACAGTTTGATTTCTACAACATCGTTGGTAAACTAATGTATAACCACCAGTTCGAAAAGGAAGATTAATCGTGTCTTTATAAGTTGTTGTGTGCACACATACTGTTGCAGGGACAATAAAACATGGATCAGCTAAAAACGAATCCAGTGTGTCATCACTAACGAATGGAATCCGTAGATCTCCTACCAAGGTATCGGTATTCAAATCAAAAATTCCGACAGATGCTGGGTTATCAAAAGGAGCATCTATATTTCCAAAAAAACAATCTCTATAAACGTTTACTGTAACCTCGTATTCATTACCACCTAAACATCTATATTGAATTTCACCACCAATAATATGGGATGCTTTTGTTACACCAGGAAGCACTATAAGAAGCACTAAACTCAGGAATTTAACTATTTGGTTAATATCAAACCTCATTTTAACTTGCTTTAATTTAGAGAGTATAGTTTTTGAAAATAGTTTTTATCTAGTCCCTCTTTGAAAATCTTCTGCTTGTTTTACGTCAATGATTTCCACTCTTCTTTCTAAAGACGCTGGAACTCCATATATCGAATTTCTAACATCATCCAACTTATCGCTGACATCTGTCTTTGATTTCGTTTCTCCATAAGGTCTCTCAAGAATAACTAATTTACCAGATTTGATAAATTCTCTCAAAATACCTCCATTATGTCTTTCAAAATGATTTTTAACAGAAACAATTCTACGCTTTGAAAGCATATCATTGTAATCTGACTCTGCACGAGGACTAGTATACCCTCTGAGCACCAATTCAAGATTATTTCCTTGCTTCAAAAATTCATAAAGTAAGTCAGTGAAGGTTTTAAGGTTTTCACCTCCAGCATTTACCTCTTTTTCAAAAAAGCCACCAAGCCGCTGAGTGGCCATCATTTTCATTTGACCTTGCATACCACTTCCATATTCATCCATAAATTCTCCTTGCCTTGCTCTATACTTATCCCAAGTTTCCAAATAGGACTTAGAAGTATAAGTTTCTCTTGTGTTCGGATCAGGATGATCATTATCAAAATAAAGTGAGATCGGTAAGAATTTCGCAAATATTAATGGCGCTAAATAAAGTTCACTTTTTAAATTAGGAACGTCAATTATTTGAGGAACTCGGATGGTGTCTAAATCATGCTCATAACCACTTTTTGATCCTCTAACAATATAGGTTTTACCTGGCTGTACAGTGAAATCAAAATCATTGCCATCTGGATTGTTTTTTTCTTCAACCAATCTGCGTTCACCTCCAACCAATTCAAACAACTGAAGTGTTGTTCCAACCAAACCTTCTTTTGAATAATCATCAAAAGTCAGCACCGTTAGACTCACCTCTGCTAAGTCAATAAACATTTCGTGACTGATAGAAGTCATATCTACCATAGGGTCTCGATCCAAATATATTGTATCAATGTCCGTCGTATATTCTGGCTTTTCCGCTTTTAAAATATAGGCGTATCTTCTTTCAGGTATAAAAGCGAAATCATTTCCAGTCTTATTGGTCAATGATTCTACCACTGTTTTACTTTTCAATCGAGTCAAAGTAACAGTTGTCCCTTTAAGCGGTTTTTTACTAAACTTATCAAAAACGCTGACTAACAATTCAACATTTTGAGTTTGCATAGAATAGATATCATGGCAACACGATTCTTTTTCTCTTTCGAGAAAAATAGAACCCAATCTATTGGAAGCAAAATAAGCAGATGCCCCTCCAGCGCTTGGTTTGTAATGAATATCATCGTAGCTACTGTTGAGCGGGTACCCCAAGTGCTCTGGCGAACTCCATTCTCCTTCGTTCAAAGTAGATTTAAAAATATCATGCCCTCCCAATCCTTGACGGCTATTATTACTGAAGTAAAGCGTATTCATACTGGACTGGTAATATGGCGTGATGTCATCTCCATCCGTATTTATTTCAGATAAACTGACTGGTTTCGAAAATTTACCTTTTTCATTTACTTTACTGAAGTACAAATCCATTCCACCTTTTCCACCTGGTTTATTGGAGGAAAAGAATAGGCATTCTTCTCCATTGACCTTTGCTATTTCAGGATTTGTTGAATTGAAATTTGCAACATTAATACTTGAAGGAAGTTTTACTGGCTCTCTCCACACATCTGTCGAATCTTTTTCACGGTAATAAATTTCACATCGAATGTCTGCTTCGTTCACATAATCGCAATAGGTGAAATATACACGTGTCAGCCCATCTTTACTAAAAGCTGAGTGAGCTGTATGCCTTTTATCCGAGTTGAATCCGTCCCAAGGTATTGCAGGGCCACTTTCCGTATGCATGACTTTGTTGTATTGTCGAGGTGGTGTGTGTTTATCATTCGGGTTATCAAATCGAAAAGAAGTATAGTACAATTCGTTTCCGATTTTTGTTGGAGAAACCTCTGAATATGGAGAGTTGACATCTTCACCCAAATTTTCTATCACTATATTTGTATCTGGATTAGAGATGACTTCGTAGGCCCATTCTGCCTCGGCAAGTCCAAGAGTTGCCTTTAATTTGACATCTCCACTGACGATAGTTGAATCATCGAGAACAGCTTGGTAATACGATATCGCATCACCATATTTACCCAGACTAGTCTGGACTTCTGCCAACTTCATTTTTGTCAATGGAAATTTTGAAGCATCTATATCCAGAACCTTTTGGTAGGATTCCTCTGCAATCGAAAAAGCATAGAATGCTTCTGCTGATTCTCCAAGTTTGTACCAAACATCTGCTTGAGTAGAATCAAATTCTAATGCTTCACTATAATATTTCATGGCTGCATAATAATTTTCCTGTGCAAAGGATTTATCAGCAGCTTTTAGGTATTGTCCTTTGTTTTGACTGTAACTATTTGAAAAAACAAAAAATAAAAGGACAATGGGAATTAATATTTTATCATTCATTGTGTACGCCTTTTTACAAAAAGAGGGGTGTCTTTGATAGATTTTTGATTAAGGAGGCGAGTACTAACGCTCAGTAATAATTCCTTTTAAATCGGTTTTGGAATTTCACTAATTAGTAAATCTCTCTTTATATTATTGGACAAATTCGGAATACTGGAATCGGCTTTACAAATTTAATGATGTACCTCAAGGTAACCTCTGGACCACCATTTCTATTGGATGCAATTCTGTACTCAGATACATTAATGTCATAACTCACACCCAAGCGCCAGTACTGATAATGTCCTTCAACTGCAAGAATTGCAGCATCCCCAATCTCATTTAATCGGTATGCCAAGCCTGCTTGAAGCGCCAATTCTTTTCCTCTTCTTTGGTCTAAGTGAAAACGACCACCTGCACCAATAACACCTTCAAAATATTTGTCTTGAAGTTGCGCCAATCCGTTTAGATAAAAATCAAGTTTAGGTCTTAATTGATATAATTGATTGGCATAAATGCTATATTTTGGTTGAAGTTTACTTACACCTTGATCATCAAAACTTTGATTTGGTTGATGTAAATGAAAAGCAGCCACTCCAATATCAATATGTGTTCGCTTATCCGTTTTCTGAGCGCGATAGTTGATACCAACTCCAAAATCAGGATAGATATATCCACTTTCGTTAAAGCTTTCTCCTGAAGCAGTAGCTGGATCAAACAACTCTCCATTATGCTGACTTCCCCAACGCAGGCCAGCCATATCAAAGGAGCGCTGTCCTGCGCCGAGCATGAGCCCACCTGTAACAAGATTTTCCGGATCTAATACATAAGTGTAAGATCCAGCTAAATTTACTTGAATTAATGCCAGTCGAGAATCACCTGAACGATCATAATTCAATGCACCTCCAACGCCTAAAAAACCTTTACCTAGTTTTTTATTGTAAACTTTCTGATCAAAAGACCCATGAAAAGTGGTGTAAGGTGCGTCAGCAGTGTACCATTGTCCTCTTCCGGCACCAATATATCGTTGGTCACCATTGAAGATTCCCGTCAAAGCGGGAGATACCGACATTGGAGTATTATAATGTTGCGTGAAATGAATATCCTGCGCAACACAGTTCGATGTCACAAAGAGACAAAGAAGGACAGGGAGTAAAATTTTGAATTTCAATTTTATCAGATTTTAGTTCTGGATAAATCGGTTATTATTGGTATATGCTAATTTTAAGCCAAATTCGACGCAAAATTAACAAATTTAAATACACTATATATATCAAATAGCAATGTCACAACTTATGCTAACTGACATTAGCAAACTTCTCTTGGGGATCTATGAGTTGGGGGAAATTACTTTTTAACAAAAAGGTGGGTAGCTGATTTTTTTTCGTTTTTAAAATTCATGAAATATATTCCTGACGGGTAATTATGTATTTCAACACTTGATTTTATTCGATCATTTCCATAAACCATAACTATTTTTTTCTCCAATACGCTGCCTGCTGCATTATAAATAGTTACGATTAATTCTCCATCCATTCCTTCTAAGTCAAAATTTACAACGCTTTCCACTGGATTTGGGTACAAAGATATATGATATTTTTCTCCAATGTCAAGTGTACTTGAAGATTTGCAACTATCTACTGGTACAATTATTTGATTAGAAAAGACAGGATTCGACGTGGGACACTGAACAGAGGAAGTCATAAAACATTGAATCACATCTCCATCTTCCAAATCAGATGCTTCATAAAAAGCAGTAGTAGTTGGTAATAATACATTGTTTTTAGACCATTCAAAAGTAGGAGATGTTCCTTCGTGCACCAAAGATGATTCGAATCGCACCAATTCTCCTTCACAAACAATCGTATCTGGTCCTTCAAGTTGAATCATTGGACTCAAAAAGGGAACAGAGGTTATATCTACAGTCGCAACTTGCGTATCTTCAATTACACATTTAACTTCTGAGATCGCTCGGCAAGTCACCTCCCCTATACCGAAAATTCCGCTTACAATCACACTATCTTCAATCGCTCCATTAATTGGATTTCCATTTAATGACCACATATATTTTGGTGTATTGCCGCCATTTACATGAGTTGCTTTTACCATTACTTCCGCACCTTCACAAACTGTGCTTGGTGATGAAAGTGATATGGAAAACTCTACTCGCTCCTCTACATTCAAAGTTACAGTCGAACTCTCAATTGTTCCTACAGTGTTAGTCACTGCGCAAGTGTAGTTACCTACATTTTGAAGGCTCACCGAGCTTATTTGATAAACACTTTGAGTTGCGCCTATTATTGGACTTCCATCTTTTTTCCATTGATAACTCATCGCCTCATTACTTGAGGCAACTATATCAAAAGTTACAATTTCATTTTCACAAGCATCTTTAGATTGTGGCTGCTCCGTTATAACAGGTGGCATTGCATTATTCCCTTGAAATTCATACGCACCAAGATCTACACGTCCATTTACTACTCGTGGATTACTATCTAAGTCAACCCCTCCTATTGGATTCATCGGATTTCCTTGCTCAATAACAGATGCTCCTTCTTTAAGCCTATAATTACCAGAAAGCGTATCTACAAAATATAGTTCTTGACTAAAAATCAATCCATCGCCACAATTAATATTTGACGATGAATGATCTGTCAATTCGTCGCAACGATCAAGGTCAAACGAGCAATATTCTACGGTAGGAAAACCATATATAATTCGAAAAACTCTGCCTGTAGGTGCGTAATTATCGTAGAATATACAGTTGGAAATTACTGGATTACTTTGACCATTTTCATCATTTGCATTACAATAAATCGCCCCTCCTACTTGTGCTCTATTCCCAACAAAAGTGCTATTGGTAATATTTGGATTACACTGTCCTCGATCCGAACCAAGATTATAAATCGCTCCAGCAGAAAATCCTCTGTTTTTTACAAAAAGACAATTATTAATATCTGGATTACAATGTCCAGCATTTCCAATATTGTAAAATACTGCACCAAAAGCAGTAGCTATATTTTGCTTAAATTCACAATTTGAAAAACGGGGTACGCAGGTTCCACTCGAACCGTTATTGAGAATTGCTCCTCCTGAGTCAGTAGAACGATTATTCTCAAAATTGCACCTTTCAAAACTTGCTTGACAAAACCCATTTGAGGAACCTAAATTATAAATCGCTCCTCCATCTTTTAACGAATGATTTTCAAAGAAATCGCAATCAAAAAACTTTGGACTGGTCTCCCCACTAAAGCTTCCATCAGAATAAACTGCCCCTCCTTCGTCCGCTTCATTTCTAATAAATACCGTTTTTTTAAAAATTGGATTGCTATGGCCATTATTTCCAAAATTAAAAACAGCCCCTCCATTCAGGTGAGCATTATTTGATTCAAAGCGACAGTCTTCGATCAATGGGTTTGAAATACCGCTTGTCCCTCCAGAATTCACCATTGCTCCTCCATGCTCATCGAGCGCCTTATTTCCTTTAAATTCACATGATTTAAATACAGGATCGCAAAGCCCTTCAAAAACAGCATTGGCATAAAAGCCACCACCTGAATTTTTAGCTGTATTGTTGATAAATTTTACATTTTCGAAAAGCGGAGAGGCATTCCCTTTAAAACTCCCATCTGAGTAAACTGCTCCCCCATACCCAAAAGCGTAGTTGTTAGTAAAAATACAATTACGAATTACAGGGTGAGAAATGAATCCTTGAAGCTGACCATTATTATAAAAACCACCTCCACTATTATGTCTATCTCCCAGTGCAGCATTGTCAAAGTCTGCATTTCCATCTTGAATGGTAAAACCGTCTATTAACGTTTGATTGGATACGCCTTCGGTCAGTAATATTGTGTAGGAATTATTCGCTAACGTATTATCATTATCGATATCACCGCTCAAAATTGTTAGATTTTGAGTTGCAACACGTTGATCAGATTGTGTTTCTGTCCCTTTAAAGCCTCCTAATAATTTAACACCATCTTTAACAATAAAGGCTGTATTTCTTTGTGGTTCTCCACAGTTAGAGCAAAAAGTAGGTTTATAAATTCCTTCTGCTACCCATATTTCTACACCAAAGTAAGACGCTTGAAGGGCAACTTGCAGATCACCTGTCGCTTGCTGCCAAGAACTACCATCACCATTCCCATTTTGTTTAACAAAAATCGTTTGGCAAAAAAGTGTAGAAATAGAAAAAAGAGCAATTATTAAAGTTGAAAAATATTTCATTAAAGATAAAAATATGTTCAAAAAAAGGGCTTAAATCTCAACTTACTGAAAAAAATCAGGGCAGGTTTTAGTAAAAAGAAGAGATTTTTATAAATCAAAGGGACTACGAAGATAAGCCTTTTTTAATTCTATTTTGACGCAAATGATATAAATTACTGTCTTTCAGGGATATATACAGGTTGTTAAAACAGAAAAAGGGCGCAAGAATAGATTCTTACGCCCTTTAAATTATATTTAAGGATCTGATTTTTTTAAAAAAAGTGAGTATAAGACCAGCTCTACCCCCCAAATGAACTGGTCTCACTCACTGTCTCCGGTCACTTCTGACCTTCGACTTCTTTCATAAATATGCTTTCTAAGTTGGGGAAGCATACTTAAAGGATCTTTCGATCAAGTTTCTTTTAAGAACATCTAACTGTTCTTATTAACGGTTGGTGGGTATTAAGGGAATATAAATGAATAAAGAAGGGAAAATAACACCTGGAGGAGAGGATGAATAGTGAAGCACTTCTTTTCTTTATATACTTTATTAATGTCGAAAACTGTGCCAATTGAATCTTATAATAAAAACTATTATGTGAAGAATTCTTTTGGCTTAAAACGAGATAATCTTTATCGTCTCATTCAAATACAGAACAAAAATACAGGGATCATACACTTATATTTTCCCAAAAATCATTTTTTTGTGACATTGAATACAACGCACAATCTATCCTAATTTTAATATGATACTTGATATTAAATAATAAATGCTTTTTTAAAACCGTGATTGTCAGTCATTTTGTCAGCAATAATCCACTGGCATGTCCTTTGAAAATAACGGGAGAATGTATTTATTAACAAAACCTATATGAATATGCAAAAGGGAAACATTTCAGTACAAACGGAAAATATCTTTCCCATTATTAAGAAATTTCTGTACGCAGACCAGGAAATATTCTTAAGAGAACTTATCGCCAATGCAATTGACGCTACTTCTAAATTGAAATTATTATCAAATAGCGGTGAATTAAAAAAAGATACTGGCGATCTTACTTTAGAAATCATTCTTGATGAGGAGGCAAAAACCCTAACGATAAGAGATAAAGGAATCGGGATGAATGAAGAGGAGGTGCAAAAGTACCTCAATCAAATTGCTTTTTCGAGTGCCAGCGAGTGGCTTGAAAAATATAAAGACGATGCAAGTATCATCGGTCATTTTGGTTTAGGATTCTATTCTGCCTTTATGGTTGCCGATAAGGTGGAAGTAAACACCAAATCATGGAAACCAAAATCTCAGCCTGTTCAATGGGTGTGTACTGGTTCTCCTGAGTATGAAATCAACGAAATCAAGAAAAAAAGTAGAGGTACAGACATCGTTCTTCATATTGGGGAGGAAGGAAAAGAGTTTTTGAGCAAACATAGACTTGAGGAGCTTTTGATGAAGTACTGCCGATTCTTACCTATTCCTATCAAATTTGGAACGAGAACGGAGACAGAGGAAGTTGGCGAGGGTGATAAAAAAGAAACCATCAAAAAGGAAGTTGATAATATCGTCAACAATCCAACACCAGCATGGAAGAAGAATCCAACCGAATTATCAGAGGAAGATTATAATGCTTTTTACAAAGAGTTGTATCCTTATAGTTCAGATCCTTTGTTTCATATTCATTTGAATATTGATTTTCCTTTTAACCTGACGGGTATTTTGTATTTCCCTCAACTGAATAATTCATTCGAGGTTCAGAAAAACAAAATTCAATTGTACTCCAACCAAGTTTGGGTGACGGATGATGTAAAAGAAATCGTTCCAGAATGGCTGACATTATTGCATGGAATCATTGATTCGCCTGACATTCCTTTAAATGTCTCCAGAAGTTCTTTGCAAAGTGACAGCAACGTGCGCAAGATCACTGGCTACATTACTAAGAAAGTAGCAGATAAGCTACACGACCTTTTCAAAAAAGATAGAAAAGAGTATGAATCGAAGTGGAGAAGTTTGGGCGTGTTCGTGAAGTACGGATTTATGTCTGATGAGAAATTCGCAGAAAAATCGAATAAGTTCTTATTACTTGAAAATGTAGAGAATGAATTCTTCTTACTCGACGACTACGTTGAAAAGGTAAAAGGAACGCAAAAGAACAAATTTGACAAGGTCGTCATTCTGTACACCAATAATAAGGATGCGCAAGACCTATATATTACAACCGCAAAAGAAGAAGGCTACGATGTCGTTTTGCTTGACAATGTAATTGACAATCATTTTATTCAGCAGTTAGAGTATAAACGTCAAGACATTACTTTCAAAAGAATTGATGCTGATACAGTTGACAACTTGATCGAAACAGATGAGAAGAAAGAGTCAGTTCTGAGTGAGAAAGAATCTGAAACGGTGAAAGACCTTTTCGGAACATTGACTAAAGAGAAAGGAAATGTAACAATCGAGATCAAACCACTTTCGCCGACGGCGCCACCGGTGCAAATCACCAAACCAGAATTTATGCGTCGCATGAAGGAGATGCAATCCATGAATGGGATGAATCTCGGTGATATGCCTGACAGCTACAACTTGATCGTTAACGGCAATCATCCGCTTGTCGCGAAAAAGCTACTAAGTGCAAAAGGTGAGAAGCAATCTGAGTTGGCGGAATATTTCTACAACTTAGCTTTGTTGAATCAAGGCATGTTGCAAGGAAAGGGCTTGACTGAGTTTATCAACAAGTCTTTGGACTTGATTAAATAAAAGACTCTCCAAGAAAAGCGAAAGGGGTGCACTTGAAAAAGTACACCCCTTTTTTATTCCCACAGGTTTTATATTGTAGTGATTTAAACTTTTAGAATAGAGGCGAAAATGATATAAAATTGGTTCTGATGAAGCCAAAAATTCAATGCATAGCCGCGCTACGGATTTAATTTTTGGCGAAATCAGGTTCAATTTTAGATTATTTGCAGCTTATTTGAAAAGTTTAAATCACTTCACTATGCGTGAACCAAATCCGTTAAGCGATAAGCTTTTTCGAGTTCATCGTTCGGATATGATTTATCGAATACAAATCTCATTACATCGTGCGTTGTTACAATTCCTTGTAATTTCCTGTCTTCATCTACAATTGGCAGACCATGAAATAAGTGTCTCAAAAAGATTCGAGCGGCAGCTCCTATTTTTTCTTCGGGTTGAAGTGTGACAATCTTTCGAGTCATTACGTTTTCAATCAACATATTGTCGTATTCCTCAAATTTTAAATTCAACTTCATCAAATCGTAAGAAGTGACTATTCCTTCTATCGTACCATCCTCATTCACTACAGGAATATGGTGATAATGCTTTTCGAAAATAAGATTCTTTGCTTTGGAAAGTTTGTCGGTAGGAGAGAGCGTGACTACATTCCTTGTCATAATTGTAGAAAGGGCTTCATTCATCATAATTGAGAAATTTTAAGGTGAAATAATCAGAGTACTTCAAATTTATTTTATTTATTCTGATTTTCAAATAAAATTCCAATTTAATTTTAAAAAACGACCATTAATCCAATTTAAATTCTTTTAAAGTTAATTCTCAAGAAATAAAACGATACCCAACACCCCTTACAGAATGAAAATATTTTGGATTACGCTGATCTACCTCAAAATTTTTCCGAAAGGATAAAATAAAATTATCAATCGTACGAGTGGAAGGGAAAACATCGTAGCCCCAAACAGACTGCAGGATCTGCTGTCGAGAGACTACCTCGTTTTTTCTATCAATCAATAATTTAAGAAGCATCGCCTCTCTCTTGGTTAGTGTAAATTTTCCATTGACACCTTCTGCTTCAAAGGTTAGAAAATTCACTTTGTTTGTTCCGAACTCATATACTTCTGGAGAATTTTCTGGGGAATCACTTGTCCGTTTTATCAGATTGTTGACGCGTAATAAAAATTCTTCCAATACAAATGGTTTGGGCAAATAATCATCTGCTCCTTTTTTCAAGCCTTCAATTCTGTCTTGCGCTTCTCCCCTTGCCGTTAACATTAGAATTGGGACTTTGGTATTAGTCAAGCGAATTTGCTCGCATACCTGCAAACCATCCAATTCTGGCAACATAATATCCAAGACTATCAAATCGAAATGTTCAGATTGAAAACGGCTCATCGCTTTCTTTCCATCTTCGGCAATGACCACTTCATAGCCATCCAGTTCAAGGTTCAATTGGATTCCTTTTCTGATGTTTTCTTCGTCTTCGACCAATAAAATTCTCATGGCTGATTCTATTTTTCTGGCAAAATAATAGAAGTTGAAGGAAGTTTCTGCTTTAGGTGAAAATTTTACAAAACTTCTACAATAGAAAAAGCTATTATCCTATAATCTCTTTTCGAACTTCAAATATCAACTCTTTGGTGGGAGCCAAAATAGATTTTAAATCTTCTTCTTTAAAATCAAAGAAATCGCCATAATCACCTTTCTGTCTGGAGTCAAATAAATCGGAAAAGACTTTTCCGAGTTCAAGTTTAATTTTTCCGGACTTAATGTAATGAAGGAAGAATTGTGTTTTTACTCCTGAATGTGTTTTGGTAACAATTTCTTGTTGTACTAAAAGTGCACTTATTGCATAATAAGCGGCATAGTATAATCGATTTATAGCGGAATTCCATTTTTCGTTTTCAATTAAAATCTCAGCAGCTTCAAGCGTTTCTATTGACATCTGAATTCGGTAATTCACGTAATTTTTTCTTTCCGATGGTTTCATAGCCGCACTCCTTCTTGATTTATGTTATGAAAGAGAGAAGTAAAACGAAAATCGCCATCCCAGTCTTTCTTAGATTTCACTATTGTAGAAATAGCCTGCCCATACTCCAGTTCCAAATCAAATAGCTTGTGTCTAAATCGTTGCTCTTCTTTAAAGTCAACGTTTTTTGGTACAAGAATCAGCAAATCCCAATCAGACTCTTCATGGACATCACCTCTTGCACGCGAGCCATACAAGACTATTTCAGCCAACGGTTCTAACTCCTGAACCACTTGTTTTATCTTCGCCAATATTTCTTTTTCTAAAATACTCATACTATCAAAGCTAACACTTTTGTTGCTTTTAAAGCAACAAATTAATCATTTGATTCTTTTCATTCGAGATTGCGCGCTGTACTTTTCTGATATTTTCTTAGCCTTGGATAAGTAAGATTTCCATGGCTGATTCTATTTTTCTGGCAAAAAAATAGAAGTTGAAGGCAGTTTCTGCTTTAGATGAAAATTTCACAAAACTTCTACAATAGAAAACAGCTACTCCTAAAACAACGAGGAATAGCTGCTACAAAAACAAAACAGTTCTTTTGAGTCAAAAAAATCAAATATTTTCTTCTAAAGATTTAATCTCGGCTTCAAATCTATTTTTCCATATCCCGCAAAAATCAGGATACAAAGCATTAAGTTTATTGTAAATAAATTTAGAATAATCCAATACTATTTCAGTAGTTATACTTTTCCGAATAATTGCCTCACCTGCATTTTCATGATATACAACAATGTCGTTTCTACTTACAAACCCGATGTCTTTCAAATCTTCCAAATCCTCCCAGTCAAGATTTTTGTAAAATTTTAAAGAGCCTGGAGGACTATAAAATACACTTTGGTTATTAAATGATACCAAGAAATCAGTGTAGTTCAAAATTGATATACCATTGAGGAAAAATTCTAAAGGAATACAATCTGGCTCAAACTTTATTGATGCTACGTCACCACTTTTTAAATAAGCACCATTTTTATTTACCGAATCATTTACCTCATATTTTAATTCTTCAATTTGCCACTTCATATTATCAGATTTAAAGGAAATAAAATGTATCAATATTTCCATTTTTAATATACCCCTCAATATTATACCCTTCTTTGGTCACTCCTCTAAACTGACCATCATTTACAGATCCTCTCTTTTTGGCATTATCAATTAAAGCTTCTTGCGCCGCTTTTTTGAGTTTGGGATCCGTCCAAAAAACAGGATCATACACAGTTTTTATTCCCCCATTGCTGGGCTTCACTAATTGACCTGTAGTAAGTGATGGATTAGAATTACTCAAGCCAGGAATTTTATATTCCAAAATTTTAACATTAGGAACAATACTGTGATTAATATTTTTTAAAATAACTATTTCTTCTACTTGAGCTACTGTTTTTCCCACGGGTGGTAAATATCGAGGGTGTTCAGAAATCTGTGTCATTTTCATTTTATGATAATATTATCATCGAGGTGCTTTTCAAATCTATGGCCAAATTCTCTGATAAGCCCCCGTTTAATTTCAGCCCATTTAAAGACTTTTTTCTTCCAAGATTTCGGGTCACGGATCAAATTTAAGTATAAAAGTTTAAGAAGTGCTTTGTCATTGACAAAAGCTCCTTTGGACTTTGTCACTTTCCTCATTTTTCGATGCAAACCTTCGACGGCATTAGTGGTATAAATTAATCGTCGAATAGCCGCATTAAAACCAAAAAAGGTGGTTAGTTCCAACCAATTATCCTCCCATTTTTGACGAATTTCGGGATATTTAAAGTCCCAACATTCGCCAAATTGTTTTAAAGCTACCTTCGCTCCAGCTTCATCATCGGCGGAATAAACGGCTTTTAAATCCTTACAAATTTTCCGATAATCTTTATCGTCGACTAACTTCAAAGAGGTTCTGATCATGTGAACAATGCAGCGCTGGACAAGTGATTGAGGATAAACTTCCAAGATAGCTTCCCCGAAACCAGATAAACCATCAACTGCAAAAAATAGTACGTCTAAAACTCCACGATTTTGTATTTTCTCTAATAATCGTCCCCATTCTTTTGCTCCTTCTCCATCTCCTTGCCCTATGTGAATATCTAAAATATCACGTTCTCCTTGTGCATTTATACCGTAAACTGTATAAATCGCCTTGGTAACGACTTGACCATTTTCTCGAATTTTAAAAAATATCGCATCCAAATAAATCAATACGTAAAAGGCATGCAAGGCTCTACTTTTCCAGGCCAAGACTTCTTCCCATACCTTTTCGGTAACTGCGGAGATGTGACCCGTACTGATATTTATACCATATAATTTCTCTACAAAATTTTGAATATCTAACAGACTGTTACCTTTAGAGTAAAGTTCTAATATTTGATTGTCTAAACCTGTATTTAAACTTCTATCCCAGTCTTTAACCAATATTGGCTCAAACGTCCCTTTACGGTCTCGAGACCGCTCTATTTCTACCGCGCCAATTGAAGTTTTTAGAGTCTTTTTTAACCGACCATTTTTACGATTACCAACTTTACCAGAGGTCTTTTCTTCCTTCAAATGGTGCGTCAGTTCGCCTTCCAACGCAGCATTAACTATCCGTTGGACTAACTCTGTTAATACTCCTTCTTTGCCTATTAAGTCATGACCAGCTCGTAATTCTGATATCGCTTTTTGCTCGAAATTCGAATAATCGAATTCTTTTGATTTTGATTCTTTTTTCATCTGTCAATTTTTATTAAATTTATTAAAAAAATTTGACACACTTTTTTGAACACCCTCTAAATATCCTGGATTAGATGAAGCGTCTACACTTCTGATGACATTTTGATCAAAGAAAGCAGATTCATCATGACATCCTACTATTCCTTTTTTCCTTCGGCTCGGAATTCTGGTCTTCAAATGTGTAAAAGCTGCAGAAAAGTTAAAGTTATCTATTTTCTTCCACAGCAAATACCCAATATTTTTTATATCTGGAATATTATCAGAAACCTTTATTAACTCAGCTATATTCCTCCTATCAATAGGATCTACTTTAGCATTATCAAGAATATCCCACGCCCCAACCTTATCCTGATTCTTTAAAATCCAATCCGCAAATTCATCATTCCCCTCAAAATCAGATTCAAAATTAAGACGCTTTTGATCATCCCAATCAGTATAAGGCTTCTTTTTCTTAAACCTATCTAATTGCCTTTTCCTAAATATCTTTCTAAAACCACTTTGTCCATTACCCGAAATATCACCAATATTATCTGCTACCCACTCCGATAATTTACCAAATTTAAGAAACTTCTTAACACTTCCTAAAATCTCAAAAGCCGCTTTGGAGCCATAATATCCATGATAATATCTTTCTTCTGGTTCAAAACCATCAACATCACCCCACATATCTAAAAATTGGGCTTTCAGTGCTTCCCAAATTTTATTTCCAGTAGCAAAAAAAGTTTCCCAATCAGTAACCAATAAGTAGATAAAATCAATGCCTTCTTTTATGCTTTCATAATTAGCTTTAAAACTTTCATCTTCACAACGGGCGCTATCGGGTATCTCTATTGGTCCAAAAAATGCTTTTACAAATTCTGAATCATCAAACATCGAATTAAACAAAGCATGAGCTGCTTGATTTTTCCAACTGGTTGCCTCCGAATTTTTAAGAGCAATAATAACTACCGCAAGACGCTTTGTAGTTAACCAAGTGTCGTGATCACAAAAAATTTCATATAAAAAGTAATCACGTCCACTTAATACAAAACCTTCAACACTGCTGGGAAGGTTATAAACATCAGTAGCAATATCTTCTAAGGAACTGGAAAGACCATCAGTCCCTCCTGCAATAAATGGCGGATCTAATGGAGTATAAGCTAAACCACTACTTTGTATACCTTCCCATATGCAAAAAGGAACTAACCCGTTTCCATTATTTTCTAATTCAGCCTTTGACTTCCATTCAGATGCTTGGCAGCTTTTATAAAGCGAATAAACCTTATTAACCTTTTTCAAAACAACTAACCACGTAGTATCTGACAATAATCCATCGATTATAGCTTGATCGGCCGTTGAGTTTATACTACACCCACTAAGTCTCGCCAAAGTTTTTCCACCACCTGTTTTCAATAAATGAGCAGATAAATAATTAGAGCAACAAAAACCTTCACCAAGAATTTTATCTAAGTCTTTAAGTAACTCTTTTTGCTTTTCATAAAAACCATCTGCACTTTCCGATAGGGATTGATTAGCTGACTCTTGAAGGTTATCTCTTATAAGTTCATTATCAATACAAATAAAATCATCGTCAGGAAAAACAAAATCAATCCAAATTTTAGAATTGACTCCTCTATCATCAACCTGTCTTCCAAATAGTAGAAAGTATGTGCTTTGTACAGCAGCCGTATTTATAGCTCTTTGAAATGCTTCAGGAAAATCTCCCTCATAGTCTCTTTCGTGTAAGTAAAAACCAACATCAAAAACTTTGAACTGACCAGAAGTGGGGAGTTCGATATCAATCGTTGAGATCAATTTGTCAGCTGCTGAATTTAACGAATCTAACTGTTGCTGCGAAGCAGTATACCCAGTAGCATCATTTAAAACTATAAAATTACCCTGACCAATAAGGAATTGAAAAGAAAGAAGGAGTAGAGAACTTGTAAAAAGAAGTTTGAGGTTTTTCATTTGCAATAGTTTTAAATTGTAGGATGGGAATTTCTTGATTTCCAGAAAACCACCTTAATAAAATCTGAATTGCAAATGTAGGAGCGACCACTCTCATTTATTGAGAGTGAGAAAAATTTAATAGAAAAAACGGGACGTCGAATGAATCGACGCCCCGTTTGAATATAATCTAAAAGAAATTCTTTGAAAGAAATCTCTCTTTCTTAATATCTGTAGTGCTCTGGCTTGTAAGGACCATTCTTCGCCACGCCGATGTAATCAGCTTGATCTTTAGAAAGGTCTTCCAACTCCACACCTAATTGAGCCAAGTGCAAACGTGCTACTTCCTCATCCAAGTGCTTAGGCAACATATATACTTCGTTTTTGTACTCTTTTCCTTTTTCCCAAAGCTCGATTTGAGCCATTACTTGGTTAGTAAAAGAGTTTGACATCACGAATGATGGGTGACCCGTTGCACAACCCAAGTTTACCAAACGACCTTCTGCCAATAAGATAATATCATTACCATCAACAGTGTATTTATCAACTTGTGGCTTGATTTCAACATGAGTATTGCCGTGGTTTTCTTTCAACCATGCTACATCGATTTCATTATCGAAATGACCGATGTTACAAACGATAGTTTTGTCTCTCATCAATTTGAAGTGCTCTCCTGCTACGATGTCTTTGTTACCAGTAGCGGTAACAACGATGTTCGCACGTGGAATTGCATTCGTCATTTTTTGAACTTCGAAACCGTCCATTGCTGCTTGAAGCGCGCAAATTGGGTCAATCTCAGTTACGATTACTCTACATCCTGCTGAAGCTAAAGAAGCTGCTGAACCTTTTCCAACATCTCCGTAACCTGCAACAACTGCAACTTTACCTGCCATCATTACATCAGTAGCACGACGAATCGCATCTACACAACTTTCACGACAACCGTATTTGTTATCAAATTTAGATTTGGTAACTGAATCATTAATATTGATTGCTGGAACTGGTAAAGTACCTGCTTTCACACGCTCATACAAACGGTGAACACCTGTAGTTGTCTCCTCAGAGATACCTCCGATACCGGCAACCAATTCAGGGTAACGATCCAAAACCATGTTGGTCAAATCACCACCATCGTCCAAAATCATATTCAATGGCTTTCCGCCTTCAAAAGCGAAAAGTGTTTGCTCGATACACCAGTCAAACTCTTCTTCGTTCTGACCTTTCCAAGCATATACAGGAAATCCTGCTTCTGCAATAGCAGCAGCTGCTTGATCTTGTGTTGAGAAAATATTACATGAAGACCATGAAACTTCTGCTCCAAGTTCTTTCAATGTTTCAATCAAAACTGCTGTTTGGATGGTCATGTGCAAGCATCCTGCGATACGCGCACCAGCCAATGGTTTTGATTTTCCGTATTTTTCACGAAGTGACATCAAACCTGGCATTTCTGCCTCAGCCAATTCGATTTCTTTACGCCCCCAAGCTGCGAGCGAAATATCTTTAACTTTGTAGCCTAATTTAGAATCTACTTTTGACATTAAAACTTATTTTGGTGAATTAATTTTTAGTTCGTGGCCTGAGAAAGGCGGCGCAAAATTACGCTTTTAATAACTCTGAACCAATAATATGAGACTGCTTTCGACAGAGAAAGACACTTTTTAACCAAAATGTAGAGAAGAAAAAACAAGAAAAGTGTAAAAAGAAAGAAAGCAGCCCCTTTTTCGCGTTTTTATTACTTAGTGAGAGTAAAGGAAAAGAGGCTGCTTATATAAATTTTCGAAACCTTAATTCGGGTTTTAAACGTTTGGTTCTTTTTATGTGCTGCCTGCTTTTCAAAAAAAACTCTTTTTTTCAAAAATCTTAATCTCTAAAACAAATTAGCCGATGCGCTTTACAACACACCGGCCAATTTCCTCAATTTGGGTTAATATCTTATAAACTCTCCTGAGCAAAATCTCTCAAACTCTCACTCCTCTCAATCTCTCACTCCTCTCAATCTCTCAAGATTCTAACTCGCTTTCGCTACTCTTTTTTCGCGACGAGCGACTGTTTCAAAATACGCAGCTGCATGTGGGCGCTGCATCATTTGAAATAAAATCTCTTTTGCTCTAAACAGTTGTGCCTTTACTGTTCCTAATGGGATCTCTAATAATTTAGCGATTTCATCATAACTCAATTCCTCAAAATAGCGCAACTCAATCATGAGGCGATATTTTGGACTCAATTCACCGATAGACTCACGCATCAAGTTGATACGTTGGCCACGAATGACCTGTTCTTCTGGATTGAGGCTTGGCGCTTTGATGTTGTTGGCAAATCCATAATCGCTATTTGGTTCGATCGGATCATCAATAGAAAGGGTTTTAATTCTTTTCTTACGAATGTGATCGATACAATTGTTAATTGCGATCTTGAATAGCCAAGTACTAAAAGCGAAATGTGGTGCATAGGTAGGCAGCTTATTGAAAGCTTTACCAAATGCTTCTTGCGTTAAATCATGAGCATCTTCCTTATTTCGTACCATTTTCAACATGGTATGAAAAATTGAGTGTTGATAACGTTCCATCAGGGTCTGATACGAGCGTTGGCATCCTGCAATTGCGCGTTGTACTAATTCGAAATCTTTTTGCGCTTTTTCAGATAGATTTCCAATTACGGGGGTCCGTGTTGCTACTTCCATTGTTGCGTTTTGCGTTTAAGTAAACTCGGCGAGAGGATGCAGTAATACAGAACAAACGCAAAATCGAAAATCGGTACCCAAGGTAAAAGAGAGGGATCGCGTAATTTTCGAAGGATGCGGTTGTATAAGTACATTACCACAAGCATTCTCATTACATATAATAAAAAAACAAATATTGTGCTAACTTTAATATAAAGTAACACAGCGCCTCCCATGTAGTGTATTAAGTGACTCAGCGCCAATCCTCCCAAAAGCAATTGATGCTTTTTTTTGTAGTACCGACCAGTAGTCAGGTGCCTGGATTTTTGACGATAGTATGCTTTCCAACTGCGAACAGGTTCCGATATGACAAAGGAATCGGCCGACAATTGGATTGAAGTGTTGGTGGAAGTGGCAACGGCATTGACGAATAAATCGTCATCTCCTGAAGCAAGTTGGATATGTTCATGGAATCCTCTTACCCTTTCGATCAACTCTTTTTTATAAATCAAATTTCTCCCAACGCCCATATAGGGCATGCCCGCGACAGCAAAGGAGAAATATTGGATTGCTGTATAAACAGTCTCTAATCTTATCAACTTATTCAGTAAACCTGGATACGCTCTATAAGGAGAGTACCCCAAACCCAATTCGTAAGGGCCATTTATTTGGTTTATCATCTCTGCTGCCCACTTGTTACCTATTGGTTCACAATCAGCATCGGTCAATAAAACTATATCTCCAGAAGCAGCTTTTACTCCTTTGAGTAGTGCTTCTTTTTTTCCAATATATAATTTTTTCGTATTTGAAATAATTATAATGCGTAAGGTAGAATTTCTTTTCTGAAACTCCTGCATTATTTCCAGAGTATTGTCTGTGGAGCCTTCGTTTACGAGTACTAATTCTATGGAGCGGTATGTTTGACTTAGAATACGGGGAAGAAATTTTCTAAGATTTTCCGCTTCATTTTTCGCACAGATAATTATGGATACTAACGGCTGTGGCTGGATTTTGCTGCCTGAGCTACCTTCTGGCTCTGGCTTCTTTTGCTCTCTATACCATGCAAACTTACTAAAAAGAATTAACCAATAGCAAATATTTACTATTGTCGTACCTATAAAAATTAACTTTAATATGAAAATTGCGGTTTGCATTGGGACAAAGGTATAAGAGCAAAAACAAGTTTCAAGTTATGATTGAAATTTTTAATGTCTGAAAATTACCGCCCCGACAACCCTCGGTGCTTCTCAGCCAAATCACTCTGCCCCAACTTCCCATAAATCAGCGAAATAAGATAATGATCATTTTTTGAAAAGCGATTTTAATTGACTTTTTGCATCAAGGCAATCACTTTATCGGAAAGCATTTTTGAAATACAAAATGCTTTCCGTAATTTTCAACTATGAAATACATTATCCTTACCTCCTTATCACTTATTCTCTCTTTACACGCTCAAAACCACGATGCACACTGGATATTGGGTTATTCACCTGTCAATTATGGAATAGACTCTACACTAGGAAAAGATGATGGCGTTTTATTTGATTTTACGGACGGTAGT
>CALLVG010000064.1 GCA_938010715.1 uncultured Saprospiraceae bacterium
CAAATATTCTCCAAATCAACAAGTACTATTTCTGGCGGCTCATTCCAGAAGATCCTGATGATGAAAAATTTGTGGATTGTGCCATTGCAGCAGGCGCAGATTTTTTAGTAACCAATGATAAACACTTCAATAAATTAAAACAATTGGATTTCCCAAAAATCAATGTCGTCAATGAAGTTGAGTTTAAATCTGTTTTCGAAAATTATTTAGATTCGAATAGGTCTTAACCTCCAATGTTAACTCAATGTAAACTTTTTGTAAATTTAACACCCATCTAAAGTAAATTTAATGTAATTTAGATCATGCAGTTGAGCAATTTGCTCATCGAAATAAAATTAGGCGTGATCAAGAAAATATTTACATTAGTTCTTTGTTTGGCGTGTTTTTGTGGGGTCTCACAAAACAATATTGCTTACTTAGGAACTGCTGATATATTTTCAAAAAAGGAAAAAACGTCTCCAACCGCTTCCAATACTTCAAATTTTAATTTTTCTGGTGGATTAATCGTGGTTAACGTTGCCGTTAATGGGGAGTCCGGTAATTATATTTTGGATACGGGGGCACCTGGTTTAGTGCTCAATTCATCGGAGGAAGCGGAAAGTTTTGTCTTGGCTTCGAGTGTAAGTTCTACTATTAAGATAGGGGAGGTGATGGTAGAAAATTTCCAATGGGGAACTTTTAAACAAGAAAAAGTAGAGGGTTACACGCTGGATATCAGCCACATGAACAAACTCGGTGGAGAAAGTCTCGATGGTCTCATTGGTTATCAAATTCTAAAACAAAATGCTGTTTCGGTTGACTTTGAAAATCAAGAAGTGGCGATTTTTTCTAAAAAAGATTTGAAATCAAAACTCAAGTCTTCTGAAAATGTAGAAACGATTCCTTTTATAATTGAAGGTCATTTACCAGTTATTAAATTAAAAATCAACGGCAAAAAATATAGATTTGCGATAGACACTGGCGCAGAGAAAAATCTAATGAATGCCAAGTTATTCGATAAAACCACTCCCGCAAACGTAACCTACGAATTGATGCAAGGCCTCGACGGCGGCATCAGAAAGGTAGCAGTCGGTCAACTCGAAAATATTGCTTCAAAAAATTACGACATTGACAAAATGAATTTCCTTTTCAGTGATATGTCTTATGTGAATGAAGGCGAAAACGGATATAACATTGATGGCCTTTTAGGGCTTCCGTTTTTTCAAAATAAAACCTTTGTGATTGATTATCGCAAAGGAGAATTGCATATTTGGGAGTAAAACTCCTGACTTGAACCATTAAAACCTAAAGGTGCGTTTCGTTTGAAACGTGCCTTTTTTTTCTCAGTAAAATGCGAAACAAAACAAAACACCTCTTTAATATCAAGTTCACATTTAATTTACATAAAGACCTTTATTTTGCAAAGTGTTATAACACCTGTTCGGGGGTCGTTTGCTTTTTTAGACAATTTGCTTTGCGATCCTCGGCTTTTGTTTGTCAATAGTAAAGTTCTTTGAAGTTTTATTAGCGACTTAATAATTAGTTAACATTGAGATCTTACATTTGCGCCGCAAACAAAAAATAAATTGTCTAATCAACATAAGCAAATTGTCTAAATGAGAAAGTTTCTTCTCCTGTCAACATTGATGTTGGCGCTCTCTGCTGTATCCACAGCCCAATTCAAACTCGATAAATTTGGAAAAGGATTTAAAACCTTAGGTAAAGATTCCTCTTTTTACGTAAAAGCAGGTTTTCGTTTTCAAAACCTCCACACCAGCGGTTGGACTTTAGAAGGCGATGAATTTGGAAATGCGACCGATTATGAAGGCGCTTTTTTGGTTCGTCGTTCCCGTTTCAAATTTGATGGATGGGCGGTTGACCCAAAAATCAAATTCAAATTTGAGGTCGCATTATCTAACCGAGACCATGCCAGTGGTCAGATACCAGAGTCTCGGAATACTGCCAATATGGTTTTGGATGCCTCTTTAGAGTATAATTTCTACAAAAACTGGACAATTCTTTTTGGACAAAGAAAATTGCCAGGTAATCGTGAACGAGTTGTTTCTTCTGGAAATCTTCAATTCGTGGATCGTTCTCGCCTTAATTCTCGGTATAACATTGACCGTGACATGGGATTACAGTTGAAACATAAATTTGATGTCGGACAGGGGATTATGAAGCAAGTCGTTGCCTTTTCTCAAGGAGAAGGCCGAAACATCACCGAAGGACATTTTGGTGGATATGAATATACTTTTAGAGCTGAATATTTGCCATTTGGCGAGTTTCAATCAAAAGGAGATTATGTAGGTTCGGCAGTCAAAAGAGAGGAAACTCCAAAATTAGCAATTGGACTTACTTACGATATCAACAATAACGCCGTACGGGAGCGAGGGAACTTAGGAAGTTTTATTCAAAATTCAGATGAAGATTATGTAGGTAGAGATCTAAACACTTTCTTTGCCGACTTGATGTTCAAATACCAAGGATTCTCCGCAATGATTGAGTATGTAGATAAAATGGCAAAAGATGATGATCCTTTTGTGATGGAAGGCATAGGAGGTGAAATGGTGAGAATCGGTACATTTTATACCGGTACTGGTTTGAATTTGCAGGCAGGTTATATGTTTCCTTCTAATTACGAAATCGCTGTTCGATACACGGACATCAATCCAGATGAAGGCGTTTCAAGACAAGAAGACCACTATACTTTAGGCTTTTCTAAATTTATAGTAGGGCATAAGTTGAAATTGCAATCTGATTTTTCTTTAATCCAATTGGAAAATCGAGATGATGAGTTTACGTTTAGATTCCAAATGGATGTACACTTTTAGAGAGTTTGAGAGGAATGAGAGTTTGAGAGGAAGGAGAGTGTGAGAGTGTGAGAGGAATGAGAGTGTGAGAGGAACGAAAGTTTGAGAATTGTATAAAGGTTTAATCAAAACGCTTCTCAAACTCTCCTACTCTCAATTTCTCCTACTCTCAAACTCTCAAATTCTGTCAAATAAAAAAAAACCAACTTTAACTACACATAAAAATCTTAAAATTATGGAATTCGGATTTTGGGACGCAATTGAAATAGCCGGAGCACTTTGTTTCTTCATTTTTGGTATGAAGATGATGAGTGACGGTATCCAAAGAGCAGCAGGTTCAATGCTCAGAAATATATTGAGGTCGATGACCAAAAACAGATATTTAGGAGTCTTTACAGGATTCTTAATTACTGCTTTGGTTCAATCATCTTCAGCAACTACCGTAATGACGGTAAGTTTTGTGAACGCAGGTTTATTGACTTTGGTCGAATCTGCGGGGATTATGATGGGGGCGAATATCGGTACAACCGTAACAGGTTGGATTATTGCTATACTTGGTTTTAAAGTAAAATTGAGTGCTTATTCCATTCCGCTTTTTGCTGTTGGAGTTCCAATGCTTTTTAGTGGGAAAGGAAAACTCAAATATTGGGGAGAGTTTTTAATCGGTTTCGCCATACTTTTCTTAGGTCTTTCTTATTTGAAAGGAGCTGTTCCTGATTTAGGAAAAGATACCTTATCATGGATTGAAGGCTTTGCTCAATATGGAATTTTCTCAAGAGTTGGGTTTGTATTGCTTGGCGCATTGGTTACGGTTATCGTACAATCATCAAGTGCGGCGATGGCGATTACGTTAACCTTGGTTTATGCAGGTTGGCTTCCACTTGAGGTCGCAGCAGCAATGGTTTTGGGTGAAAATATTGGAACGACAATTACTGCAGAAATCGCATCACTTGTTGGTAATACAGAGGCAAAACGTTCTGCAAGAATTCACTCGATGTTTAATATTATCGGGGTTTGTTGGATGGTTATCTTGCTTCCTTGGGTAATTGAATTCTTGACCACTTTCGTACAAGATTTCAGTAGTATTTTTGAAAGTAATAAGAAATTGAAAACAGCAGACTTGAAAGAGGCAGATGTGATGAATACTTACATTCTTGCGGCTTTCCACACGACGTTCAATATTATCAATGTTTTCTTATTGATTTGGTTTGTTCCATGGTTGGTTAAAATGGCAATCAAAACAGTACCAGGTAGTGCAGAAGACGATGAAAACGAAGGTAAATTGAAATTCATTGGTGCTGGTATCCGTACGCCTGAGTTGGCTACGATTGAACTTCAAAAAGAGGTAGCACACTTTGGTGATATTACTTCAAGAATGTCTGGTTTTACAAAAGTACTTATCAACTCAACTGATGCCAAAGAGCAGAAGAAGATGTTGAAGAAACTCAAAAAGTACGAGAAGATTACTGATAAATTGGAAATCGAGATTACGGAATATATGACCAAACTTTCGAGTCAGAAAATTACTCCGAAAACGAGTTTGAGGTTACGTTCGACTTTGAATATCTGTAACGACTTGGAAAGAATCGGTGATATTTATTTCCAAATTTCGAAAGCAATTGAAAAGAAAATTGAGGATAAAGATTACTTCTTGCCAGAGCAACGAAATAACTTGAATGAAATGATAGACACGGTAGATAATGCCTTCGCTATTATGGTGAAAAACCTGAATTCTCCAAGTTATGATGATGTTTCAAAAGATGAAGCAAAAGCTGCTGAGAAAGAAATCAATGCAATGAGAGACAAACTGCGTAAGCATAATAATAAGCGCATCGGTGCAGAGGATTACAATTCTAAAACAGCAATGATTTACAATAACCTTTTCTCTTCTTTAGAGAAAGTAGGTGACCACATTATCAATGTGACGGAATCAGTTGTTGGAGAAATATAAGCTCATTTTCAAATGAACAAATTTTAAAATATTAATGTTAGAGGTCTTATCTTTTTAGAAGGTGAGACCTCTTTTATTAGGCAAATAATAGAATAAATTGCAGAGAATAGAGACTCAAATGAAAAGGGGCGTTAGCCCCGAAACCGTTTGTAGATAAATGATTAACCAACAAATTTTAAGGCACGTAGTGTCGACACCGTTACTTCAAATTTCAGGGTGCCGAGGCTAACGCCCCTCGATAAGGTGTTTACCTTTTTTTTCTACAAACGGAGCCGCCACTACGTGGCTATCTTTTGAAAAATTCGGGATTTGTTGAATCATGTTTTGTCTCTACTCTCTCAGTGAAGCGGTCTCTCATCTTACATCTCAAAAAAAAAATTATGAAAGAAATATTCCAATACTTTTTTAAACTCGGATGGGTAGCATTTGGCGGTCCTGCAGCCCACGTGGCCATGATGCAAGACGACTTGGTTGAGCGCAAAAAATGGCTTACCAACGAAGAATTTTTAGATTACATGGGCGCTACCAATCTTATTCCTGGCCCCAATTCTACAGAGATGACGATGCACGCTGGCTATCACCGTGGAGGTGCTGCAGGACTGTTTATTGCGGGCATGAGTTTTATTTTTCCAGCGGTTTGTTTGACGCTGGCAGTAGCTGTTTTTTTTGAAAAATTTAGTGAAATAGAGTGGGTTGTTCCGATTATCAATGGTATCAAAGCGGCGGTGCTTTCGTTTATCGTTGGTGCGATTATCAAACTTGGAAAGAAAGCTGTAAAAACGCGATTCTTAGCTGCGATTGGGGTATTGGTGATGGTTGCCTCGTTTTTTGGTATCAACGAGATTCTCTGCATTTTGGCAGCAGGTGTTTTGGTGTTGCTTTATCATTTGGCGACAGATAGAAGTCGGTTGAATAACTTTGCTCCGCTACTCCTTTTTTCCGCTGCAGCGGCCATTCCATACTCTAAGTGGAAGTTGTTTTTTATTTTCCTAAAAGTTGGGGCGGTTTTGTTTGGCAGTGGTTATGTGCTTTTCGCTTACCTCGATGGAGAGTTGATTGATCAAGTTGGTTGGTTGTCTCACGAAGATTTGGTGGAGGCCATTGCGGTGGGGCAGGTGACACCTGGACCAGTGCTTTCAACGGCTACTTTTATTGGTTATAAAGTGGGTGGTTTCTCAGGTGCGATTTTGGCTACTTTGGGAATTTTTATTCCTTCCTTTTTCTACGTTTGGTTACTTAATCCACTCATTCATAAAATGAGAAAAAGTAAACCTTTGACTGCTTTTTTGCAGGCGGTTAATGTGGCGGCCGTTGCCGTAATGGTCGTGGTGAGTGTTAAAATGGCCGAGAGTATTTTGATTGATTGGAAAACGATTGCGATTTGTGCTCTTTCCTTTTTTGTTTATTTTTATTTTAAAAAGATAAATACGCTTTGGATAATTTTGGGTGGGGCAGTGCTTGGTGGTTTGTTGTCGTTTGTTTAGGTTTTTTTTAGGAGCGGCTTTCTTTGAGCGATTTAGCGGAACGCGGATGACGCGGATGAACGCGGATTTTCGCGGATTTTTTCTTGCGAAAAAGAGCGATTCAGGGGGACACGGATTGGACGGATTTAAAATGGATTTAAACGGATTTTTTTTTGGAAATACTTAATACCAAGTCAATCTTCAATTTTTGGAATTAGCTTCGATCTAATCCTGAGAATCCTCTAACGTGTCCGCCGAAGGCTGATCCTGCGAATCCTGATTCAGACAAAAGAAATAAGCGGCTTGCCTTGAGCGATTCAGCGAAACGCGGATCAGCCGCGGCAGACACGTGACGCGGATGAACGCGGATTTTCGCGGATTTTTTCTTGCGAAAAAGAGCGATTCAGGGGGACACGGATTGGACGGATTTAGTCAGCAGTC
>CALLVG010000065.1 GCA_938010715.1 uncultured Saprospiraceae bacterium
AACGAATATTTTCCAAAACACCAGCGAGAAAACGAATGATTGATATTGCCTTTGAGTTTAGCTTGCACAAATTTATTGGCAGCTTTTGCGGAGCAACCTGTTCCTAATGCTGCAGCAGTTAGCGAGGTGTTTTTGATGAAGTTTCTCCGTTTCATTTTTTTGATTTTGTAATGACCCACGAATGAATTCGTGGGTTACGTACACGTCATGTAGCAACCTATGAATTTATTCATGGACAGCTAAATCCTCCGTAATTATTGATAGTAATTATTTCCACCTTCCCAATCAATACATCCCATATATGGCCCCGGCACTGGTTCATAAATCATGTGCTTTGTAGCGATGATTTCATTACTAAAATATCCACCAACGGTTAAACTTTTGACGGCACTCAAAAACTTATAAAGATGGTAATCATTTTGCTTTGATGGATCTTCTGGAACATCTTCTCCAATAAGTTTTTGCATCGCATCAAATTTTGGTTTATCCGCTTTCTGTCCAATTTTACTTTGAATAAACTCACCCAAATCGCCATCTCTTACTGCTGCCATACATGCTTCCAATCCTTTTTTAAATCCTTCCTGTTCTTCTGGTTTGTATAATTTAGAAACTGCCATGTCAATGTATTTAATCACACCGACATCTTTTGCTCCTGGAGTATCTGTTGCAGGAAAAATTACATCTGCCATGTTTTCAATAAAGGCCAATTGATTACTTTTAAAAAAGGAAGCAGTTCTATTGATTGTTGGTTCAGATTTACAGGAAGCTATCATGGAAATAAAAGTCCCCATCGAAACGCTGGCACCCATTCCGATGCCTATATTTTTTATTGCTGATCTTCTTTTCATAATTCTTTATTTAGAAGCAAGAAACAAGACCACGATGTTCCAAGATGCAAGAATTGAATTGTCTAATATCTCGCAGCGAAGCGGTCTAATATCTTGTGTCTCTTATAGATTTTGTTTATTCAATTCCTTAACTGCATGATCCACCGCTCGTGCCGTCAAAGCCATATAAGTCAATGATGGATTGACACAAGATGCAGAAGTCATACATGCGCCATCTGTTACAAAAACATTAGGGACAGTATGCACCTGATTCCATTTGTTGAGCACTGAAGTTTTTGGGTCATGTCCCATACGAGCGGTTCCCATTTCATGGATACCGAGACCGACGCCGTAGCCACGATCAAATGAAGTTACATTTTTAAAACCAACGGATTCCAACATTTCTACAGCGGAGCGTTTCATGTCTTTTCGCATGTTTTCTTCGTTTTCACGAATGGTGGTTGCGAACTTCACTGTTGGTAATCCCCAAGCATCTAACTTATCATAATTCAAAGTCATTTTATTGTCGTGGTAAGGGAGCATTTCACCGAATGCATTCATTCCCAAACGCCATTGGCCTGGCTTCATCATTTCGTCTTTGAATGCACCACCGACATTCATTTCTTTGATGCCACGCCACCAATTCTCTCTACTCGCACCACCTTGATAACCATAACCTCTTATGAAATCACTCTTTTTTTGCCCTGGAAGATTTCTAAAACGAGGAATGTAAAATCCATTCGGGCGACGACCTTTATAATATTTATCATTGAAACCATCCCAATCACCACTTGCTCCAATTTGGAAATGATGATCCATAATATTATGCCCTAACTCTCCTGAATCATTCCCCATTCCATTTGGAAAACGATTTGATTTTGATTGCATTAAAATGGAAGTACTTCCGATGGCAGATGCGTTTAGAAATACAATTTTCGAGGTAAACTCATAAGATTCTTTTGTTTCTTGATCAACGATTCTTACGCCTTTTGCTTTACCTGTTGCCTCATCATAAATCACTTCTGCACCGATTGAATTTGGACGCAAAGTCATATTGCCCGTTGCCTCTGCTGCTGGTAACGTCGAAGCCAAACTACTAAAATAAGCTCCATAAGGACAACCTCTCATGCAACGATTTCTTGATTGACAAGTCCCTCTATTTTTGAAAGGAGATTTACCCGTGATATGAGCAGTACGACCAATCGTCAACGCGCGATTAAATTTATCTTTAAGTCCTTTTTTGAATTCTTTTTCAACACAATTCAAATCCATTGGTGGCAAAAACTCTCCGTCTGGCAATTGAGAAAGTCCTTCTTTTTGACCACTGATGCCTGCAAATTTTTCAACGTGACTATACCAAGGTGCCAAATCTTTGTAACGAATCGGCCAATCGATCGCAATACCATCTTTTGCATTGGCTTCAAAATCTTGCTCACTCCATCGGTAACTTTGACGTCCCCAAACAATCGAGCGACCACCTACTTGATAACCACGAATCCAATCAAAACGTGTATTTGGTTCTTCGTCGTAAGGATGTTCCGAATCTTTCACAAACCAATGCACGTGCTCTGGTCGAGTGGTATAGCCCGTCCGATCTTGTTTTGGATAATCCTTTAGATGTTCAATGGATTTTCGATTATGATTTGGCAGCTCCCAAGAATCGAGATTCGCAGTATGATAATCTGCTACGTGCTTTACGTTTCGACCCCGATCGAGGACTAAGGTTTTGAGTCCTTTTTCACAAAGTTCTTTGGCTGCCCAGCCACCGCTGATACCTGTTCCGACCACAATTGCATCGTAATCTGTTGGGCTTTTTTCGTTAAAAAGAGGCATTTAATAAATTTTATGTTTTGATATAAAAATTCACGCTCGTGAATCCCACACAAAGTAAATAACTTGCCTGTAAAATCAAATTAAAATTTTGAAAAGGGAGTGAACAGACAATTTTATTTGTTAAAATCGATCTCTGTATTGTCTCCGATATTGAGACTTTGCTGAATGCCAGTGATAGCCGTATCGTTTCCAATCACCGAACGGTGGAGCACCGCTTCTTTGATATGCGTATAATTTCCGATAATTGAATTTTTAATAATCGCAGATTTGATCTCAACATTATCCCCAATCGTAACGTGAGGACCGATAATGCTATTGACGATTTTACAATTTTTACCAATACTAACTGGATGAATAAAAATCGCACTATCAAATTGAGGAACGGCATCAAAATCATAATTCTTGTCCAACATAGTGGCATTGGTTTCGAGGAGTATTTCTCGTTTACCACAGTCATACCAGTTATCTGCTTTTAGAATATCGAATTTCACATTCTTATTGATCATTTGTTGGAGCGCATCGGTCAGTGGAAATTCTCCTTCAGAACGGAAGTTATTTTTGATAATTGTATCCAATGCTTTTGCAAATTCCTTTACCTTTTTGATTTTGTACAAACCGACCATCGCGAGGTTCGATTTTGGAATTTTTGGCTTTTCAACCACTCTGGTTAATTCGCCTTCTGCATTCATTTCTACCACTCCAAACTTAGTAGGATCTTTTACCTCTTTGACGCAGAGAATCGAGTTTTTAGAATTCAAAATTTTAGTAAAATCTAAATCCAAAATTGTATCACCAAACATGATGATCATTTCTTTAGATTTTATCCACTTGTCTTTGGCTAACCAAATCGCATGACCAGAACCCTCTCGTTTGGTTTGTTCGACAAATTCCATGTCCAGATCGGGATATGCTTCTTTTAGGTAATTCTCAATTTTTTCACCCAAGTAACCAATAACAAAAATAAATTTTTTAACTCCTACATTGCTAAGGTCATCTATGATGTAGGAAATGATCGGCTTGCCCGCTACAGGTATCAGCGGCTTGGGCTGAGTGTAGGTGAGTGGGCGAAGTCTTGCCCCTGCTCCTGCAACTGGAATTACTGCAATCATTTTTTTGATTAAGGCTTCTAAATTTCTACAAAAATAGAAAAAGAACTTAGGTGTATGTTTTTTAAAGGGAAAAACATTCTCGAAATACCTAATTTCGCCGCATGCGAGACGAGATATTAAAATTAGAAGAACAATCTGTGGCTTTGGAGCCATCTCCAATCCTTAGAAAAGAGTGGACTGATAGTGTTAATCAATACGCCAATGATTTTATTGATAACATTGAAACAACTCCAGCTTACGTCATTTCGGAAGAAAACGGACGTGCATTACTCAATCATGATTTTCGCGAAAGCGGCACAGCTATAGACGATGTTTTAAAAATTCTAAAAGAAAATGTCGATAGTATTGGTTTGAATCCAGCCTCTGGTGGGCATTTGGGCTACATTCCTGGAGGCGGTATTTACTCGACCGCTCTGGGGGATTTTTTGGCAGCAGTGACTAATCGTTATGCTGGGATTTTTTACGGTGGCCCAGGAGCAGTTCGTATCGAAAATCAATTGATTCGATGGATGAATGGTTTGATTGGTTATCCTTCTGGTTCATTGGGAAATTTGACGAGTGGCGGAAGTATTGCTAATTTAATAGCTATTGTGACAGCACGTGATAAAAAACAACTTCGAGCAAGAGATGTGGAAAACGCAGTGATTTATTTGACGGAACAAGTCCATCACTGTGTACAAAAAGCAATTCGAATTGCAGGTCTAAATGAATCCGTTATACGATACATTCCGATGGATTCGGAATATAAAATGTCAGCAGAAGCACTTGCAAAACAAGTCGAAATTGATAGAGGTTCTGGGTTGAAACCATTTTTAGTCGTTGGTTCAGCGGGTACGACCGATGCAGGTGCAGTGGATCCATTAGATGCGATTGCAGACATTGCCGAAGCCAACGATATGTGGTTTCATGTCGATGCAGCCTATGGCGGTTTTTTTATTTTGGTAGAAAGTTTAAAAGAAAAATTCAAAGGCGTGGAGCGAAGTGATTCGTTAGCAATTGACCCACACAAAGGTTTGTTTTTGAGTTATGGATTGGGCGCCGTGTTGATAAAAGATGTGAAAGCTCAATTTGAATCGCATTATTACAAAGCAAGTTATATGCAAGACACTTTGGGTATCAATGAAGAATTGAGTCCAGCAGATTTGTCTCCTGAGTTGACCAAGCATTTTCGCGGGTTGCGACTTTGGTTGAGTTTGCACCTTTTTGGCCTTGAGCCATTTCGTGCTTGCCTCGAAGAGAAGTATCTGCTTTGTCGGTATTTTTATGAAGAAATTCAAAAAATTGGTTTTGAGGTGGGTCCTTTACCGCAACTCTCCGTCTGCATGTACCGATACCACCCCAAAAGTGGAGATGTCAACGAATTTAATTTAAAATTGGTAGAGTTTGTAAAAGAAGATGGACGCGTTTTTATTTCTTCTACAAATTTGAATGGGGTTACTTGGTTACGATTAGCAGTTTTGAGTTTTAGAACTCGGCTCAAAACGATTGATATTTTATTGGAGGTTTTGAAGGATGGGGTGAACCATTTAGAAGATAAAAAGTAACGTCTGTCGAAAAACCAATCTTTCTTAAAACTGAAACCAATAAATGCTGTTTGCAGTAGGTACAAAAAATAAATTATGGCTCGACGAAATAGACCAGAAGTTTTAGAAGAAGATAAGAATCGGAAAATGAATAAGGAAACACTTCGAGAAGCCCTTAAGATTTTCGAATTCGTAAGACCATACCGTTGGTCGTTGATCGCTGGAATGATATTGCTTTTTGTGAGTAGTATGGTCTTTATGCTTTTTCCGTTTTTGATTGGAAAAATGATGGACATCGCCGAAGGCAAAAGCTTTTACAATTTTAGTCTCAACGATATTTTTTGGCTGATGGGATTGGTTCTTTTGGTTCAAGGAGTCGTTTCCTATGTTCGAGTTTTATTATTTGCTCGCTTGAGCGAAAAAGGAATTGCAGACCTACGCGTCGCACTTTACGAAAAGCTAATCACCCTCCCAATCGTTTTCTACGAAAAAAATAGAGTTGGTGAATTGATGAGTCGCTTGACCGCTGATGTGGAGCGATTGTACAGTGCATTTTCAATTACAATTGCTGAATTTTTGAGGCAAGTTTTATTGCTCGCTGTTGGGCTTTTAGCCCTAGCGATTTATACGCCACAGTTGGCTTTGGTGATGTTTTTGACTTTCCCTGTGGCGGTGATTTGTGGTATTTTCTTTGGAAAATGGGTGCGAACACTCTCCAAAGAAAGACAAGAGGCATTGGCAGATACCAACGTCATTTTAAATGAAACCATGCAAACCGTAAGTGTGGTCAAAGCATTTACGAGCGAGTTATTTGAGTCAAAGCGTTATGGAGCAGCCAATGATAAAATGGTGAAAATTGCCATGAAATTCGCGAGTGGAAGAGCGATTTTTTCAACCTTTATTGTAACCGTTCTTTTTGGTGCATTGATTTTTGTGATTTGGAAAGGAGCGATGTTGATTCAAGCAGGTACAATGACGGCAGGTGATTTGGTCATGTTTACGTTCATAACGGCTATCATCGGAGGTTCGATTGCTGGGTTAGGAAATTTCTATACTGAGTTGCTCGGAGCAATGGGAGCGACTGAACGTGTACGAGAAATTTTGGAAATGGAAAGTGAAGTAGTTATTGGTGATAAAAATTTAGAACCTGTCCCACTCTCAGGAAATATCGAATATCAAAACATCAATTTCCACTATCCGACGCGTACCGATATGGAAATTTTGAAAGACTTAAGTTTTTCTATTAAAGCAGGTCAAAAAGTGGCTTTGGTTGGCCCGTCAGGTGCAGGTAAATCGACCATTATTCAAATCCTTTTGAAATTTTATGATATTCAAAATGGTGATATAAAAGTGGATGGCAAAAGTATTTATGATATGAATACGACTGCCTTTCGGCAAAATATTGCGATTGTACCACAAGAGGTTTTGCTTTTTGGTGGAACGATTCGCGAGAACATTTCCTACGGAAAACACAATGCCACCGAGGAGGAAATTATCGAAGCTGCCGAACAGTCCAACTGTTGGGAATTTATTAAAAGCTTCCCAGATGGATTGGATACAATTGTTGGAGAACGCGGCATCAAACTCTCTGGTGGTCAGCGTCAGCGCGTGGCAATTGCCAGAGCGATATTGAAAAACCCGTCTATTCTTTTATTGGATGAAGCAACTTCTTCGCTCGATGCCGAATCGGAACGCGTGGTACAGGAAGCGCTCAATAAATTGATGGAAGGCAGAACGAGTATCATCATCGCTCACCGTTTATCAACCATTCGTGAGGTGGATAAAATTTTCGTACTCAATCATGGTAAAATCGTAGAGGAAGGAACGCATGATTCGCTTTCTGTCAAGGAAGGTGGCTTGTATAATAGTTTGGCGAAGTTGCAGTTTGATTTGGTGGAGTAGGATTTTGATAGGACACGGATTTAACGGATAGGATGGATGAGGACGGATTTCTATTAAAAGGCGAACAGTATAATTTTTCCCCAATGGACAAATAGGAAACGATTTAATTCTGAAAATCCTCTAATCCTGAGAATCCTGATTCAGACAGAATGTGGCTTGAGTGATTTTGTGAAAGGTAGAATTAAAAAGACTTTTTCAACGTTAATTTAGTATTTTTGTAGAAATAGATTTCAAAATGTCAATAAACGTTCAAATAGCGATTGATGAGTTAGCAGAATTAGTCGCCAATAAAATGCCAGTAGAAGTTCTTTCTTTTTCTCCATCAGATAAAGTGGCTGCTCGCGTAGAAGGTCTTGTTTTTAAGGAAAAAACAGAAGGATTGACAGAAGAAGAAAAAGAAGAATTGGACACTTATATGATTTTAGAACAGATTATTCGTTCAATAAAAGCTAAAGCAAAAAGCTAATTCGATAAATGTATATCCCCTCCGATATCCGTTCAAAAGTTTTTGAAAGAGCCTTTCATCTTTGTGAATATTGTCTCCTACACCAATCAGATCTGTATTTTCCTCTTCAGATTGAGCACATCATTAGCCAAAAACATCTTACATCAAATGAGCTTTCGAACTTGGCTTCTGCTTGTTATCTCTGTAATAGAAATAAAGGTTCAGATTTAGCAACTGTTCTCCCTCCTAATTTGGATGTTGTTCGGTTATATAGACCTCGTACCGATAAATGGGTTGACCATTTTGAAATTTCAAATGAAGGGGGTTTTGTCCCTAAAAATAAAATTGCAGAAGCAACTATCAAGGTATTAAAATTGAATAACGAAAGTCGAGTTAACGATAGAATTAACTTAATTCGGAAAGAACTTTTCCCACACTCGAATGTAAGTAAATACTGGAATTTTCAAGCACAAACTATCCAATGACTTCCATCTCCCTTTTCGAACTCAACGAACACATCAGGCGCGTACTCGCGCTCAACTTCTCAGAAGCCGTTTGGGTGCGGGCAGAGGTTGGTCAATTGAGAGAATCAAGAGGGCATTTTTATTTTACTTTAATACAAAAATCGGAAGAAACAGAAGAATTGATTGCGAAGTCAGATGCTGTGCTTTGGGGAAGCAAATTCAGATCGATGGCGCGGAAGCATGGGAGTTTGATTCATGATTTGTTGAGAGAAGATTTAGAGTTGATGCTAAAGGTGCAAGTGGAATTTCATGAATCGTATGGATTCAAATTATTGGTTGAAGATATTGATCCAAACTTCACCCTCGGTAAATTGGCCATTGAGCGACAAGCCATTTTAAGAAAACTAAAAAAGAAACGACTTTTAGAAAAAAATAGTTTACTGTCAATGCCTGTTGTACTGCAACGAATTGCAGTACTTTCCAATTCGACTGCGGCTGGGTATCATGATTTTATCAATCAAATAAAAACCAATAAATACGGCCACCATTTTGAGTTAGAACTCTTTCCAATTGCACTTCAAGGTGTTAATGTGGAAAAAGAAATTTTAGCACAATTCGAGATTATAAAATCTCGAAAAGCAGATTTTGATTGTGTGGTGATTATCAGAGGTGGCGGTTCCAAAATTGATTTGGCAGCTTTCGATAATTTTGAAATTGGGAAAACGATAGCCAATTTCAAGTTACCCGTTTTCACTGGAATTGGTCATGAAATTGATGAAGGAATTGCAGATTTCGTGGCACATACAGCGCTCAAAACACCGACTGCCGTTGCTGAATTTATCGTTAGTCACAATGGATATTTTGAGGAACAATTGGTCAGACATTGGTTGTCCATTCGAGAGATAAACAGTCAAGTACTCAGTACCGCTCAACAAAACCTTGAGGTAATTTCTCAAAACATCAAATTCCTAACCGAAGAAACGATTCGAAACCAAAAGCGAATGCTGGATTATATTGAGCAGGAAATACCTCGTGCCGCAGGTAGTTCTATCAAATCAGCTGGAACGACAATCGATAATTTAGAACGACTTTGCGAAACGCTCTCCCCTGAAGCGGTTTTGAAAAGAGGTTACTCTATCACGTCCAAAAACGGAAAAGTAATAACCAACTCCGAAGATATTCAAAAAGGAGATTTGATTGAAACCAAACTCAAAAAAGGAACTATTACCAGTAAAGTATGATAAACTGTGCAAATTATTGCATCGCCAAAGAAAACTACATTTTCAAAATCAAAACCTCAACTCGTCTATTCCGCTGCCGACCTTCATCCGTATCATTTGAGTCAAGTGGTTCTGCATCACCGATGCCTTTGTAGCGGGTTCTCGCTTTTGAAATGCCATTTGCATTCAAATAACGGACGACTGCTTTTGCGCGTTTCCGCGAAAGGTAGAGATTGTAATTATGCCTGCCAATGCTATCTGTGTGGCCAATAACTTCAATGATCATTTTGGGATGCTCATGCATGATGTTGAGTAAGTTTTTCATTTCTAAAAAACTTTGTGGCAACAGCTCAAACTTATCTGTATCGAAATAAATATTTTTCAACTGAAATTTGCTTCCAACAGCCAACGGAACCTTACGAATATCATCCTCTTTGATAGGAACATTGAGGTAAGGTTCTTCTTTTCGTAACAACACATCATCAATGTAATAGTAGGCATACGGCAAAGCATCTGGTCGATCGATGCCTATCACTTTAGTATTTTTATCTTCAAAAAAATTACCTATCAATAGATAGTCATCTTCTGTGGTTGCAGTAAAAAAACCTGCGACCCTTGTCCAATTTTTATTAGGCGCTTCTACTATTTTCTGAGCATAGATTTTGGGTTGATGCGACAACAACACATCTGTTTTTATTGAGATACTTTCTTTTGTAAAATAGACACCAAGGTTATTGATTTCTAAAGAGCGAGGTAATCGGCTTGTCCAAAATTCAAAGTAATATTTCTGACCAAGTACCAATGGTTCTGCCAACTGAATTTGAACATACTCTCTACAATGTGGCTTGCCATTATCACAGCCATAAAGTGTTAAACCGATCATCGATTCACCACTATGCGGTTTTTGTTGACCAAAACCTTTATCTGCCCAATGTGCGGGAACTCTGATTTCGGGCCCAAAAGCATCGGGCGAAGCACCTGTAGGCGAAGACCAAAATTTCATCAGATTCGTAAAGTGCTGACCTTTGTAAAACCAACCGATAGGCGTACCGCTATAATCTTCAAAACCAGGATTAGGAACGATGTTCTCAGATGGAATTTCAGCCGAAGACTGTGCATAAACAGATGGCAATGGATAACCCCCAAAGAGTAAGGATGCAACTAATATGATTTGTTTTATTTTCAAAAAAAGGTATTTGTGTAGTAATAATATCGGGAGAGTATTTGTTTAGGAATGGTTCAAAAATAAGTTTACATTCCTTTGCTTGTTCTTTTTCCCTTCTGCTGCGTTGAAAAGCCTCGTAGATGCCTTGCATCGCCTACGTTTTTCGCCTTGCAGAAGAAAAAAATAACGGCCCATAGAAACGCAATTTATTCCTGAACCATTCCTTATATAATTTATTAACGACGAAAAGTTACAGGAGTTGTGTTTTAAGAGATTACAATATTTAGTTAAATAAAAAGTAATCCTCTTTTGGGCTTAGGAATGGTTTTATCTTTACTTTTGTCTCAAGAAACCTTTGGTTTCACTTAATTAGAAATTAAAAACTGTATTTATTATGAAAAAATTCTTTTTGTTTGTCGCAATGGGTTTGACACTTGGCGCAATGGCAACTTCTTGCAAAAGCAAACCAAAACTACTTACAGAAGCAGAGCTTATCTCGAAAGTAGATTCTATGTATCAAGTTCAAATAGAAACATTAGGAGGCGATTTAGACGCTGCCTGTGATGCGAAATTTGACGATTTAGTTCAGACTGCTGTCGATTCTATCATGGCTTCTAAAAACTAATTTTTCTAAAAAAATAAACTTAAAAAAATACAATAATGAAAAAATCATTGATAATAACATTGGTGGGTTGTTTCGCAGTGTTTTGCTTGACAACTGCGTTTGATAATGCAAATACAACCAAAGAGCAACAAATGCAAAAAATCGGGGATATGCTTGATGAGCGTTTGGATGCATACAGAATAGCAAAAGAGCAAGAGTGTAAAGACCGTGCAATTGCAGCAGCAGTCATTAAAGCTGATGAAGAAATGGCAGCAGCTAAATCTTCTAAGAAAAGAACCGTAAGAAAAAAACCTACTTACACTACAAAAGGTTCTGATAACACAACTACGACTACAACTGTAACTCCGCCACCACCACCACCGCCGCCAACTCGTACTACACCACCATCTACAGTCCCTAAAACAGTAGAAAAAGCAGTAGAAAAAGCTGCGGACAACGTTGGTAAAAAAACAGATGCAGTTAAGAGAGAAGCGAAAGAGATTCAACGTCAAATCGAAAAGAAAGCCACTAATACGGGTAAGAAAAGGGGCAACTAAAATAATTATTTTAGTCCTATAAAAAATAGGGCTGCTCGCAAATGCGAGCAGCCCTATTTTTTATAG
>CALLVG010000066.1 GCA_938010715.1 uncultured Saprospiraceae bacterium
GGCGATGCTCTTGAGGGTGCTTTGAAAGGTTCCAAATCTGCTTTTTTTACCGATTCTTGGGAGATAAAATTAAATTTTACCAACAAGATATGGACAGATGGTTTTGACGAAACGTTCAAAACGAAATTTGGCTACGACATCATCCCATTTATGGATCAAAATATTGATTCCTTCCCCGATGTGCGATACGATTATATGATGCAATTGGATGAATATGTCACCAATGGTTTTTACAAACCTTATGTCCAAAAATGCAAAGAACTTGGCGCATGGTCACGTGTTCAATGTCTCGCTGCGCCGACCGATGTGATGACGACCTATTCGCTCGTCGATATTCCTGAAACAGAGAGTATGTTGAATAATCCGAACTACTCTCGTATCGTGAGTTCGGCGGCTTGTTTGTCTTCTAAAAAAATAATTTCAAGTGAGACGTTTACTTGTATGTATGGTTTTCCAGCAACGTATTTGCGTCAAGAGCAAACTTCAGATTTGAAAATGGTTGCAGATGCAATGTTTGCTTTTGGAGTTAATCAACACTTCTATCACGGAATGCCATACAATCCGAAAGGGGTTGATTCGATTGACTTTTTTGCAACGACCTATTTTGGCCCAGGAGGAAGCCTCGAACCCGAATTACCTGCCTTCAATTCGTACATGGAAAAAGTTTCTGGTTTGATGCAAAAGGGAAGAACTTACAGTGATGTCGCGGTTTACATTCCTTTTGAAGATGGTGTGATGAAGGGCCCATATCCGCCAGAGCGTCGTCGCGTTTGGGTATGGGGCGAGTACGAAATGCGCTACATTTTTCCAGCTGATGAGTTAGAAGGTTATCATCCACTTTGGATAAATCGACACTTTTTAGAAAAAGCAAATTACCTTGATGGTAAATTGGAAGTTGGTGATGCACAGTTTTCAATGCTTTACATTGACGTCAATTATATGGACGTGAGAGCGTTAAAGCGCATTTTGGCTTTCGCCGAAAAAGGATTGTCAATTTGTTTGAAAAAATTACCAACCCAACCTGGGCAAAACAAATCACCTACATATTCAGATTTATTGAAAAAATTGGAATCATTGCCAAATGTATCAGATGATTTTCAAAAGACCATCAACCATGAACCGTTGATACAAGGAGATTTTATTCCCCAATATTGGTGCAAAGTAGAGGACGACGGAACGCATTATTTATTTTTGGCACAAACCCATTCCAAAGATTTGAAATACCCATGTTACTCTGGCCAATCGTTTATGGATAAATCCGAATTTCGTGAATTGACTTTTCATGTAAATGGAAAAACAATCACAAAAAATATTGAGTTTAAGCCTTATCAATCTGTGATGGTTAAAATTTCTCCAAGTGGTGATTTCGATTTGGTGGATATTAATTTTGTTCCGAAGGATCCTATTATTCGACCGAGGGAGAAGCAGCGGATGAATTTCTAATTGCACCACAAAAGTCACAAAAGGGCACAAAAGTTAAAATCAAAGACTGCCTTATGTTGTTCTATTGTGTTTTTTGTGGTTCAAAAAAAAACAATATTCGACCGATAGAGAAGCAGCGGATGAATTTCTAATTGCACCATAAAAGTTACAAAAGGGCATAAAAGTTAAAATCAAAGACTGCCTTATGTGTTCTATTGTGTCTTTTGGGGTAAAAAAAAAAACAATATTCGACCGAGAGAGAAGCAGTGGATGAATTTCTAATTGCACCACAAAAGTCATAAAAGGGCATAAAAGTTAAAATCAAAGACTGCCTTATGTGTTCTATTGTGTTTTTTGTGGTTCAAAAAAAAACAATATTCGACCGAGGGAGAAGCAGCGGATGAATTTCTGAACAGATGCTGAATAGAGTGGAAACTGTCCCCCTTTGGAAGGGTATTAAGGGGGTGAAATTTCCTCAGTTAAAAGTTAATTCCACCCCCAACCCCTCCAAAGGGGGATAAGTTTCAGGAGTTTCTTTAGTTTTTCAATTGCAAAAAAAAACAATAAATGCGATACACTTTTTCAATAGTAATGTTACTTTTTGTACAAACTTTATTTGCACAAAAAAACTACAACATCCTCAACTACGGCGCCAAGCCCGATGGCAAAACCCTCAGCACAAATTCCATCCAATCCGCTATCAACGAGGCCAATAAAAATGGGGGAGGGCGAGTCATTTTTCCAAAAGGAAAATTTTTGTCAGGAGCAATTTTACTAAAATCAAACGTCGAATTGCACTTAGAAAAAGAGGCGACGTTGCTCGGCGTGACAGACCCAAAATATTATTTCAAAATAAACAGGTGGAAAGCGTTAATCATTTCCGAAGGGCATGAAAATATTGGCATTACGGGTGAAGGCACAGTAGATGGGCAGGGGAGGGAGTTGGCGCTTCATATTGATAGTTTATTTTATGTTGGAAAAATTGATAGTGCGCAATATAATTTTGTAGAAATGCGTCCGAAATATTATTTGCGTCCGCAGTTGATTGAGTTTGTGAAATGTAGAAATATTACTGTAAAAGATGTCATTTTGAAAAATGCCGCATGTTGGGTGCAGACCCATCACGGGTGTGAAAATATTGTCATTGAAAATGTTCGTACTGAAAGTGATGCCTATTGGAACAACGATGGAATTGATATTCAAGATTGCCGAAATGTGCGAATTTCTGATTGTTACATCAATGCTGCAGATGATGGGATTTGTATCAAATCTCATGATAAAGATGCTTTTGTTTCTGAAAATATATTAATAGAAAATTGTACGGTTCGTTCAAGTGCAAGTGCGATTAAGTTTGGAACCAGATCCCATGTTGGCTTTAAAAATGTTACGATAAGAAATATAAAAGTCTTTGATACCTTTCGCTCTGCGATTGCGATAGAGTCGGTCGATGGTGGTATTTTAGAAGATGTTTTGATTGAAAATATCGAGGCAACGAATACTGGAAATGCAATTTTTGTGCGATTAGGAAAACGCCACACTGAGAAAACAGGCAACCTGAAAAATGTCACCATTAGAAATGTAAAAGTTCAAGTTGCTTATGAAAGACCCGATTATAAATACGATATTCGTGGACCAGAATTACCGTTTTTTCATAACCCATTTCCTTCTTCAATTACTGGCATTCCGGGGCATCCAATCGAAAATTTGACTTTAGAAAATATAGAGATCATTTTTCCAGGAAGGGGCAACAAAGGATTAGCACACCTTCCACTTTGGAGATTGGATGCCATTCCAGAAAAAGTGAAATCTTATCCAGAATTTTCTATGTTTGGGGAGTTGCCTGCCTGGGGTTTTTATGTTAGGCACGTCGATGGATTGACGATGAAGAACATCAAATTCACTTTAGAAAATCCAGATTATCGCCCTGCCTATGTTTTTGATGATGTCAAAAATCTGAACATGGAAGCCATTTCTATCGTAGGAGAAAAGAAGGAAGAAACCATCATTTTAAAGAATACTGAAAATGTCAAAATTGATAATGAAGATGGTGTTTTGAAGCTGTAATTTTTTTCTAATAATGAAAGTATTTTGGTTGTTTTTGTTGGCGTTTATTACCTCTTTTTCTGGATGCAACAATGCGTCAGAATCGGTCACGGCAATTGAATCAAACAAAGAATCAACTTCGAATAAAGTATTTCAAACGAGAGGAGCTTTACTTTTGAAAGATTATAAATCTTTTGATGATTTTAAAAAAATAGTAAAGATTGAATATGAAAATGGGTGGAGGCCTTTGGTGCGATTAACGCATGAAATTCATGGTCAATCTGTGACGGGTGAATTGAAGGCCGGCGTAAGTGAGCAAGATTTTATGAATGCAAAAGACAAAGGTTTCTGGGATAAAGTTTGGATTCTTTTTAACTCGCCCTATGGCGTCTGGCATCGAAATGATTTTAGAAAAATATACGCTTTATCCAGAAGACGGCAACAGGTTTTTGGAGAGGGTGATCCTGCATTTTATGACCTTGCAGAAGCGATGGTGCAAAATATAGATGAAGAGGATAAAATCAAGATGCCCCCCCAGTTTCTATCAGAAAAAGGTTACCTCAATACTTTTAATCATGTTACTTCCCAAACATTTATAACATCAGTTTTTAATGAGGAAATGGCTGATTTTTTAGCTGATATACATGAGCGAAAAAATATGCCTGAATTAGTCACAGGCAACTTTACTGCTGCTCAAATTGCAGATATGGAAAAGGGGCCAACTGATAATTATTTGGATATCATAAATAATGAATGGGGTCAAGAATTAGGCAAAAAACTTGGAAAAAAATATCAAATCAATAAGTCAACAAATTGGTCTCCTGAGCTTTTGGCGAACTATTTAAATGATGTTCAAAACTATTACAGTAATGCTTTTCAGATTGGGTTTCGGCCATTTAAACCTACTGATATTTTAGTCATTCAGTTTTCAAAAAAAATAAATTTGGTGACGAGTGAGACACCAATTGTGAGATAATGATTGATTTTCAGGCGTCCATTCTCGGCTCCGCTCGAATTCCGATCGGTGCGGAGTTCAGGCGCAGATGAGAACGAAAGCGCAACGCACTATTTTTTACCCAATTCGAAATTTGCTACCCCAAAAACCTTATCTGCTATTTTATATTTTTTCTGAATGGAATCAGCCCCAACAACTTTCCAATTGGGAAGGATTTGAATCCAATCATTTGTGAAAACGCCAGCTTCGGTTAGTAGCGCATCAGTAAAATTTACATTTTTTAAAAATGCCTCAGACAGATTGGCTCTTCTCAAATCTGCATTTGTGAAATTTGCGTTTTCTATGTTTGCATGATTGAGTTTCGCGTCTTTTAAATCTGCCTTTTTAAAAACTGCATTTGAGCAAATGGTGTGTTGTAAATTACCAGTTCTGATTTTTGAATCAGAGAAATTGGCGTCCCTTAATTTTGCACTTTGCAAATTAATATCCCTTAAATCTGTTGATGACAAATTAGCTCGATTGAGTTCTGCCCAACTCAGGTTTGCACGGTTTAATTTTGCATTTTTCAGATTAGCTTGATTTAAGTTGGCTGCCCAAAAGTCAGTCCCTCGCAAATCAGCTTTTTCAAAATTTGAATGATTCAAAATCGCTTCTCTGAATATCGCACAAGTCAAATTTGCACCACTCAAGTTGATTTCGGAAAGATTAGTTTTGGACAAATCTGCTCCCGCAAAAGAGACGGTTGATTTAATTTTTTTAAAAGAAATAGAGTCAATTTTCATTCGGCTTAAAGCCAATAATAACTGTCCTCGCTCTGGGCTTGGTTTCTTTTTTAATAAACTATCTGTTTCTAAATAAATATAAGGTTGTGGCTCGAAGGAATGGCTTAAATCAGATAAACGAGCTATGGTTTCGTCGCTTAGTTTTCGAGTTGGATTATCATGGAGCTCTTTTTCGACCTTTACCAAAATTTCACTCATCAAGTGTACCAAGCCACTTTTTCGAATAGATTCTTTCAATTCCAATTGTTGTTGAAGAATTGCTTTTTGTTGAGCTGTTTGGTTTGCTAATAATTCATTTTGTTGATGGATTTTCAAACCAATAAAAACCAACCCAATCAACAGGCAAAAAAATATACCAAATATTAGATTTTTGTAAGGCTTCATTTTTCAAAGATGGGAATTTTTATATGAACAAAAAGTGTCGGACACCATCAAGATATCCGACACTTTTATCATAAAATATTTGAACAAGACTACTTAATTATGCGCAGGATCATCCTCAGGTTTTACATAAGGAATTTGTTTTCTTTTAAGGATACGAGTATATCTTTTTGGGTTCAAACGAATGTCTTGCAAAAGGTAATCAAGGTTTGCACTCGTTGAACTTAGCTTATTATATAAGTCTGGATTGTTCATCAACATGCTCATTGTACCTGAGCCATTATTAACTTTATTGACCAATCCGGAAAGGTCTTTCATCGCCTTATCTGCTGTTGCCAAAGTAGTTTCTAAGGAAGCGATAGCTTCGTTGGCACCATCTGTTGTTTTGACAAGGTTGACATTTTTTAGTTGTCCAGTAAAAGAAGCGGTATTGGCAAGGATGCTATTGATTTGAGCATTTTGTTGCTTGAGGTTTTCGCTGATAGCGCTCATATTTGACATCGTCAATGCAATATCATCTTTTGAGCCTGCTAACATTGAATTTAACTGGTAAGTGGTTGATTTTAGATTTTGTAAAGTCGCCTGCAAATCCCTCATGCTATTGCCGACTTCGTTATCTTCTTTTCCGAGTTCAGCAGAGAGGCTATCTACGACAGTTGTCAATCCATTCTGAACGACATTGGTGTATTCTTTCAATTTATCAACACCAACATAACTATCCAACATACCTTTGACCGAACCTTGCAAAAATTCGCCACTTTGGACACAATCTGACCCACTACAAGATCCAGTAAAAGTTAATTGAATACCTTTTCCGCCCATCAGGCCAGTTGGAATAATTTCTGCCAAAGTTGCTTTTGGAATATTGACATCCTCTCGAACCTCAATTTCAACCATAATTATGTTATAATTCTCTGGTTTAAGGTAGATTTCTTTTACATTTCCCACAGAAAATCCATTGACCAAAACAGGGGCACCTGTTTGAAGTTGATCAACATTGCCGTACTCAATATAAAATAGATTATTACTACTGAAAAGGTCTTTGCCGCGTAGGAAATTATATCCTAAATAAGCAATAGTGAGTGCTATAACGGCAAAAAGCCCAATTTTAACTTCGCGTGACATTCTAATGGATTAGATGAATATATTTTTCGAGTGCAAATATGGAAATTCTTAGGGCTATTTTCAAAAGGATTCGTAACTCGTATTTGGAAAGGTGTTAGAAGCCCTCAAATATTTTATTCTCCAGAAAGAATTTTGGCTTCGGCCAGAGAAATTCTATTTCCATTACTGTACGCAACCACAAAACATTCTTTGTAGCCCTTGGCAGCAATATTTTTCAAAGCGTTTTGTACAGATTTATAGGTAGGAAAGCCGCCAATCTGATATTTCAAATGTTTATTTTCTTCGATCACTTCAATCAAGTAACCCAAGTCCTGCCATTCGTTTTTGATATAAATTTGACTTTTTGAAGCGGCGATTTGAACTTTATAATTGACTTTTTTCTCATAAACCAGCACTTCGTTTTTTTCAACAGTTCTCAATTGAGGCGTTTGCTCTTTAGTTACAGCCTTTTTTGTGGATGAAACTGTTTTTGGATTCGCTGCCTTGGTAATGACCTGTGTTGTTGCTTGATGGTCAACTTCGAGACGGGTTGGTTTCGGTTCTGTAAGCGCTGGCTGATAGGCTATTCTATTTGGTTTAGAATTTCCTTCAACCTGAATTTTATAATCAAAAAGCGCTTGCATGATAGAGGTAACAATATCATCTTGACCTTTCTCAGTATTCAAATATGCTTGGTCTTTTGGATTACTCAAATAGCCCGTTTCTAACAAAACACTTGGCATGGTAGTTTCTCTCAAAACGTGGAAGTTGGCTTGTTTTACACCTCGACTTTTATGCGGGGTTTGATGTTTGATTCGATTTTCAATTTTTTCAGCAAAAAGGATGCTTTGTTCCATGTTTGCATTTTGAAAAGCAGAAAGTAAAATATGACCAGCAGGTGAATTTGGATCAACACCATAGTTTTGCTCATAATCTTCTTCTAAGTAAACAACGTCATTTTCCCTTTTTGCAACATTTAGATTCGCCTCTGCTTTGTGGATACCCAGCACGTAAGATTCTGAACCATGGATGTGGTCTGCTTTAGTGATATAATTGCAATGAATAGAAAGAAATAAATCAGCTTTATTTGCGTTTGCAAATTTCGCTCTTTTATGTAGCGGTATGAAAACATCTTTATCTCTTGTGAGGTAAATATTCATATTCGGAAATTGCCTCGTTAAGCCAGCTTTGAGTTTCTTTGCAATTTTCAGGGTAATTACCTTTTCTTTGGAATTGGTACCGCTGCAACCTCCGTCACGACCGCCATGACCAGGATCAATAACGATAGTTTTGACTTTATAATTGGGAGGAAAATCTAAATCTGGAAAAGAACCAATAATGGTGTGTGAGCAGTCTTCGGCGGTGTTTTCTGTTAAAATATCCGTCTCCGATGTTAGCAGAAAGTTAAACTGATGGGGAGCAGACAGCCAAAGACCAATGAAAATTGTCGGAATAAACAAGAAAGTTTTCATCATAGTTATATTCGCACTTTTTTTACTATTAAATTACAATGTTGATTTTGGTAAAAAAAAGTAGTTCCGTTTTTATTGATGAACTGCAAAATAAAGTAAATAATTAATTGAAAGCAAAGTTCTACATCGCCTTTATATCAATATTAGCATTTAACAGTGTTTTGATGGGACAAACTGTACCAATAGACACTGCTGATTTGCCAGTGGTTGATAGTTTGTTGGTACAAAATGATTCGATTGTACCTGCACGTGCTACCTACAAGGTGTCGAACGATGCCCTTGATGCGCCTGTCGAATACGTCGCAGATGACTCAATGATCTACGATATCAAACACAAAAAGATTTATTTATATGGAAATGCCTCTGTTAAATATTCTACGATAGAATTGAAGGCGGATTATATTTTGCTTGATTGGTCTTCCAATATCGTAACAGCGGAAGGACAAAAAGATAGCTTGGGTAATTTGGCAGGCAACCCAGTTTTTTCGGATGGCGGAGAAAGTTTTACAGCAAAGCATATCAAATATAATTTTCAAACCAGAAAAGGTATCATTTCGGATGCGACTTCTATTCAGAATGATGTTTATGTGCTTTCCTCAAAGGGGAAATTTGTCGCTCATGATCCGCAAGACTCAACCCATACTGATGATGTGATTTATAGTAAAGATGCCATTTTTACTTCTTGTAATTTGGAGCACCCCCATTACGGTATCCGCAGTAATAAGCAGAAAATTATTCCAAATAAAACAGTAGTAGTAGGGCCATCCAATATTGAAATTGGAGGAGTTCCGACCCCACTTTGGTTGCCTTTTGGATTTTTTCCGATTGCGAGCACGGCTCAGGCAGGGGTCATTATTCCAAGAGATTATGAATTTGACCCACGATATGGGTTTGGGATTTCTAATATCGGATATTTTACGCCGATAGGGGAGCATTTCAATTTGCAGTTGACCGCAGATTATTATGTTAAAAATAGATGGGGATTCCATGCCCGTTCACAATACAAAAAACGATATAAATACGACGGTACTTTTAGTTTTGACTTTGGCTCTGTCCCAGAAGAGCAAAGTGATGCTTCGATTATAAAATCAAATTCTTACAATATTGTTTGGCGACACAATCAAGCAAGAACAGCGCATCCGACTCGATTTTTTGGTGGAAATATCAATCTTTCAATCGGTGATTATCAAAGAATTTTTAGAAACGATGCCAGAAGTGTTTTGAATAATGAATTGAATTCACGGCTGAATTTCACCTATACTCCGCTTGATCAACCTTGGAATTTAACAGCTTCTTTTGACCACAATCAAAATAATCGTACTGAACTTATTACCATCAATTTTCCAAATCTCGATTTTAATATGAGAAGGGTTTATCCTTTCAAAAGAAAAAATGCGATAGGAGCGGAGCGTTGGTTTGAAAAAATTGGATTTACCTACAAAGCGAATGCAAAAAATCGGTATCAGTCAACAGATAGTACGTTTTTGAAAGGTTCAGCACTACAAATTTTAGATGAGATGGATTACGGTGCGCAACATAGATTGGATGGGAATACCACTTTTAACCTCCTCAAATATTTCAGAGTAACGCCAAATTTTAATATTTCACACACCTTATTACCAAAGTTGCGAAAAATTAATTTTGATCCGAGAACCCAGATAATTCCTCGTGATACTACTTTTCAAATCGACGATCCAGCAGCTTTTACAATCAACTACGATACGCTTTATGGAGAACAAACGATTGATACCCTCGACACTTGGGCCAATGCTTTGCAGATGAGTGGAGGAGTGAGTACTTCGTTTGATGTTTTTAGCACGATTTTATTTAAAAAAGGAAAATTGAGAGGGATTCGTCATTTTGGGAAACCTACTATTTCGCTCAATTATTCTCCAAATTACAACCAAAAACGATTTATTGACAGCGTCCGTTTTGATAATCGTTTTGATATTGATTCCCTTGAAGGGTATAGCAGATTTGTTCCTGGTGGATTATATGGTACGCCCAATATTTCAGGTGAACAATTCGCAGTAGGTTATGGAATGTCCAATGTATTTCAAGCTAAATTCTTAGATCGAGATTCTTCTATGCAATACAAGAATCTATTGGAGGAATTGTCTTTTAATGGAAATTACAACTTTGCAGCCGATTCCTTGGAGTGGTCACCGATTTCTGCTCGACTGAGGGGTAATTGGTTTCGTAATTTTTTAAATATCGCAATCACTGCTCGATTTGATCCATACGAACGAACTGCCGCAGGAAGACGGGTCAATCAACTGACTTGGAATCGCTCAAAAAACCGACGGCTGTTTGATTTTGTAAATGCTACTTTACCAATTACCAACCGATTTACGGTGAGACAAATACGTGGCTGGGTCAAAGGAAAAGAAAAAGAGGAGGAAGATCCGATAGAAGCAAAAAAGCAAAGAGAAAAAGAAAGAAAGGAGAAATCACTTGGTAGCATTGGCGAAATTGAAGATTTTTGGAGTTTGTTTGATGGCTTTTCGTTAAGCCACAACGTAACCTTCGAATATTCAAGAATTGGAGAAATCGGAGAAAAAAGAGATACTTTTAGAATACGCGCCAACTCTATTCGGTTGAGAGGTGATTTACAGATTACGCCACATTGGAGCGTTGGAGTAGATAATTTAAGCTATGATTTTGTCAATAAAAGTTTTGTCTATCCAAGTTTTAGATTTTACCGCGACCTGCACTGTTGGGAAACTGGTTTGAGTTGGCAGCCAGCTCGCGGTACGTATAGCTTCTTCTTAAGAGTTAAACCTGGTACTCTCGGGTTTATCGAAGTTCCCTATCAACAGCGAAATTTGAATGCTTTTAATGGGTTTTAGCGAGTTGCCATTGTTGCCGAGTTAGGCTCTTAACAATTGCAAATAAAATTATTGTTCTATTGGAGAGAGGAGAATTACCTTCGTGAATTCTCAATTTGATCAAAACCCATAGACCTACTACTAATAGTTTAATATTTGCAATCTGATAACCACGTCAACTCGGCAACCACGTCAACTCGGCAACAATGGCAACCACGGCAATCTGGCAACTTGGCACCACTTTCTACCCAATCTTACTACCTACTTTAGGGTAAACTGCCCCTCTTTATGCAATATTAACACGCCAACACATGTTAGTTATTGTAAATGTGTTCTATATTTGATTTTGAATTCTTACCCAAAGAGATATATTTTACATTCTGTAAAAAAATAATATCTACCATCGTTTAGGGATTTTTACCTGCGATATTCAATTTTCCACCACTGAAATCTCGGTCAGGCATGATATTTGCATTTTTTTAAAGTGAAATGTAACCCATTTTTTTCGCGTTCCCCCTGTAGATAGCAGACATACTATTTTAGAAACTCAAAAAAAACTACAGGCATGTTAGTATTCGGACTCCTTATCGCATTATGTGCAAGCTTAGTAAGTGCAATGAATAGCACTACAGCTGATAGCTCTGATTTAAATCATTAATTGAAATTAATTTAGGAACGCTCAAAAAATAAGTTCCCGATTTCAAAAAATAAGTGAAGGAAAAGTGATTGATAATGAGGTTTTTCGAGCTAATTTTTTGAATTGAAGAGCGAAGTTATTTTTTGAGTAATACTTATAGCACAATTTTACCATAACAAGAAACATTTTTTCCTTTTTTTGCGGGCTTCACAATTCCAAAACAAAGGACTGGTTAAAACATTAAACTTCACTATCATTAGGTCTCACTCACCTTTCCCGCTTCGGAACCTTTCTAAAACTAAAATTGTTTAAAAAAAATAAGTCTGTTCTTTTTTCTTCATTTCCTTTTTTTAGGTGTTGAAAAGAAGTTAATTTGCGCTTTCTTAGAGGAAAGAGAGGCGCGAGAATATAGAGTATGAGAGGAACGTCGCTTTGTACGTTTGAATAAATTGATAAAGATTGATTTTTTTTACCCCTCTCAAAATCTCAATTTCTCAAAATCTCAATCTCTGCTATACAAAAAAGGGGTCGTAATGGAATCGACAGGATTGTCCTTCTTGTAATAAGCATGCCGGAGCAAGATTGCTTATCTCCGCAAAAACTGGTAATCAAACAATTTTTTACATGGCAATAATCGCTATGCTCTTGCTGCCTAATCTTAGAGATTAGTAAGCTTGTGGGTCCCGTGCTTGATGCTCGTTACACAGTGCGCCACCCATCATAACCTTGCGAGCTTGAATCGATAGATCTGTTTCTGCTATCGGCTGACGGAAAAACTTGAAAATACGGAAAAGGATCGGTTTGTGAATGTGCCTTCCCTTTTCTCGACAATCTAAACAATCACTAAGCATGTAGAAAGTTGCTAGTTGCTTTCTCTGGACGCGGGTTCGACTCCCGCCGACTCCACAACCTGATTATCAGATTGTGTTTAAAGCCTACAAAATGTAATTTTTGTAGGCTTTTTCTATGTTTAGGGTCTGCACAGATGGGCAGATAATTGAATCCAGTTGCAAACTGAATCCAGTGGTTCTTGAATACTTAAACTATCGGGTAGATGAAGTTTGTCAGTTGCAGAGATGATTTTTGTGAAATCTTTTTTCTCTGCCGGGGCGCTCCTGATTCTATGCGAAAAAAAAATGTTATAATTTGAAAAAAAAATTATTCCTCAATCAAAATTTCCTCATTTTCAAAATCCCTCGCAAATGCCTTAAACATCGCCAAGTGAATATCTTTTGTAATCTGTCTTTGTTTTTTAAAATGATGATTGGCAGATAATTTAGTAATCACCAAACCCTTCGATGGCTGCACGTAGATGAATTGATTGTAGATTCCAACCGCAAAAAAATCACCTTCATCATGCTGCGGGATCCACCACTGAAAACCATATCCATGATGATTGGAGGATAGCTCTGTTTGGTCAGGCATGAGATGAGGCGCATCTGGAGTGGTTGCCATTTTTACCCATTCGGCAGAGACGATTTGTTTGCCGTTGAATTGACCTTCATTAAGATAAAGTAAACCCAATTTGGCAAAGTCGCGGAGTGATGCGTTGAGTCCACCCAAAACCATTTCCATGCCCGTGTTGTCAACAATCCATTCGCCTCGATATTCCATGCCCATCGGTTCCCAAATGCGTTCTTTCATGAATGCTGTAACCGATTTTCCAGACAGTTTTTTTATTAAAAAACCTAACACCTGTGTGTCGATGCTCACATAGTGATTGTAGGTGCCAGGTTCACGCGCACGTTTTAGACTTTTAGTAAAATCAATCAAAGGCGACCCTGCTGCAAAGGCACGTCCGAACCGATTAATATCTGAATTGAAATCACCATAATCTTCATCATATCCAACGCCAGAACTCATCTGCAAAATGTATTTGATGGGCACTCCATCGTAACCTGTTCCTTTTAGTTCAGGTAGATATTTAGTGACTGGATCCATCAATTGATACTTGCCTTCATCGTGTAAAATACCCAACATGGTCGAGACAAATGACTTAGCAACAGACCAAGAAATATGCGTTTCGTCTGGTTCTAAATCATTGTAATATTCCTCAAAAATCAATGTGTCATTATGAATGACCATGAAGCCTTCTGTCTTGGTATGGTCAAAATATTCGTTCACTTTAAAAAGCGAATCTTTAAAATTAAACGTGTCAATTAGCTGATAATCAAGCCTTTGTGGCCATTGGTAGGGTAGTGCAGCTGGTTCCAAAACACGGACATCGACAATGTCTGCCATGTTCTGAAAGTTTTGAACAATGACCCCTTCATCAAACAAAGTAATGGAATGGTAAACCCGTTTGACCAATTTATAATTATAAGCAGCGTACAGCGCAATGAGCAGCAATAGGACGCTTATTATTTTGAAGATTGTCTTGAACATTTTTCCTTTTTTAATAGACTTTATTCTGAAATAGTTTGTAGCGCAACGAATGCTTATTTTTTTGCTAATTGAGGCAAAAAATCTAAGCATCCGCGGCGGCGGACGGTTCTATTTTTTAACGCGTGTCCCGATTTTACATCGGGGAAAAGTAGCGGAAAAAGAAGTATTTGCTTGCATACTAAATACTTTAGGATAAAGTCTAATGATAAGTTTTAATTGGTAGTTTTTCAGTCGGCAGCACAGTTAGCGTGAACTGAAAAACTGGCGATTGCAAAACTGCCAACTGAAAAACTGCCGACTGTTCTAAAGGTTGGCCATCACCTCCTCAACCGTAGCGCGCTTGCTATAATCAGGGTCGAAATGTGCCCATTTAACCTTTCCATCTTTTCCGATAATGTAGGTTGCTGGGATTGGCAAGTAAGCTTCTTCTTGTCCGTTAATTTCGTTTAACGTTTGGCTTTTATATTTTTTTACCTTTTGATTGTAATCTTCATTTACTTTAAATGCGACGCCGTATTTATCCATGATTTCATGGTCGTTGTCGCTGATAAATGGAATCTCTAATTCGGTTGATTCGATTGTTTTGGTGATGTTCTTTTCGCCCTCTGGGGCAATGGCCAAAACCGTTACGCCCTTGGCTTCAAGTGTTTTTAATTTTTCCACGTAAGTGGCTAAATATTTAGTACAATAGCCACACCAAAAGCCTCGGTAGAAAACCAAAACAACATCTCCTTTTTGTGTCAAGCGAGAGAGTTGAATTGAATTTCCTGCTTGATCTTTGGCAGTAAAATCTGGTGCGGGCGCACCAACTGAAATGGCATTTAGATTTTTGATGCTTTCTTCTGAAATACCCATTTTAGCGTATTCTTCTACAGAGATTTTTGAGGTTTGAGTTTTTGCTTTTTTTTGAACCGTTACTCTTTTTGGTTGTGGTTCTGAGCAAGCATTAAAAATCAGAATTGTGAAAATAAAGAGTGATAATTTTTTAATCATAATTTTTTTTTCGGATGACAAATTACGAATAATGAAAGGCGCTTTACGAAGAAAAGTATTGGTGTTAAGATGATTTGTTTATTTCGGTCATCCGTCCTTCATTTTCCGTTTCATATTTCTATGGAATGGTTCAGCAATAAATTGCGTTTCTATGGGCCGTTATTTTTTTTTTCTGCAAGGCGAAAAACATAGGCGATGCAAGGCATCTACGAAGCTTTTCAATGCAGCAGAAGGGAAAAAGAACAATCAAAGGAATGTAAATTTATTTTTGAACCATTCCTTATATTGTATAATCTTAAATGTTTTATGTAGTTCAAATAAAA
>CALLVG010000067.1 GCA_938010715.1 uncultured Saprospiraceae bacterium
AATAATCGTCATTTCTGACAGAGCAGATTTTTTGCTAACCAAGGCAAAAAATCTTTGCATAGCCGCGCTACGGAAATATTTTTTAACGCAGGGTAGCGAAAAATTTGTTTGTCAAAAATGTGTCGATTATTTGAGTTAGGCTACTTACTTCTTTTCCGCTACTTTTTCCCTATGTGAAATCGGGATACGCGTTAAAAAAAAGAACCGTCCGCCGCCGCGATAGATTAGCAAAAAAAATAAGCATTCGTTACGCTACAAACTATTTCTGAACCATTCCCTAGAATGCTCCTTTTTGTTATTACCCAAATATAGTGATCGATTTGCCATACAATTTTTTGTATCTTTGATTATTAGATTTTAAAAAAAACTATGATTTATGAATACCAACTTTTTTAAAAAGTACACATTGGTTTTTGCATCAATGATGATATTTTCTCTCCAGCTTTCTGCCTCTGAGCTCTTTGAGGATGTAATTTTCCACATAGATTCTAATACAAAAAATGCAACAGATCCAAGCGCAGGATGTGATGACTATCGACCTCAAAACTTCACAGTGACTATTGGTGCTAACGGAAGAGCAGTCGTGAATTCAGCTGATTTTAGCGCAGCTTCTAATTATCCAGATTGTGATTTCAATTTTTCAAATGACGGAGTAGCCGTAGAACCTGAATTAGAATATGTTCAACCAGGTATAAAAGATGCCTACTTTCATGTCCTTACAGGGTGGGGACTTGCTACACCTGTGGGATCATGTCCTTTTGAAATAAATGTTTTGCCATTGCGACGGCGAATGGAATGGAAAAAAGGAAGAATGTAAAGATTTAGGAACGCTCAAAAAATAAGTTCCTGATTTCAAAAAATTAGTGAAGGAAAAGTGATTGATAATGAGGTTTTTCGAGCTAATTTTTTGAATTGAAGAGGGAAGTTATTTTTTGAGTAATACTTAGAAGGAAAAATTAAATTTGCTACCTGTAGCCAATTGATAGAAATTTAAACAAGCTCTAAAGGCTATTTACAATCCCGAATTTTCGTAAAGAAAATTCGGGATTGTATTTTTGTGAAAAAGAACAAAATTATGAATAAGCTCTTACTGGTTTTTCTACAATTGGTCTTTGTTTTGAACTTCGGGACTGCTCAAACAAATGATGAAGCCGCCCTCCGAAAAAGAATCATCAAAGGAATCGCAGATTACCGAAGTGAATTGGTCAATAATACCTACGCGAATTTAGAAGCATACATAAAAGCCACTTTAGAAAAATCTGGAAATGACTACGACGAAACCCTCAAAATCGTAAAGAATCTATCCTTAAAGGAGCTAAGGAAAAAGTATTCTAATAAAAATATTTATGAAAATTTTAGAAAATATAAGTTGGGGAAAAAATCCATTTTCAGTACTTTTTCTCCATTAGAAATGAAAATTGTGGAGGAAAATTTAGACCTATTTGGATTAGTATTTCAACAAATTTTGAAACCAGACTTCCCTTACGGTATCAATCCCAAAACCGACTTTCTGGCCGAGGTTCTTTTTATAGGTATAAATGATGGTGATAAAATTGCTGATCTGGGAGCAGGTTCTGGAGAGATTGCTTTTTTGTGGTCAATTATTTTCAAAGACCTTGAACTTTATATGACAGAAATAGGGGAAATTCAGTTGGAAGTAATGAATTTCAAATCAAAAAAAATTAAAAGCATTGACACTTCTAATACCATCCAAATATTGAAAGGTACCAAAAAACGAACAGGGCTTGAAGGCAAAAACCTCGACAAAATAATAGCGAGATTATCGTTTCATCATTTCAAAAAGAAGAAAGCCATGTTAGCTTCCATAAAAAAATCATTGAAAGCCGATGGTGAGTTGATATTGATAGAGTCAGAGCCTTCTTTTTTGCATGAGCGTAAAATGGGATGTAAAAAGGCAATGTTTCAACACGAAATTGAATCTATTTTGAAAAAAAACGGTTTTACCTTAATAGATTCTGAGAGGGTCGATCAAGGCATTTTGCTAAAATATAAAATAGCGAATTAGAACCTTTTTTTGATTGAAATAATTTTCTGAAATATCTTTCAAAAATCTATTGCAGAATCTATTAAAAATAGGTACTTTTGCGCCCGCCTTCGAAAATTGAAGGCATTTAGGTTGAAAAGTTAACCTAAAAACCACATGCCGATGTGGCGGAATTGGTAGACGCGCTGGATTCAAAATCCAGTTCACGCAAGTGAGTGAGGGTTCGATTCCCTCCGTCGGTACTTTTTTATTTTCATATTGAAATATATTTTATTATGCCTAAAATGAAAACGCACTCAAGTGCGAAGAAACGATTCAAAATTACTGGATCGGGCAAAGTAAAACGGTTTCAGGCAAATACGCGTCACAGATTGCGTAACAGAAGTAAACGTCAAAAATTAAATTTGAGAGGTTCTACTTTAGTTAGCGTAGCGGATGAAGCGAGAATGAAGCGATTACTTTGTATGTAAGACTTAATCAAAGGATTAAGTAATTTTTCAAAACTATTTTTTTAACGAGAGTACAGGTTTCAAAGCGGATAAAATTTTCCCCTGTACTGCACTAAAATCAATTGACATATGCCTCGTTCAGTAAATTCCGTGGCTTCACGGAAACGACGAAAGAAAATCATGAAGATGGCAAAAGGTTACTGGGGTGCACGTAGTAAAGTGTACACGGTAGCTAAAAACGCTGTCGAGAAAGGTCTTCAATACGCCTACACAGGCCGTAAATTGAAGAAAAGAGCATTCAGAAGATTATGGATTGCTCGTATCAATGCAGGTGCCAGACAAAATGGTACAACTTATTCAAGATTGATACATAACCTTGCTCAGAAAGAAGTTGGCTTAAACAGAAAAGTGTTGGCGGATTTAGCAATGAATCACCCAGAAACTTTCAAATCTGTAGTTGACTCTGTTTCTAAGAATTAACCAATAGGTTATTAAAGAATAAAAGGGATAAAAGCCGCGTGCTTTTATCCCTTTTTTCGTTTTTCTTAATAGGAGTATTATTGCTGATTCTTGGACAAAAGTCGTGGAGCACAAAATCCAAATTTTTTTCATCAAAGATTTTCGAAATTGTGAAATCGAGATTTCGAGACGTGGTTTGTTCCCGAAATTTTTCTCTCAAAGTTATTACTCTTTTACTAACATCAATGGGTAAGTTATTTTTTACCCATTGCCTTAGCTTTTTGAAAATATAAAATTAAGCATGGAAACTGTCCCCCTTTGGAACAGGGGTGATTGGTTCTAAGGGAAAAGTGGATTTTACCAAAATATGATTTTCCGAATCACAAAATTAACAGTGCCAGGACTACGTCCTTTTCTCAATCATTTTGAACCAATTTTCCACAAACGGAGTCAGTCCTACAGACTTTATCACATAAAAAGACCCAGCGGGTCGTCACCGTTTGTAGAAAAAAGTGAGATAAAACCGATTAAGGGACGTAGTTCCGTCACCGTTAATTTTGAACATAACAAAAGGCAATCTTTTTTGTAAAAGAATAAAATCTTGTGGAAAAATAGAACCAATCAATCCTGCCCTGAAGCGGAAGGAGGCTCTCACGAGAATTGTCAAAAAGTCACTGTTTTTAAAACGATAATTTTTTCACTAAAATCTT
>CALLVG010000068.1 GCA_938010715.1 uncultured Saprospiraceae bacterium
CAATTTTTGGTATCCGGCTCAATATCTTTGCCGTGAGTGTTTCGACGCTCATGGGTAAAATCCTCTTTGTTGTGTAGGAACTACAAAAATCGGATTTTGCCCGCTTTTATTTTAACTCATTTTTTTTCACGGACTATTGAAAGAGAGAAAGCCCTCGCAAAAAGATTGCGAGGGCTTTCGAAAAAGTAAGTAATCTCATGAATTATGTTACCTCTTATGTAGTCTTTGGGTGTTAATTATTTTCTTTTTGTGATTAGTCATTTGTACTAAATACATACCGTTTGGTAAATCACTTACGTTATATTTTATTCCATCTTCTGCTTTGAAACTACGCATCTCTTTTCCTACCAAATTAAAAATCGCTATTTGAGCTACCTCTGTAGAATTAGAAATTCCAAAAAAGTCTGATGTCGGATTTGGAAAGACAGAAACCTTTGGTGGATCCCAAAACCGCTCATTGGGCAGTTCATTGCTCGCAGAAGCAACAAAAGATATTAGTAAAAACGAAAATAAAAGTAAGGTTCTCATCATATCAATCGGGTATTTCATTAGTGCACTAAAGGTATAAAATTATTGCTCTGTTCACAAATGCATATTTTGCTTTTTATATAGATTAACACTTGACGAACAATTTTTGTTGAAAAGAGGGATAGGAAAAGCATAAAAAAAAATACTTTTTCGAAAAAAAATTAATCGCTAAAAAAAGCGCGTTTTTCGTAACAAATTATTCAATATTACAACTGTAACTCATTGATAACGAGCAAAAAAGATCAAAGAAATTCATTTATTTTTTCCAATTGAAAGAATAAATTGCGACATTTGCCGTCCGTTAAAACCACCGCGACTATTATTTCCATAACTCGTTCAAAATCAACTATATAGCAATGAGAAAGTCTGACCTTGTAGCTGCAATATCCGAAAAGACAGGTGTACCTAAAGTAGATGTACTTGTTACGCTGGAAAGTTTCTTCACTGAAGTCAAAGACACCCTTTCGAGTGGTGAGAATGTTTACATCAGGGGATTTGGTTCTTACGTTATCAAAAAAAGAGCTAAAAAGGTAGGGAGACATATCAAGCAAGGAAAATCAGTTGTGATTCCTGAACACTACGTGCCATCATTCAAACCTGCAAAAATATTTGTAGATCACGTGAAAGAAAATGTAAATTCTCTTCCTAAGGAAGAAAAATAGGAAATAAAAATTCATGACAAAATTACAAACGATAATTTGTGTTTCATTTACGTTACTTTTGTTTGTCATGTACTTTGGTTGTGAAACGACACCTCCAAAACAAAAAGAAATTGAAAAGGAAAGAGTATTAAAATCTGAAAGTTCAAATATTGGTGCACTTGAAAAAGAAGCCAAAGCAAATTTGAGTTCAGAGGATGCAAATTTCATCTTGGCACTCGAAAAAGGATTAGCAGATGCCAAGAATGATACACTATCCAAGATTTCTGCTTTGAAAAGACTTTCGGGTGAATGGTACAGAATTGGCCGTGCGGACATAGCAGGTTATCGAGCAGAAGAGGTGGCGGCATTGAGCGAAACTGAAGAAACTTGGTCAATTGCTGGAACAACCTATGCGATTTGTATTCAACGTGCTGAAGAACAGAAGGTAAAAGACTTTTGTACAGAAAGAGCAGTCAATGCATTTGAAACAGCAATATCTATTAACCCGTCAAACACAACCAATCGGGTCAATCTATCGTTGTGTTATACGGAGAATCCTCCAGCGAACAACCCGATGAAAGGTGTATTGATGCTGGTTGATTTATCAAAGAAGCATCCAGAAAATCCATTAGTATTGAGTAGCCTTGGGAGATTGGCCATCAAAACAGGTCAATTTGAAAAAGCAAAAGAACGATTGGAAAAAGCATTTTCGATTGATAATAAGAACAAAGACGTTGTTTGCCTTTTGGCAAAAACATATAAAGAACTGAGAATTGAGGAGAAGGCTGCTACATTTGAGAATATGTGTAGCAAATTAAATTAATTTCATTTATTAAATTTTAAAAAAAGTAAACGCGTATGCCTTGCGGAAAAAAGAGAAAGCGTCATAAAATTGCGACGCACAAAAGAAAAAAGAGACTAAGAAAGAATAGACATAAGAAGAAGAAATAATTAAGTGCTTTTTCTATCTATTTTAGAAAAAACATAGGAACAATACTCCAGGGGAAATCAGCTTTTCGAAGCTGATTTCCCCACTATTCTAACTAAGAAGGAATTATTCGGAAATTTTTTAGCCCAAAAGAGGCACCCCTTGTGAAGCATGATATTTTGAGGTGAATGATTTAGAAACCCACGCCAAATCGAAAAGAAAATTCAGCCAATTAGAACGCTGAACCTCATCCCATACCACATCTAAATATATCCTTCCGATATTTTTCCTCTTCGATTTTATATAAAGGAGATTTCTTTGTTGAGCATTTAGATTCAATCATGAAGCTATGCCTCTTTGGTATGGCTTTCAAATATCGAAGCAGTGGAAAAAGAATTAGTAATTAATTCCACGCCTACAGAAGTTGAGATTGCCCTCCTTGAAAAAGGTAAGTTGGCAGAACTACACTACCAGAAAACGAATGAAAAATTTTCAGTAGGCGATATTTTTCTCGGAAGAGTCAAGAAATTGATGCCGGGGCTCAATGCTGCGTTTGTAGATATTGGGCACAAAAAAGATGCATTTCTGCATTATACCGACCTTGGGCCAAAGTTGCGCTCACTTAACAAATACACTAATGGTGCTGTTAGTGGCTCTATCAATAATTATCGTTTAGATAATTTTAAAATAGAACCAGATATTATTAAAACAGGTAAGATTGATCAGGTTTTGGATAAGAAACAGCAGATTTTGCTGCAAATCTTAAAAGAACCTATTTCTACCAAAGGGCCAAGATTGACTTGTGAAATCACTATTCCTGGCCGTTATATGGTCTTGACACCTTTCAACGATGTGATTGCTGTTTCTAAAAAAATAGCAAACCCTGACGAAAGAAAGCGGCTCAACGTCTTGATAGAAAGTATCAAACCAAAAAACTTTGGTGTAATTGCCAGAACAGCAGCAGAAGGCAGAAAAGTTGCTGAACTTCACGAAGAATTAAGCGGTCTTTTAGAAAAGTGGGAAAGCATTTTTAACCAATTAAAAAATGCTAAACCTCCAGCTAAATTACTGAGTGAGTTGGATAAAACATCGAGCATTCTTAGGGATTTGTTGACGGATCAGTTCAGTAAAATTACGGTTGACGATAAGCAACTTTATAGCAATATTAAGGACTACATGCGCTCTATCGCACCAAGTCAAACCAAAATCGTAAACCATTACAAAGGTGGTAAACCGATTTTTGAGGCGATGGGTGTTACGCGACAGATTAAGTCTTCCTTTGGGAAAACAGCTACTATGAGTAGCGGTGCTTACTTGGTCATTGAATCAACCGAGGCAATGCACGTGATTGACGTAAACAGTGGTCACAAAATGCCAAGCACAGATCAAGCACAAGCAATTTTGAATGTCAATATGGAATCGGCTGCAGAGATTGCGCGTCAATTGAGATTGCGTGATATCGGTGGGTTAATTATTATTGACTTCATTGATATGCGGGTCAATGAACACAGAAAAGAGCTCCTCAGAGCAATGAAGGAATTCATGAAAACTGACCGTGCACAACATACAATTTTGCCATTGAGTAAGTTTGGTCTGATGCAAATTACGCGTCAAAGAGTAAGGCCTGCTGTCAAGATCAATACTTCTGAGAATTGTCCGACTTGCGCTGGCTCAGGTAAAATCAATGCTTCTATTTTACTAATGGAAAATATTGAACGTGATTTACAATTCATTTTGCAATCTCGTCCGAACTCTACGATTAATTTGAAAACACATCCATACGCAGCTGCTTATTTGAAAAGAGGCTGGCCAAGCATTCAGATGCGTTGGTTGAGAAAATATTATAAATGGATAAAAATTGATGAAGAAAACAATTACCATTTGAACCAATACAAGTTTTTTGATGCGAATAAAGATGAGATTCGATTCAATTAAGGTTAAGAGTTGAAAGTTCAACTTCCAAATCAACGTATAAAAAAAAAATGCTACTCATGTTGAGTAGCATTTTTTTTATGCGTAAAATCGAAGACTTTCAATATTTTTGCTAAACGTGAATCATCCGATCTCCAGTTGCTCCCAAACATGCTTCTCTGAATGCCTCAGTAAAAGTAGGATGCGCATGACTCATACGAGCTGCATCTTCTGCTGATGCTCGGAATTCCATCAAAGCCACTGCTTCTGCAATCATATCTGCTGCACGTGCGCCAACCATGTGTACGCCTAAAATTTCATCAGTCGTAGCATCAGAAAGTACTTTTACAAAACCTTCAATATCTGTACTTGCTCTTGCTCTTCCCAATGCTCTATATGGAAATTTACCTGATTTGTAAGCAACTCCTGCTTCTTTGAGCTGCTCCTCAGTTCTACCGACAGCAGCTACTTCTGGCCAAGT
>CALLVG010000069.1 GCA_938010715.1 uncultured Saprospiraceae bacterium
TTGATGAACGAATGGCAGAAGGAAGTGAAACTTACGCAAGCAATTTATACAGTAATTCAGATAAATCTGCACTGAAAATTCCTATTGTTCCAGCTCAATATTCAGATGACTCACCGATGGTTACGGGTTTTCAAGTACTAAATCAAAACTTCGATTATATTTTAGAAAACTACCCATCATTTCATGCTTTCGGAGAAGATGTTGGTGATATCGGTGATGTGAATCAAGGATTCATGGGTATGCAAAAGAAGTACGGCATCAAACGAGTTTTCGATACCGGAATCCGTGAATGGACGATTATGGGGCAAGCTATCGGAATGGCGATGAGAGGTTTGAGACCATTGGCTGAGATACAATATTTAGATTATTTGATTTATGGATTGGAGCCGTTGACAGATGATTTGGCAACGTTGCGTTGGAGGTCAAATGGCATTCAGCAAGCACCTGCAATCATCAGAACTCGTGGTCATAGATTGGAAGGAATCTGGCATGCAGGGTCGCCAATGGGTATGATGTTGGGTTCTTTGCGAGGCATGTATATCTGTGTTCCAAGAAATATGACCCAAGCTGCTGGGATGTACAATACTTTACTTCAAAGTGATGACCCAGCAATTGTAGTTGAGTGTTTGAATGGCTATCGCTTACGCGAAAAACAACCTGATAATATTGGCGAATTCACCGTTCCGCTTGGAATGGTAGAAACGCTTCAAGATGGAACTGATGTGACTGTTGTGACCTACGGTTCATGTATCAGAATAGCTCAAAAATCTATGGATATGCTTTCTGAATATGGCATTTCTGTTGAATTGATTGATATCCAAACTTTACTTCCTTTTGATTTAGAAAATCAAATTGTAGAGTCCTTAAAAAAGACGAATCGTATTGTCTTTTTGGATGAAGATGTGCCTGGAGGTGGTTCTGCTTTTATGATGCAAAAAGTATTGGAAGAGCAGGGTGGATATCGTTATCTCGATTCTAAACCATTGACTATCAGTGCAAAAGAGCATCGTCCACCGTATGGATCGGATGGTGATTATTTTGGGAAACCGAATGCAGAGGATGTTTTTGAGGCTGTTTATAATATGGTGAAAGAAGCTGAGCCAAATCGATTTTAGCCTTGCACAGAGCGATTTAGAGGAACGCGGATGACGCGGATGAACGCGGGTTTTCGCGGATTTTTTTTTGGTTGAAAATTTAAGTTTAGTCCTTTTCTAAAATTAGAAGTTTACTCCAATCTAATCCTGAAAATTCTATAACGTGTCCGCCGAAGGCTGATCCTGCAAATCCTGATTCAGACAGAAAAAAAAGCCTCTTCAAATATTGAAGAGACTTTTTTAAGTGACCCGGGCAGGGTTCGAACCTGCAACCTTCGGAGCCGAAATCCGAAATTCTATCCAGTTGAACTACCGAGCCTTGAATTCAGGAACAAAAACGTTTCTAATAAGTTTTCGGCCTCTGAATGATTTTAAATATATTTCTCTTTTTCTTGCTAATTGCCTGTTTTCAAATTCTTCAGTATGAATATGATTCCAGGGTATATAAGCTTTAGTTGATTTATTTTGACCTTTGTTATGCTCATTAAATCTTCTTTCAAGATTATTTGTCATACCAATATAAATTCTATCAAATGTCGAGCTATAAAGTACATAAACGTAAATCATATTTCTAAATTTGTCTTCGGAGCCGAAACCCGCCTGCTCCGCTTGTCGGGCAGGTCCGAAATTCTATCCAGTTGAACTACCGGGCCTTGAATGCGAAAAAATCTAAGTTTACTTTCACATTTTTTATTAGAACGCAAATTTAGTTTTTGTTTCTTAATAAGAAAGGCAAATAATGTATATTTTTAAAGCGTAATTGAACGCAAAATAGTTTCCATCAAATGATAAAAGAAAAAATCTCAATCTTCAAAGACTACCTCACACCAAAGGGTCCAGAATATAAAGGTGGAAAATCAAGAAGCGAAATCGTTTCTGAAAAACCAATTTATAAACTTTCCTCTAATGAAAACATGTTGGGTTCGTCGCCTTTGGCGATTGCAGCCATCAAAACACACGTTGGAGATCTCAACGAATATCCAGACAATACCGATTTGAGATTTAGAAATGCGTTGAGTGATTTTTATAATGGAGAATTATCACCCAATCAATTTATAACGGATAACAGTGGAGTAGGGATATTGCAACTGATTACTAATACTATTTTGGGGGAGGGGCTTGAATGTATTTTCTCCAATCCAGGCTTTGGTCCATACAGAATGTTTCCAGAAAAAGTAGGTGCAAAAGCGATTGATGTTCCTTTGAAAGGAGATAATTTTGAATTGGATGTAGATGGAATCATGGCGGCTGTTACAGACAAAACGCGAATCATCTGGACTTGCTCACCCAACAATCCTTCAGGAACTTACATTCCAAAACATAAAATGGATGAACTCATCAGCCGCGTTCCAGATCATCTGGTTGTGGTTTACGATGAAGTTTATTACCAATATGCGACTGCTCCTGATTTTGTAAGAGGTTACGAATATGTGAAACAAGGCAAAAAAGTAATCGCTGTCAATAGTTTCTCAAAAGCTTATGGATTGGCTGGTTTGAGAGTAGGTTATGCGTATTCTACCGAAGAAATCGCTCGATATGTAAGTCAAGGAAGAAGGCCGTTTTTTATTAATACACTTTCTATGGAAGCGGCAATGGCTGCCTTGCATGACGAGGACCATATCAAACGAACAGTAGATTTAGTCAACAAAGGAAAAGCATATCTCTATCCAGAATTGGATAAAATCGGTATCAAATATTGGAAAAGCCAAGCCAATTTCATTTTACTAAAACCAGAAATGAACGACCTTGAATTTGAATCAAGAATGCATACAGAAGGCATTATGACACGTCCAGTGAAAGGCTTCGGAGCACCTGATTGTGTTCGAGTTACGATTGGAACGCAGGAAGCGAATGAGGCATTTATTGCAGGGTTGAGGAAGATTGTTGGGTAGTTGAAGGGACACGGATTCAACGGATTTTTTTATATAAAAACGGATTTAATCAGTTTAAATCCTTTCGGATCCGTTCAATCCGTGTCCTATCTTAATCGCTTAATATTTAGAAATCTTTCCTGTCAATTCCTTTTCATAACAATAAAAAGGTTTCTTCACATCATGGTAATAACAGATGCCAGAAGCGATCTCGTACCCCAAAGAGAGATATAAACTATTAGAAGAAGGATTATCACTAAAAGCATCCAAACGGATACAATTGAAGCCATTTTTGAGCGCATGTTCTTCAGCAAACTGACACATCTTTTTTGCAAACCCTAAACCCTGAGAAGCAGGGTGAACCGCCAAACGATGCATGACCATCACCTTAGCATCTTTATGTACCCAATCTACCTTTTTATATTGGATGTCTTGTTTCGTGTTCAATGTAATGCAAGCAACAACCCTTTTAGAATTTTTTATAATAAAAACGGTTCCGTCCTTGATATCATTTAAAACTTCCGTTGGCTCAGGGTATTGATAGTTCCATTGATTGATGCCGTGCTTTTTTAGCTCAGCCGTACAGGCCATGAAGGTTTCCATAACCATAGGTAGGTCGGCAATCGCAGCTTTCGTAATTCTATTTAGCAGTAAATTCATTTTTCGAAATTGGGATGCGAATATACTTACAAAGTCCAAATTTTAAAGCTCATAAATATATTGTTAAGTTAAATTTTTGGCTAAACGATTGATAATGAGTTATTTAGGAATTGAGAATTTTGAATTAAAATTTTGATAAAAACCACTTTTGTTATTCAAAAAACGAATTCAAGAAATAGAATAAAAGCCATTTCGTTTTTTACTGGAAAAAGTGACATCAATAGACTATTTTTGCAGCAATCAATTTGATACTTAATTTATTAGAATGAATAAAAAGATTACACTTCAGTTCGGAATTATTGCAGGAATGATTGGGTTAGCGGCTTTGAGTCGATTTCTTCCTCATCCACCGAACTTTACGCCTATCACGGGCATGGCGCTTTTCGGAGCTGCTTATTTTATGAAAAAGTATTGGGCGTTCATAATTCCATTTATTGCACTTTGGGGCAGTAGTTTGGTTTTAGATAATGTTGTTTATGCTCAATATTACGACGGTTTTCAATGGTTTAGCCAACCTTGGGTTTTTGTGAGTTTGATTGCGATTACTTTATTAGGTACTAAAACTTTGCAAAAAATCTCCTTCGGAAATTTGATGGGAACCAGTTTAGTGGCTTCGTCGATTTTCTTTTTGGTTACCAATTTTGGGGCATGGCAGATGGACATTATGGGTGTTTACCCTGATTCATTCGCAGGTTTGATTGCTGCATATTCAGCAGGACTCCCATTCTTCTTGAATACTTTGGCAGGGGATTTATTCTATGTTGGCGTATTATTTGGAAGTTATGAGTTGGTAAAACAAGGTTTGCCACAACTTAATAGAGCTTAGGAATTACTTCTAAAAAAACAATTGGTCAGGTCGAAGTTGAAAATTTATTGACCGATAGGGAAAAGAAATTTTCAACTTCGACCTGACTTCAAACAATTGTTTTTTTAGAATCAAAATACGTACACACCTAATCTAAACCCTATTTAAGATTGTTGGTGTTTTGTACATCACATATAAACATTTAAACTATGTTTGGACTCTTGGACTCTAACCCGTTCAAGAGTTTTTTTGTTTTAAACGCAGCGTCTTTAAATAGCTCAAATTATCTTTGTGGGTTTCTAAATCCAATGTTTTGAAAAGCCATTTTGAGGCTTCTTGAACAGAAATGTTTTTGTAATAATTATCTCTTGAATAATGCATGAATTTCATCAATTGAAATGCATTAAACCAACGGAAGAATCGATTTCTAAATGCTTTAAGATTGGTCGTGTTGTTTTTAATTTCAATAACTTTCTTTTTGAATTGTATTGTTTGTAAAAAAGTAGAGACTGATTCTGGAAGACTTTCTAAAAAAGCATTCAGTTCATTTTCTTCAATTTTATAAAGGACATCTACTTTTTTAAAAAAAGCCTTTAAATCAACGAAACTCTCAGGCGCATAAGTGTCATAATCGCCTTTGGACTTGACAATTTCATTGACAGCTTTTCCAGTACCGAACGGAACCCGATGGGATGGACGAGGGGAGGGCATAACGATTGTGGAATTGCATTCCGTGAAATTTCCCAGTTCAATAAATTTTTGTAAAAAATAAAAATCTTCACCCGCCTGTCGCCGATTCATTCCACCTTGTTTTTGATAGTCATGCACTCGAACGGCCATCGAAGAACCAATCGTTTGATAGGCAAAAGGAAAACCTGACCAGCGCTGTGCTTCAACAAAATACCGCAGGTGCAATTCGTAATCAACGATGGCAGCATAAGTCTCTGGCTCAAAGTCGGCTCCAAAAACAGGGTGCTCAAAATTTATACTGCATGCAGGTGATTTTGGGTTGTTTTTAAAGTGGGTTTCAATGGCTTTGAAGTAATTTGTTTCACATTTACTATCTGCATCAAAACAGGCGATGATGCCATTTCTGGTTTTCAATTTCCCGAATCGCCAGCAGGCTTCATCCATTCCAATTTTACGAGCAAAACCGACGCCAGCATGTTTTGCACTTAGATCTGGAAAGTATAAAATATGGAACTTCAAGCGTGGTTTTGAATTGTTTAAAGCCCAATCATTTGCTTGCTTATAAAGTTCAAAATTGCCTTTTTTTATGTCTGCATCCGTCTTCTCAGAATCATTAATAATTACAATTACTTCAATATCGCAAACCGGCAAATCACATTTTTTTAGCGACATCAAACTTAATAACAAAAACGGCTCATCGTATGCAGGAATCACAACAATCAATCCTAAGTTTAAAGAAGGTTTGTTGTCGATTTGTCGAGTGAAGATCGTTTTGGTTTGAAGATATTGATTCATAAATTACTGCAAGTATGTTTTTTCTAATTCAAATTAGCATTGGAACGCCCAAAACTAAGAATAGCGAAGCTGTATTTCAAAAATTGTCCTTTCCTCAAAAAAACATTAATTTGTTTGCAGAAATTTTTTCTCAAGGTGAAAAGGAGTAGTACCTTGGAGATAAAGTCTATTTAATCCGAAATATTTAAATGCTACGAACTTTCGGCTAAATTTATGAACTCTTTTAGAGAAAATCGTTACGATTATTTAATACACTTTAATTTGAAAATTGAATTGAAACATAGTCATTTTTTTGAAAGGCTTTTCATTAAGGTTCTTTTCATTTGCCTATTGATTTCTTTCAATTTTATTGCTTGGTCGCAGTCTTTTAATACGTTTAGCGCTTCTCAACAGAAAGTTTCAGTTGCTTTCGAATACATTAACAATTTCATCCTTGTTGATATTTTGTTAGATGAAAAACTCCCACTTAAATTCATATTAGATACTGGAGCTGAACATAGCATTTTGACAAAGAAAGAAGTTGCAGAAGTTTTAAATTTCCAATATGTCAAAAAGTTCAAAATTGTAGGTGCAGATATGAATCGGGAGCTAATTGCTCATTTAGTTACAAATATTCATTTTAGAATTGGAGCCTTAGAGGAGGAGAATGTTCAAATGCTTGTTTTAGATGAAGATTATTTTCTTTTTGAAGAATTGACAGGGCAAAATATCCAAGGCATTCTGGGAGGTGATTTTTTAAGAAAGTATGTAGTTGAAATTGATTACAAAAGAAAGAGGCTAACGATTCACAACCCCAAGTTTTTCAAACCTAAGAAAAAGCATAAAGTGATTCCGATAATGGTTAAAAACAATAAACCATTCATAAAATCTGATTTGGTACTTCAAAATTTAGAACCAATGAAAGCATCTGTTATGCTTATTGATTCTGGGGCAGGGGTGACTCTGCTGTTGGATTCTGACGAAAGTGAGGCAATACAAATTCCCGAAAATGCGGTTCCTGGAAATATTGGAAGTGGACTTGGTGGGCAGTTATTAGGTTACTTTGGTCTCTTGCCCGAAATCTCTATAGGTCAATTCAATTTGAAAAATATTCCAATGAATTTTCAGGTAAAACAAAACGATTCTATTGAAATAAATCTATTCAAAAAAAACGGTTTGATTGGAAATCAAATATTGGATAGATTTAAAGTTATTATTGATTATCGTAGAGATAAATTATACTTGCAGCCGAATAAACGCCTTTACAAACCATTTAAGTTTGATAAGAGTGGAATTTCGGTAATTGCAACTGGTTTTAAATTGCGTAAATACTTGATACAGAGCGTAATGCGAGACTCCCCAGCAGGTGAAGCAGGGCTGAAACCCGGCGATCAAATTTTGAGTTTAAATAATATTCCATATAAATTTCTTTCCTTAAAAGGCATTAATAAAAGATTGAAAAGAAAAGTAGGAAAAAAAACAAGTATGGTGATAAAGAGAGAGGGAGTCAAAAAGAAAGTCAAATTTGAGTTGAGAAATCTATTAGAAAATTGATTTTTTGGCTTATAAGAAACCCAAGAATTAGACAAGATTAAATTATTTTTATATAGACAGTTAACTTTTTTTCTAATTAAAACGTCGATACAGCGATATGGATTTACAATTGTTTAACGATACAATTAACCCTATCAAAGATAAGCTTTACAGATTCGCCATGCGATATGTGAAAAACCCGATGGAGGCCGAAGATATAGTGCAGGAGGTTTTTATAAAGCTTTGGAAGCAAAGGGAGCAATTCCACGAAATAAAAAATAAAGAGGCTTGGTGTATGAGGGTAACTCGTAACTTATCAATTGATAAACTACGTGCAGCTCACAACCGATTGAAAGAAATGCCAGAAGGTCAGGATTGGAAAGATCCAGGGGTTGACGCTCAACGACAAGCTGAATTGAACGAAACCATGTCAAATGTCAAAGCATGGATTGAGGAATTGCCAGAAGCACAACGAAACGTAATCCAACTAAGAGACATAGAGCAATTTAGTTATAAAGAGATTGCAGCAGCACTTGAAATCAGCATGGAGCTGGTGAAAGTCAATCTGCATCGTGCTCGAAAAACAATTCGTAAAAAATTATTAGACTCAGACTCTTATGGAATTTAATTTTATTAAAAATTTGGTTGAAAAGTACTTCGAAGGAGAAACCTCTATTCAAGAGGAGCAACAGTTGCGTACCTACTTCGCAGGTTCTGACATTCCTAAAGAGTTAACTGTTTATATCCCAATTTTCAATATTTTCAAGGCAGATGCGGGGGCGAAACTTTCCGAAAATTTCAATACAAACCTTCAATCAATTATTATTGATGATGTAATGGTTAGTTTTTTTGAAGGAGAGACCAGTGTTGAGGACGAACAGATTTTGAAAGCATATTTTAATTCAAACGAAATTGCTGAAAAGCATAAAAGTTATATACCGTATTTTAAATACTCTACACAGGAGGCTATCCCAAAGCTCAGTTCCGAATTTGAATCCAATTTTCATTTTAATTTAGTTGATTCATTGTTGGATGATTACTTTGAGGGCAATACTTCTTTAGAAGATGAAAAGACGCTAAAAGAATATTTCCTCGGTAATAAAATTGCTGAACGGCACCAATCATACAAATCGTTATTCGAGTTTTATGATTCTGAAAGTCAGTTAGTCTTAGATTCCGATTTCAATAAAAAGCTTGAAGCTCAATTAAATGAGCCAAAAGTAGTTCCGATTAATAGGAATAAAAAAGAAGAAACGAAGGTTCGTCGAATGACGCCAGCAGTTTGGAGAGCAGCAGCGATGATTGCACTTGCGATTGGTGGGTTTTGGTTACTTGATCTGCCAACCTCAAACCCAGGAGGAACAACTCCTGTTGCGGCGGCCTCAACCATTGATTGGTCCAAATATGAACCAAAGGATGCGAAAACGGCATTAGCTGAAACAAAAGCTGCTTTAGCTTTAGTTTCAAGAAAGATGAAAGAAGGGGAGGAGCAAACCTTAAAAGGGTTTAGAAAAATTAAGGCTGCAAATAAAGCAGTCGGCATAAATTAAAAATCACTCAGGTAGTTTTGAAAATACCTACTACTTACTGAAATATAAATTTTAAAAAAATGAAATCGATTAAAAATCTATTAGTTCTTTTTGCTTTGGCAATAACCTTTTCGATGCAAGCTCAGACGGATGCGGTGAGCAAACACTTTAGCGATTACGTTGAAGACGAAAAGTTCACAGTAGTTTATATCAGTCCTAAAATGATGGATATGATAGCAAATGTTGACGATACTACTGATAAGGACGTAATGGAGGCCTTAAAAGATTTATCGGGCTTGAGAATATTAACCACTGAACAAACTCCTGCTAAATTTTACAAAGAAGCAACCTCTAAATTGACAGATTCTAACTTAGAATCGTTGATGACCATCAAAAGTAATGACGGCGAAAACGTAAATTTCTTTGTCCGTTCAAATGGAGATAAAACCGAAGAATTAGTTTTATTGGTAGAAGGAGCAGAATTCGTAATGCTAAGCATGGAAGGAGACATCAACCTCAAGAAAGTTTCTAAATTGGCAAAAGCACTTGACATAAAAGGTGCAGAACATTTAGAAGAATTAAAGAATCAATAGTCAATTTTTTTCCCTTTTAACCATGAAAACCAAAGGCACTCATTTTACTGAGTGCCTTTTTTTATTCTAATCGTAAAGCATACTTAACTAAATGCTTTCTTCTTGTTCTTCTTTTTGCTTCGCTCAAATTTCTTTCGAGCTTTCTTTTTGTGGAAAGGATTCTTGCCGCTGGATTTGAAATTAGAGCGTCCATTTCGGCCACCGCCGCCGTTACGACCTCTTCCGCCTCGGCCACCTCTGTCACCACCAGAATCAGATTCGCTGTACTTTTTGATTTCAACAAGCTTCTCTTCTTTTTCAAGGGTCAAAAAGACAATTTGCCTCAATAAATCCTCTTTTGATAAGTTGCTTGTCTTTTCATTGAGTTCATCCATGAGGCTTTCCACCTCTCTGATTGGTTTTGCTCTTTTGATGTCATCAACTAAGTTGTTCAGTTTCTTAGCGAAAATTGCTTTACGCGAAGGAACATCAACAAATTGAATCGGAGCGTTGATTCTATTTTCTAAAGATCTTAAAATCCGTTTGTCTTTCGGGTGAGCTAGAATGATTGAAAATCCTTTCTTACCTGCGCGACCAGTTCTACCACTACGGTGGGTATAGAAGTTAATATCCTCTGGGATATTGTAGTGGAAAACATGGCTAATTTCATCAACATCAATTCCTCTGGCAGCAACATCAGTTGCGACCAAAATATTGATATTTTTTCTTTTGAAACGTTCCATCACTCGATCACGCGCATTCTGACTCAAGTCACCATTAAGCGCTTCTGCTTTGAAGCCGTCAAAAGATAAGTCACGCGCGACATCAACGGTATCTCTTCTGGTTCTACAGAAAACGATTCCATATAAGCCTTGTTCTGCAGAGATGAATCTCTTCAAAACTTCATAGCGTTCTCTTGGGCGAACCAAAGTGTAGGTATGAGTGATATCGAGATTAGCTGCATTTTCTTGACCAACGGTGATTTCGTCAGGGTTGGTCATGTAGTTTTTGGTGATACGTCTTACGTCTTTGGACATTGTAGCCGAAAACAACCAAACTCTTTTGGATTCAGGTGTTCCTTCCAGAATTTCGTCAATTTCCTCCCTAAAGCCCATGTTGAGCATTTCGTCTGCTTCATCCAAAACCATAAATTGGATATCCTCCAAGTTTGCAGCTCTTCTTTTGATAAGGTCTCTCAATCGACCTGGCGTAGCTGCAATGATGTGGACTCCTTTCTTTAGCGTTTTAATTTGTCTAACGATGTCTGCGCCGCCATAAACTGCGAGCGTTTTCAACTTTTTGTCAAATTTCGCGAAAGCTTCAATTTGCTTAGAGATTTGCATACAAAGCTCACGTGTTGGAGCAAGTATTAGTGCTTGAACGTTGGGAGAGTCAGTATCTACCAAGTCCATAAGGGGTAAACCGAAAGCGGCGGTTTTGCCGGTTCCGGTTTGAGCTAAGCCAATAAAATCTTTTTTATTTTCAAGAAGAAGCGGTATTGCTTTTTCTTGTATAAGAGTGGGTTCCTCGAATCCTAATGCTGCGACAGCCTTTACAGTTGGCTGGGATAACCCCAACCCTTCAAATTTGTTCATTTACAGTTTTTAACAAAACTGAATGATTTTCAGTTCCGTAAAGAGAAAAAATACTACTCGCCGTATTTTTCCTGAATATATTTAGCCTTCAATACTTCTGCACGTCTTGTAACAGATGGTTTAGTGAAGTGCTTGCGATTTCTCAATTGTTTGATCACACCGACTCTTCTATGCTTGTTCTTGTAGCGTTTCAGCGCTCTGTCGATTGATTCTCCTTCTTTTAAATTAATAATTAGCATCTAAAAAATAAAACTTTGATTAAATAATAATTTGCATCTAAAAATGCGGGTGCAAAGGTACACATATTTAGCACGAAAAGAAACCTACTTTGTTAAATTATTTTACTTTTACTGTCTAAACTTTACTTTGTGAGATACGAACGGAAATATCGAATTGACAAAATGCAGGCATCCGCGGTGAAACAGACCATAAAAATGATGCCGCATGGATTCAAAAAAGCATTCGAAAATAGGATAGTGAACAACATCTACTTCGATGATCCTGATTATGTGAAATTGAGAGAAAATCGGGACGGCATTGCCAATCGTAATAAGTTGCGAGTGCGGTGGTATGGAGAGGTTTTAGAAAATGATTTGACTTTAGAAATCAAAGGCAAAAAGAATGATTTAGGTACAAAAGAACATTTCAAAATTGACCTAAATTTTGTTCAAAACCTATCTGAATTAACTGAAAAGGTCAAAGTAGCCTCCCGTAAAAAAGATGCGAAAATTTACCCCGTAATTATGAATCAGTATGAAAGGAGTTATTTCGTAACGGCTGACCAAAAGATTCGAATTACGGTTGATGAGCAACTTCGCTTTTTTCCGCTTTTTAATAAAAGTCTATCGACAAGTTTGGAGGAGGTTAAAGTATTTCGCAAACATCTTTGGTACGAAACACCCTCGATTATTTTAGAAATGAAATACGACAAAGATGCTTTTGAACGAGCGAATAAAATAGGGCAGGTGTTACCTTTTCGCTTGACGAAATACTCTAAGTATGCGATGGGTTTGCAGCATCTTTTCAATACTTCGGTTTAACGTTTCGTCGAACTCCGATTTGGCGAGTTTGTATCTGAAAAAAGAAGTGTCGGACAACTTCAAGTTGTCCGACACTTAATCCTTTACAACTTTCGAATTGAATTCGACGCAGCGATTCTCGCTTTAGCGAAAAAAAAATATAAAATCATTCGATAGCAGGCATATTGATCTGTTTACGACTGATAATAAATCGATAGACGGCGTTCATTGACATTGTAGGTACGAGATAG
>CALLVG010000070.1 GCA_938010715.1 uncultured Saprospiraceae bacterium
CGGGTAGATGTTATCATGGAGAGTTGTCAATTTGGTCGTTAAGAAGTTTCAAAGACAATACTTGGCAAAGTGAAGTTACCATTGAAGTAAGGCAAAATAGAAACATCATGCAAGCAAAAGCAAAGCATAATTCTAAACCAAGTGATAAATTTTTGAATATTATCAAAGATTGGGCGAAGCGTGAGAATTTGACTTTTGTCTGTTGTTAATTTTAAATCAAAAAAAAATTACAAGTAATAGAATAAAGTCTAATGCCTAACAAAGAAGCCCTCTCAAACCAATTTGAGAGGGCTTCTTCCATATTGAAAGACTTTTTAAATCTTAGTTGTCAGTGATTTGACCTTGCTCGCCAAAATCAAAAATCAAAGTAAATCTTAAAGTATTGTCCAATGGATTTTGTTGACTTGTTGTCGGTACCAAGTAAGAAAGGTCTAATCCGAAAACATTGTATTTCAAACCTAAACCAACCGTCATGTATTTACGATTACCTTTAGATGCGTGCTCGTTGAAGTAACCGGCTCTAACTGCAAATTGATTATCATACCAATATTCAATACCCAATGAGTACATCAATTCTCTCAACTCTTCTCCACCACCTGCAGGCGCATCTCCGAATGAACTAAGGATTCCTCCAATCGGTGATTGGTTAAGGTGTGTACCATCAGAAACAGGAGACGGAACCATCAATTTATTCAAATCAGTTGCAACTGTAAAGGTGTTGTAATTATCTAAGTTGAATTTCCAAGCCGCTCCCAAACCGAAGTTTGCCGGAAGGAAATCTCTGTTTACGGAATTGGTGTAAGTAATTTTGGAACCGATATTGGTCAAAGCCAAACCAACTCTCAAATCCGTATCCATATCGTTGAACGAAAGTGGAGATTGATAAGTAAAACCAACATCCGCCGCACCAGCTACACCTGCTTCAATTGTTTCTCCTTGACCAGGTACTTGTTGACCAGAAGCCAAATCTGAGTAAATGAATTTACCCGTAAGTGAAGCTGAGAATTTTTCAGTCAACTTTCGTGCGAAAGCACCCGCTAATTCAAATTCGTATGGTTTTCCTTGACTTAACAAATTACCATCGTTATCAGTAAACTGAATACTTCCCAAAGAAAAGTATCTCAAACTCACTCCAACTGTTTGTAGGTCATTGAGTTTTTTGTAACCACTTAGGTAAGCGAGATATACATCGTTAAGACCCAATGCTCTCAACCAAGGTGTAAAAGTAACGCCCATACTCATGTCTTTATCGGCAAAAGCCAATGTGGAAGCATTGAAGTGCATCGAATTTGCATCTGGAGATAGTGCAATTCCTATATCTCCCATTGCAGCTCCACGTGAAGAAGGTACAATTCTTAAAAAAGGAACAGCAGTAGAGATGGAACGAAGACAAAACTCACCCGTAATTGGGTGGCGGCTGTTTTCATCCTTACACTCCTGAGCAAATGAGGTAGTTAGAAATGAAAACGATAAAACAAAAAGTAATAGAATTTCTCTTTTCATGAGATTGAAATATTTATTTTTTGGTGCAAAAGTCTAATTATAAACGTTCTTTTTTTTAGACTTTGCGCAAAAGTATGTTTTTTAAACGTTTTGCCAAATTCTAAGAGTTTTCAATAAAAATTTGACTTTGCTTGAGTAATAATAATGGAACTGTTAAGACAACCTTAAAAAATTCCAAGATATGAACGAACTATTTAGGACGGTATTTTAATAAAAATGATTTTTTTTAAAAAGATTTTCATTTTAACATTCAACAGTCTGAATTTAGATCCTTTCTTACTTCAAAAGAACCATTTTCGAGTATTCACTCTCTCCAATATAATTATCAGATTCGAGGTTCTTATCTTTTATTTTAACATTATACACGTAAATCCCTTTTGCCAAACGGCTTCCTCTATCAGATGTTCCGTTCCAAGTAATGCATTCTTTGGAAGCCGAGGTATTTAAGTCCTGGATAATGGTTTTCACCAATTGCCCATTAACGGCATGAATATCAATTCTTACTTGTAAATCTTTTCCAGCCATATTATGCTCAAAAGAAATGCAAGTTTCATCCGTGAAGGGATTCGGGTAATTTAAAACATTCAGGAGGGCAGCTTCTTCTGAATTGACGACATAAAATTCAGTAAATCCTCTTCCGAAATTGTTAGCAACGTCCCAAGCTGTTACTTCTATCTTGTGAAATCCTTCTTCCAAATTGGATAACGGGTAGTAAGCAACACCTTTGGTAAAATCATTCAGTTCAGCTTCATAAAAGTCATTTAGTACAAAAGTGTTTTGATTATTTCCATCCAACACTGCTGTAAGATCGTGACCGATACTTGTACCTGCAACGTTGATGCCATTATCATCTGACAACTTCACCAATAAAACTGGATTTTCACTTGTAACACCTCCGATCCTAAAATCTTCGCTGTTCATATAAACTTCTACGAGTGGGCCTTCATCATCTTGAGCATTGTCCAAATTGGAGCCGCCAATCACTACATTCTGATAATTTCCAGCTGCATCTATGGCCGTTCCATTTTCGGCGTAGTAGCTTATTTTTCCATATCCAAATTCATAATTAATGTCCTTTGGCATCACAAAAGAGAATTTGAAAAGTCCATTTTCAACGGAAGCCTTTCCTTTAAAAAGGATATTTTTTTGCAATTCGAAAGGTCGGATTGCAGCATTTGGATCTTGGCCTAATGTATAAATCGTATCTGGCTTATCATAAATTGTAGGATAAACTGACCCGTTGAAATCCGTCATCAAGTTACCGCGCTCATCTAAAATCTCTCCTTCAATGGTTACTTGTTCCAATGAGCGAAGCGTATCTGATTGACCATCCAAGACATCATGGTCATTGATGAATGTTGTGTTTATATTCGCTTTTGGAAGAGCCAACTTCATCGAAGGGTCACCAATCAAAACGAATTTTCGGGAATTGGCTTTTGTTCCAGCAGTTAAACTGTTTTTAGCGGCAGAAAAATTCTCTCCAATTGAAAGTTGCTTACCATCAACTTTTTCAA
>CALLVG010000071.1 GCA_938010715.1 uncultured Saprospiraceae bacterium
AAGAAAGAAAGAAAGAAAGAAAGAAAGAAAGAAAGAAAGAAAGAAAGAAAGAAAGAAATTTGAGGTTTTCATACTTGAAGATTTTAGTAAAATTAATTCAACATAAAATTAACAAATGGCAGCTTTCTAAACAAGAGGATGCAAAACTTTAACATCTCAATGCCGCACCGCCCCCTCCTGATTAATCTCAGACACATACAAATCACTCTGAATTTTATTATCAGAAAACACTTTTTGCATGGCTTCCGCTGCATTTTCAGCAACAAAAGAATTGGGACTTAGGAACGCTCAAAAAATAAGTTCCCGATTTCAAAAAATTAGTGAAGGAAAAGTGATTGATAATGAGGTTTTTCGAGCTAATTTTTTGAATTGAAGAGGAAAGTTATTTTTTGAGTAATACTTAATGCAAAAATAGAAGGGCCAGCACCCGAGATGCTACAACCGAATGCACCTTGCGCAAGTGCAGCATCTTTTACTGCTAAGGCATCGACTGTGGTTTTTGCCTTATTCAAAATAAAATTTTCTCACTTTCGCGAAATCATGAATTCTTAAACAACTTCTATTAAAGAATCCTTTACTTTTGACCTCAAATGATTCTCACCAAACAACAATTACTGGCTGCTGCATCAGATGATGCAAACACCGAGCGCGCAAGACAATGCGCAAGCATTTGGCGTTGGTCATCTTTGGAAGGCAACGAACGTGCCGTTTGGGGGGAGTACAAAACACCCGGCAAGCCATTCATCGCAGCAGTGGATTTGAATGGGCCGGGGTTTAAGTGTTCATGCCCAAGTCGGAAGTTTCCATGTAAGCATGCATTGGGTTTGGGGATTTTACTTTTTGAAAATAATGGTTCTTTCAAAGTAGGCGATAACATTCCTGAGGAGATTGAGATTTGGTTGGAAAAACGCGACAAAAGAGCTGCAAAACAACAGAGAGAAGAAATCACTTCACCCGCTGATCAAACAGAAGAATCCGTTCCTGTCGAACAAAAGATTTGGGATGCTTCCTCGATCACTTCCGAAAAAAGAATAGCGGAAATGAAAGCAGGTTTGGGCGAACTACAAACTTGGCTCGAAGACCTGATGCGCGAAGGAATCGCTTCACTCGAAGCAAGAGGAGCAGAGCGATTGCTCAATATTTCAACTCGAATGGTCGATGCGAAATTGGGAAGTATCGGCCGCAAATTACGTGGCTTAATTCCAGTTTTGGGGCAAGATGATTGGCACGAACAAGTCATGATGACCATCGGCGAATTGTACTTGCTGATGAATGGTCTCAAAAAATTAGAAACACTTCCACCTCCTTTTCAAATAGAAATCCTAACGCTCGGCGGAGTCAATATTAAAAAAGACAAACTACTCGACGAGGAAGGCACTTGGGATGTCTGGCAAGTCGTCGGTTTGAAAATGGGTCGAGAGGAACAATTGACTTTCCGACGAACTTGGCTCATGGGCGAAAATACTGGCGAAACCGCTTTGTTGCTTGATTTTTCGTTCGGCAATCAAGGCTTCGAAAATCATTGGAAAATTGGCGATTATTTTCAAGGTGGCATTGTATTTTATCCTTCCGTTTTTCCGCAAAGAGCCATTTTAAAAGCAAAAGAAGGCATTCCCACGGAGCCACCCGTTATCAATGGTTTTTCGAGTGTTGAAAAATTTAAATCTGCGATCACCGAGGCAGTAGCAAAGAATCCTTGGACGTCAATTTTCCCAGCTTTTTTTGAAAAAATAATCCCTGTTTTCAAAGAAGAAAAATGGTATTTGGTAGATGAGTCTGGTAATGCCATCACGATGGAAGCAAAAGATTTGATGGGTTGGAAAATGTTGGCTTTGAGTGGCGGTGCATCCATTCAGATTTTTGGGGAATGGCGAGATGGGAAATTATTTCCAATGAGTTGGGGAGATGGGGAGGTTTTGCAGACGTCGTAGTTTTAGTTACGCGGAGTTTCGCAGAGAAGGCGCAGAGTTTCGCAGAAAACTTGAGTAGAAAATAATATTCGTTCTTAGACAAATTCTGTGGTCATTTCAAAGTGAAAAATTTATTGACCGATAGGGAGAAGAAATTTTTCACTTTGAAATGATTTAAATCACAGGATTTGTCAAAGAACCATAATATTTAAGAACTAAAATAATAGAACAAGCGTTACTTGTCCCCCTTTTTGGAGGGGGATTAAGGGGGTGGACTTTTCAAACGAAATAAATCTAATTTTAATTCCTGATTTTATAACCACCTTAACGTTTATAAAAACAAAAACGAGTGACACGCCTTCCTATATATGGTCATAAAATTGGTGATTCTACATTTCTAAGTTGAATCACTTACATTTGCAATCTATTTTAATTTTAAACTTTCATAAAACAATATCACGAATATGGATTTAATGGACTTAGTAAAAGGCCAATTGGGACAAGCTGCAATGCAACAAATTGCTAAACAATTAGGAGGTGGTGCAAACCCACAACAAGTGAACACTGCAACAGAAGGTGTTCTTTCAACGCTTATGAGTGCGTTGGCAAAAAATACAAAATCACAAGAAGGCGCTTCTTCATTATTGAATGCATTGGATAACGACCACGATGGTGGAATCCTTGATAATTTGGATGATTTGATCGGTGGAAACACTGCAAGCATCAATCCTCGTGCTGCAAACGGAGCAGGAATTTTGAAGCACCTTTTGGGAAATAACCAAAACAGTGCTATCGATATGATTAGCAAAATGAGTGGTTTGGGTGGAAGTCAAGCAGGTAGCTTGATGACAATGTTAGCTCCTATTTTGATGGGAACATTAGGAAAACAAAAGAAGCAACAAGGACTTGATACTGGAGGCTTGGCGAATTTGTTGAATCAACAGACACACCAAAGAAGAAGTTCAGGAAATCCACTTTTTGACATGGCTAACAAATTCTTAGACGCTGACGGCGACGGAAGCGCAGTAGATGATATCATGTCTAAAGTTGGTGGTAGCTTATTGAAAAGCTTATTTAGATAATAAAGATGGATTACGAAGGGGCGGAATACGTTACTTCGTTTGACGGATTTACATAAAACAAATTCCGAATACTTTTGGAATTGACAAAAGGGCGCACCAACTTTGTGCGCCCTTTCTGCGTAAGAAAGGTTTTTATAAAATGATGAATTTTTTCTTTTGAATTTTGTTATTCGTTCATCATTTCTCATTCATAATTCATCATTTCTAATGGCAGACGATTTATTCAAAAAACTAACCTCACACTGTAAAGAATACGGATTCATTTATCAATCAAGCGAGATTTACGATGGCTTGGCAGCGGTTTATGATTATGGTCCGAATGGTTCTTTATTGAAAAATAATATCAAAGAATTTTGGTGGAAATCGATGGTTCAGATGAACGACAATATTGTCGGAATTGATACCGCGATTTTTATGCATCCGAAAGTTTGGAAAGCATCTGGTCACGTCGATGCATTCAATGATCCGTTGGTGGACAATAAAGGTTCGAACAAACGATACCGTGCCGATGTGTTGATTGAAGACTACATGGCGAAGATTGAGGACAAAATCAAAAAGGATGTCACCAAAGCTAAAAAGCGTTTCGGTGATGCTTTTGATGAAAAACAGTTCCGTGAAACGAATGGTCGTATCATCGAGCGTCAGGCAAAAATCGATGCAGCAGCAGCTCGTTTGGCGAAAGCCATGACAGATGGTGATATGGCAGATTTGAAAGCACAAATCGAAGAATACGGAATCGCCTGCGAAGTTAGTGGTTCGAAAGAGTGGACCGATGTGCGTCAATTCAATTTGATGTTTCATACGCAGCTCGGAAATATTGCGGGTGCAGAAGATAAATTATACCTCCGACCAGAAACAGCGCAAGGAATTTTTATCAATTTTTTAAATGTTCAAAAAACGACGCGTCAGAAATTACCATTCGGTATTGCGCAGATTGGAAAAGCATTTAGAAATGAAATCGTTGCTCGTCAGTTCATCTTCCGAATGAGAGAATTTGAGCAGATGGAAATGCAATTTTTCATCCAACCAGGTACTCAACAAGAATGGTATGATCACTGGAAAGAAGCGCGTATGAAATGGCATTTGGCACTCGGTCATCCGCAAGAAAAATTGAAGTACCACGACCATGATAATTTGGCGCATTACGCAGATGCAGCGGTAGATATTCAGTTCGAATTTCCTTTCGGTTTTAAAGAATTAGAAGGGATTCACTCTCGAACTGATTTTGATTTGAATCAACATCAAGAGTTGTCTGGAAAGAAATTACAATACTTCGATCCAGTCAAAAATGAAAATTATGTCCCTTACGTTTTAGAAACTTCGATTGGAGTAGATAGAATGTTTTTGGCAACAATGAGTAATGCCTTGGTAGAAGAAACTTTGGAAAACGGAAGTAC
>CALLVG010000072.1 GCA_938010715.1 uncultured Saprospiraceae bacterium
TTGCGTGAAACAGATTTGTGCCGAACTAGATGATTTTGATCCGAATAGTACCTGTGAATTTTATAACGCAGAATCGATTTGATTTACGTTTGGGAATTTGAAATAAAATATTATCACTGGAACTAATATGTCTTAGTACAATACAAAACATAGGTTTACTAAACTTCGCCTTAAATTAAAGACCTGATTTTAAAAGATTGATATCGGAAGTTACATTAAAATCAAGTTTAGTAAAACTCCGATTCTAATTTTTTGAATTGAAGAGGGAAGTTATTTTTTGAGTAATACTAAGGTCAATTTTAAAAATCGAATATCTGGCACTCATGATACAGTCTCATTTTTTATTTGATTCAGTTTTTCAATAAACCAATCTTTACCAACTAAACCTTTCGATTCAAAAATTATCTTTTCCAATTTACTTGAGGATTTAGGGGAAGTATTTAGTCGATAATAAAAATCCGCTAATTCTCTCATTGCACTCAAAAAGTTTAAAACTATTTTTCTGCGGAATTGATTTAGTTCTTTTTTTTCAACAATCCCTCTTCTGTAGGAATTGATTTTATTGATTAAAAGTTCGTGGTAGTCATTTCCTTCCAAAATGAGTTCAAAAAGTATTCTAAAATGAGTGATATTCGTTTGTATAGAATGAGCTATGCCGTAAGCCTTTTTTTTGTTCCAAAGTTCGAGTGCCTGTTCAAATTCCTTTTTATAAAACAGGAAATTTAACCTCCCTATGAAAAGACTTTCTGCTTTTTCGGATTTGGGCAACATTTTTTGATACTTCTCTATAAACATTTCTACCCAATCAAATCGCTTCAATTTTGAACCCAAAAAAATAATATTTGTGAAACTACCAACACTAATTTTTCCAAATTTCAATAAAGTGCCATTCTCCACTCCTTCGACATTTAGATTAAATGCAGATTCCAAATGTTTTTCTGGATTAAGTTGGTACTGCCGAACATTAGCGTTTAATAAAAATCTGAAAAATTCAAGCTTGTAATGCTTTGGGAATGCTGGTGGCAGCTCATAGTATAGTTCAAGCAATGCATCAAATAATTTTTGGTCAAAGTGAAGAATTAGATGGGTAAGATTTTGATATAAAATTTTTAAAAATGGTTCATACTTTGGCAATGTCCATTCATCTGGCTTAAGTTGATTTTTATCATTATTAAGGTAGGAATTCAAAATTGCCATATTGATATTCGTGTAATTTTCTAAATCAATAATCTCTGCTCTAATGATCTCTCTTCTTGTTTTTGCTTGTTTAACATTTAGTCTTTGAAGTTGAATCCTATGTAGTCTTCTTCTTCTTTGAATAAATTCAGGGGTTAGAATTTCTGTGTTTTTATAAAATTTAGTCAGTTTCTTTTCTAATAGTGAGTATTCATTAGTGATACTTCTTTCTTGATAGATTTCCAATAAATCCAATTGTGTATTGAGCGGTTCCTGTTTCTGTTTTTCAATTAAAAAAAGCTGATTGACTAAATTGACAGATTCAGTAAATAGCTTTCTAAGTTTGTCATCATCGTATTCTGACTCCTCAAATACTTTTGCGAAGACAACCGTTTTTTCTAATTCGTCAAAGTTTGGAGTGTAAGGTTGAAGATATCGAAGTAAAATTTCAATTTTTTTATTATTAGTAAAATAAGGTGAAATGGACATTTTTATAAGTTTTGTCCATTCTCGTGAAGAAAAACTTGATAGTAGTTTTAATAGTTTTGAGTTTTTCATTAGAACAATTGAGTATTTTATTTTTAATCTAAAAAATTGATTATCAGTATATTAGATAGATTTTAAATTATATTTTAGGTGTAAATATACGAACAATTGAGTTAAAATTTCTCTAAACGTTACCTCATGTTTGTACATCTTTGTGCTGTAACCCCAAAAACCTCTTTAAATCATTACATAGCGACCAAGCACAGATTAACTATGATAAATGAGGTACACTTAAAACATTCTCCTCAACTATGACACTAGAAGATGATTTACAATCTTCTTTAGTAAAGTTGAAATAATAAAGATTCGAAATTGAAGTGAGTTGTTTTTTCATTGGACGAGGCAAAAAACGCAGACAATGCCTTAGCATTGGCGAGGATTTTTAACGCGTGTCCCGATTTTAATCGGGGAAGTATAGTGGAAAAAGAACAGCTTCAAATCGAAAGGTTATTTTTTTAGCTTTACTTAATAACACCAGAGAACCAAATTTTTAAAAATAATTTTCTTTCGCTGAACTCCTGTTAGCGGACTATAAATTGAGCAAGGAGCCTCAAAATACCAAACTCTATTGCTTTATTGATTCTAAAACAAAGCAGCATCGTCCATTAAAAACGGACGATGCTTTTTATTTATGACAACCATGCAATCGCAGCGGCTTCCATTCTTCGATTGTCATCGGTATCTAAAATTTCTTTAGCATAAATTTGTAATACTTCTGTTGCATTATTAGCTTCCATTAGTTTCGCTATGATTGGTTTTGCTTTTGCAGCAGCAATTTGTTCTGTGGTTGGTGGTTCTTTCAGACCTGCCAGTTGGCCAATATTATTGCCATTGAAAACTGTACTATTCTTGATGGCGTCGGGTAGATTGTCATATCCGATAGTAATTTCCATTACCGATTGGACTATTGGGAAAACATTTTCACCTTTCACGCGCACATAAAAAGCGCGACCCAAACGTCCCATTAAATCCATTTTATTGGGGTCGATACGATTATTGACCACCACCTCTTCGTCCAAATGAATGCGAACAACATTGCATAAAATCAAGTGGCCAGCGCCGCCTTGGTCGCCCAAAGTGATGATTTTTGTCACCTTGCATTCCATGGCAGCGGGCGATTCTGCTACTCGAAATGGTTTGACCAAATCACTTTTGACTGCAGTTAAACCTGCCTTTTCAAACTCACTTTCATTGGTAGGAAAGGAGACACTTGAGACGGCCATTTGGCGCAAATTCTTATAACTCACCGCATGAATGACGCACTCGCCATTGGCTTCAATATTGGCCAAAGTATCTTTGGTCGTATTATCAGCCACCCGTCGATTAGAACTAAAAACCAAAATCGGTGGATTACTGCTAAAGGCATTGAAAAAACTATACGGAGCGAGATTGGTGTTCCCGTTTTCGTCAATCGTACTCACCCAAGCAATGGGTCGAGGTGAAACAATTCCCAATAAAAATTGGTGTAAATCTTTGGTTGGGGTAGTAGTCGGATCAATTGTCATCATGGTTGTTAAATTTTGAAAAGCGAAGAAAAGAAATTGCAAGTGATTACTCAAATATTCAAGTTAATATTGAAAGCAAGTTCTCTTTTGACCAAATTGTAGTATGTTTATAAAATAGAATTTGAACTTACTGATTTGAAAAATATAGAAAAACCATCGTTGGAGTCCGAACAATTGCAAGCCCTTTTGAAAAACGATAGAAAAGGGATAGAAACCATTTACAAGGAAATGTTTCCGAGTATTCGAAAATGGGTTCAGCGTAATAGTGGAAATGAGCAAGATGCGGGCGATGTTTTGCAAGATGCGATTATTGTTGTTTTTGAAAAAGCTTCTCAACCAAACTTTGAACTCACGGGTTCTTTTTATAGTTATTTGACTTCGGTTTGTAAATTCATTTGGCTACGAAAATTGAAAAAAAATAGTCGAACCACCGGTAATCTTCCCATTGAAAAAGACATTTCGGAAGATGATTCTATCGAAACCATTTTACAAGAAGAAGAACGTGTTGCCCTTTTTCAAAAATACTACAACACACTCAATGAGGTTTGCAAAACGGTTTTAAAACTATTTTTTGAAGGTAGAAAAATGAAAGAAATCGCAACTCAAATGGGTTACGCAGAGAAGTTTGCACGAGTGAAAAAACACATGTGTCAGAAGAAATTGATTTCTAAAATTCAAGGCGATCGGCGATATAGAGAATTGGTCTTGGGTTGAAAAGGATTTTGAACGCAAAGACGCGAAGACGCAAAGGAGTGGCGAGGATTTTGAACGCAAAGGCGCGAAGACGCAAAGGAGCGACGAGGATAATGAACGCGGTGACACGGTGACGTAGAGGTACGTTAACCATTTAGCAATTAAATAAGTGACAGAAGAAAAAAGATACGAATTAATCGAAGCATGGCTGGCAGGGGAACTGTCGGGAAAGTCATTGGAAGCATTTGAAGCTCAACTTCAATCAGACGAAGAGTTGGCTTTGGAAGTAGAGATAGTTCGTGATTTGTCAACATTGAATGCTGATACGCCAAGAGATCGATTAAGAAATACGTTATCAGAAATTCGAAATACAACTAAAGAGGATAAGGCGCCGATTCCAATTTCTTGGTGGTTGAGAAATGCGGCAGCAGCGTTGGTACTTTTGGTTGGAGCGATTTTTATGTTCAATCAAATTTCCAAAAGTAACTCACCAGAGTTGGTTAAAGTGCCACCCGTAAATATTCTGACAGACGAGGACGAAGATGGAATCGTTGATTTTTTGGAGGTTGAAAAAGAACCGAAAGAAACTGAAAAAGAAAGTATAATTAAGGAAAAGATTGAGGCAAATGATTTTAAAAAAGAAATAAAGACGACGCCAAAAGAGCAATGGGCTGATGATGAAAATGAACAGATTGAATACAAATTAGTGCCACAAATTGCAGAACGAGAGGTCATTGTTTTTGAGCCTCAGGCGTCTTATGATATTGATGCGAGTGATGCCATAATTGAAATCATTGAAGAACATATTCCAGAATATGTTTCTGCTCCGATTACAAATATTCGCTTTTACAATCCAGAACACGAGACTACTATTGAGGAAGATGAAGCGGAGCGACAAACTGCCGAAGAGATGGAACGCATCAATAGGATGGCAAATGAAAACATTGAAAGCAATTATGAAATCGTTGATGGTGATACTATCGAAGTATTGTCATCGGTTGCAAGTGCGGTGGTGTATGTCGCTGATGTCCCTGAGAAAAGGATAAACTTTTTGTTAGAATTTGAAAAAGAAAAACTGAAGGAAGAAATAGTAAAATTGGATTCCTTAATTTTTGATACTTATTACGAAAATGAGAAAATGCTTTCTTTCAAATATGAAGGAAGCATTTTAGAAGTAAATAGTAATCAAATTGGTTTTTACATTTTCTCTCAAAATGCCTACGATTTCATTAATAATGAATTTCTGTTTTTTGAAAAATTAGAAAAGGGTAGCGAAGGAGATTTTTTAATTGAAAATCAAATTCCTGTTCCTTATTCAATGCAAAAGGACTTTTATTTATACGGTGTTTTTGTTGATGAAATATCACAAGAGATTTTGTCGATTGACAAAATGCAGATTGGGTATTAGAATAAAGTCTATTAGATTGACAATGAGGCAAATGTTAAAATTTAACTAAAAATTATGCCTTTTTATAACAAGAAAGGACAAAAGTAGTCCTATATTCGTTCGCACTAAGTCCGCTCCACCTATTCGCGGGAAAATTTCAGAGTTAATTCTTATTCGCTTTCTTTTTAAACATCTTACCCAAATTTGGTATTAATGCCAATAGAAAGTTTTTCCGGATTTAATTATTTTCAAAACCCGAGACATTGATGAGAATTTTACCCCTGGTAATTTCAACACTTTTTACCACTCTTCTTTTTTCACAAACAACAATTGAAGTTTCCGTCCTAAGCGGAAATATTACCACAACTTGTACCGATATTTTTTCTGGGCCCGACCCTATGTGGCAGGTCAATGTAGATAATCAAGGTTGGGAAGTTTATCCCCGACAGGGCAATTGTTTCAACGATTTACCCAATCGCCAATACCAATCTACCGATACTTATGATTGTCCGCGTGATGTTCCTGACGAGATAGAAGTTTGTGTCCGAGCTTTCGAAAACGATGGCTTGTTTGGTTGTGCAGTTGCGGAGGCCTGCATGGAAGAATATTGTGAAATTTTAAAAATTATTCCAGCCGAAGGCAAACGAACTTACAAAATTGATGTCCCATCAGGTGGTGCATCTGAAGGAACAGTTGAGGTCGAAATAGATGTCACAGGCACCTTTACCAATAGCGGAAACGACCATATTTGTGGTGCTTTCAATTTAGGAACTTTAGAATATAACATGACACTTGGAGATGCGAGTCAAGGTGGATTTGACAATATCTGCGCTTTGGCAGATGATGTTGACCCTCGTGATTTTGACCCAGATGCATGGTCATTGCACCAAGGAGTTTGGTTTACTTTTGAAACAGGTGAAGACCCAAGTAGTGCCATTTTTGTCAATCAAGTAAATGACCCAAACGGTCGTCGAAATTCTATTGGTTTGCAAGCTGCTGTTTTTACAACTGACAATAATGAATGTGATGGAAATTTAGACTTGGTCGCTTGGGATTGGGAATTTGATTCCAATAACGATACCGTGTTTTTCTATTGTCCTGAACCAAATCAGAAGTACTTCATTTTGGTCGATGGGATATGGTTAAACAATTTTATTTCAGGATATTTTGGTTTAGATATTTTGGATCCTGGGGTTAAAGATCGTGGAGATTTTATTTGTGATAATGTTGCGCTCGGAGCGGTTCCAGCAGATGGTGAAATTGAAACGGATATCATGTCAAATTTTTGTGTTTCAAATATAGGCGACCCACCAATCTCGGCTTTTAGTTCCGAAAAATCTGTTTGGTTAAGTTTTGAAGCACCTGCAACTGGGCACATTATGATTGAAGCCATGACCGAAAGAAATCCAGATATGATTGATTTGGAAATAGCCGTTTTCGAATCACTTGATGGTACGTGCTCTGGTATTTTAAATGAACGCTCAAGTGCCACTGACCCAACTCGCCGAAATGTCGAAATGGAACTTTCGTGCTTGACACCTGGAGAAACTTATTTTCTTTTGGTAGATGGAAGTTTGGATGATGCAGAAGGTCTTTTCAAAATAAAAATCAGTGATTTACCTGATGATACTCCGCTCACTGCGCAAATAGAAATCATTTGTTCTACCGAGAATTTACCCGTCGGGAATAGTATTTATACACAAAGTGGAAATTACGTGGATACCATTCAATTAGGTGGCGGATGTGATTCGGTAGTGTTTACAAACTTAACCGTTTTGGATCCGATTCAATTGTCAATTGTTCAATTGGATAGAGCGCAAGACATTGGTTCTTTCACAGGTTCTGCCAATATTTTGGCAACTGGTGGAAGTGGCAATTTTAGCTTTTTGTGGTCTGACGGTCAAACTCGAAGGACAGCAACCAATTTAGAAGGCGGGGTAGAATATTGTGTTACAGTGACAGATATTGATGGAACTTGCGATTTAGAAACTTGCATTTTTATCGAGTACATAACGCCAATTCTACCAAGTTTTACGAGTGGAGATGTGGTTTGTAATGGCGAGTCCAGTGGTTCGATTATTTTTAGTGTTAACAACGGTGAACCGCCATACGATTTTGAATGGAACGGCTCAGGCCTAAATGGAAACGGAAATATTACCAACGATAACGAAACGATTAATATAAATAATTTGCCTGCAGCAGATTACGAAATTACAGTTCGAGATATTTATTTCGATACCACTTTCGTGGTAACGGTTGTGCAGCCAGATAAAGTAGAAATTGTGGTGGATAATAAAATGGACGCTTCTTGTTTTGGGGTTTGTGATGGTTTGTTTGATGTGCATGGTGAAGGAGGTGTTGGTGATTACGAATTTAATTTTTCAACAGGGCAAACATTTACAACTGGTGCAGCTTTGTTATGTGCTGGAACCTATCCAATTGAAATGAAAGATGGTAATGATTGTACCACCCAAATTTCAATTGAAATTGACCAACCAGTCGAATTCATTGCAATCGGAAAGGAGGACAAAGGCGTCACTTGCCTCGGTTGGACAGATGGAATTGGAACCATTTCTACCAACGGAAGACCAAATGCTTTTGAGTGGGAAAATGGCGAAAGTACAGAAACCGTAACAGATCTGGCAGCGGGAGATTATCGGGTTACGGTTACCAACCAAGACGGTTGTAAGGATACGACAATCGTTTCCATTTCAGAACCAGCAGATCCATATTTGGTAAATATTGGAATTCAAGAACCGATACAATGTAATGGCGATGATAATGGAAAATTAGTTGCAAACACGCAAGGTGGAACGACCATGACTTACAAATGGAGTACGGGTGATATTTCAAAAGAAATAATCGACTTGCCAACTGGAAATTATAGCGTGACTGTTACCAGTGAAACTAATTGCGAAGCTATTGATTTTATTGAATTTGAAGAGCCAGCTGAATTGACAGTTGAGCCAACTGGAAATAAATTAACCTGCCTCGATCCGGATGATGGAGGAGTGGTACAAATTTCAAATGTAGGAGGAGGATTGGCACCTTATGAGTACTCAGTTGACGGCGTCAATTTCACATCGGATGTTTCGATTCCAAATCTATTTACGGGCGTTTATGATTTGATTGTGAAGGATGATTTAGGGTGTGAACGGGAGTTTCCTTTTGAAATTATTCCACCAGATCCTATTGAAGTTTCGTTGCCAAGCGATATGACAATCGAATTGGGAGACGAGGTAGTTTTGGAAGCGATTGTCAAAAATGATAATGCAACGATTGAATGGTCAACCCCAGATTTGGATTGTAGAACAGGTGATTGTTTGACGGTTGAGTTTTTGCCAATCGGCACACAAACCATCAGTGTTACGGTAACGGATAGTACTTCATTTTGTACAGCTACAGATAAAGTTTTGATCAATGTTCTAAAAACTTATAAGGTCTTTATTCCAGATGCCTTTAGTCCAAACAATGATGGTGTCAATGATAGATTAGGAATCTATGGAGCAAACAGTGTCGCGAGTATCAAACAGTTCAAAGTATTTGACCGATACGGCGCTTTGATGTATGCTCAAAATAATTTTCAACCAAATGATAACGCAATCGGTTGGGATGGTAGTTGGAAAGGCAGACAGCTTTCGACTGGCGTCTATGTTTTCTTTGCAGAAATTGAGTTTATTGACGGCGAGGTAGAAATCTTTAAGGGTGATGTAACACTTGTAAGGTAGAAGCGAAATTTATTTCGGTCAAAAAATTAGCTCGAAAAACCTCATTATCAATCACTTTTCCTTCACTAATTTTTTGAAATCGGGAACTTATTTTTTGACCGTTCCTTAAAAGCGGTTATGAGGCAAACTTGAAAATAGAAAAGAAGATGAAAATAAATGAGAAATCAATCATATCCCCAATGCCACTTCAAAGACAGGCCTTTCTTTGGTCTGATGCAAAATCTCGCCAATCGTTTCGAACACTTTTCCATGGACACCAAACTCAAAATGGCTGACATTGAATTCAATATTTTGATGTAAATCACTTTCAACTTCCATACAGCCTTGCCAAGGAACAATTCCATCCGTTTTGGAGTACATCGCATAAGTCGGAACAGGAGCAGGCACCTCAAATCGAGCAAAAAAATCTGGATCTGATTCCAACGATTTACTTCTTGGATTGACCAAATGATAAACCCAAGTCACATTATTTTTGATGTAAAGTCCTTTAAATGGAGAACCTTTCGTAATTAAACATCTCGTAATATTTGGATTCATTTTAGCTAATTCACGTGCCATTACGCCTCCTAAACTGAAACCAACAAGGGTAATTTTCTCACCAGTTTCCAAATGGATTTTCTGAATCTTTTCTGATAAGATTTCCAAATTTTTCAGCTTTCCTGTATTCAATCCTAAACCCCAATCTATCGCTTGATAACCGATTCGATTTAAATATCTTCTCAAAAAATAAGTCGTCCAACTGTTATTCATCAAACCTGGAATCACGAAAACAGGATGCCCATCGCCTGCTACCTCTGGAATAGAAAAATTCCTTTTTCCAAACGAAATAAAATATTGAAATATAGCTCTCGGTATTTCTAAAAAAAACCAAAATAAGGATGGACATTTCATGTTGTGTATTTTCTAAGTATTACTCAAAAAAAAAAATTCCCTCTGTGTCCCCTGTCGGGAGACACAAAGGGAACTATTCGAAAATAGCTGAAACTTTTTTACCAATTGGTAAAATTACAGCCAAGCAAATTGTTAACCTATTTCTAATTATTAGAAACTAACTTTTGGAATCTTTTCATGCCTTTAGCCATTTGTCCTTTCATCGCTTCTAATGTATCGAACATAATGTCTTGTTGTTTGTCCGCCAATTTCAAACCACCTTTTACCGCTTTTGAAGTAACGACTTGCCAATCTTTTCCATTTTCAAGTGCTGCTTCCACCATTCCGTCAGCCACCTCCAAAGAGTAGTTGTTGACTTTTTTTGCAGTTTTTTTGATTTTATTCAGACCCTTATTTACGTCAAAATCTTTTACCACCTCTTTAGCACTTTTTGTAGCCTCTGAAGTCCAGAATTTACCGTTTTGAGTCACGTCAGCCAAAACCTCTGTTGCAGTGTTTGTGATTTGCCCGTTTACTGATTTAGCAGTTTTTGTAATCTTTCCTAAAGTATCTTTCAATTCAACTTTTTTAGTTGATTTTTTTGCTTTTGACTTTGCCATTATTATTTATTTTAAATGATTTTCGAATTTTACGGTTGAACTATATTAGACATATAAGTTCATATAATTTTAAAAAAATTAAGCTTTTTTACCACCTTTCAAGTCAGCTTGGTAAGCTTTCAAAACATCCATTTTTCCAGCAGCAGCCAACTTCGCTTGAGCAGCCCAAGTACTTGGGTCATGCATTTGGTAACGTGAACCAGCAGTAGTTAAAATTGCTTTCAATTCAGATACTTTTGCTTGTGATAATTGCTCGAATGTTTTGATTCCAGCAGCGTTCAAAAGACCTTCGATTTTTGGTCCGATACCTTCAACCAAAGTCAAACTAACCTTTTTAGAACTTGTTTTTTTTGCAACTGTATTTTTGGTAGCAGTTTTCTTAATAGCCTTTTTTGGTGCAACTTTAGCAACTATTTTTTTAGAAGTTTTTTTTGCAACCTTCTTCGCTTTTGTTTTTGCAGATTTAGCAGAAGCCGCTTTAGCTCCTACTTTTACTACTTTTTTGGGTGCAGATTTTCTTTCAACTTTATTGTCAAAAGTTTTCTCTACCAATTGGATTGCTTCATTTGCTTTCTCCGTGGCCACGTCTGCTAAATTCTCTGCAATTTTTTCAATTCGGTCAACTGCAGGAATTGCTTCTGCTGCAGTTCTCACCTTTTTATAAACCTTTTTTGCTTCCTTCTTAACAGAAAAATCAAAACTGAAAAGTTTTCTAAATCTGAAATTACCTTTCAACAGCTGCTCTTTCACTTCTTCCAAAGTATCGAACATCATATCTTGTTGCTTGTCTGCGAGGATTGCTCCATTTTTTAGCGCTTTCGCTAAAATAGCTTGCCACTGTTCTCCAGTTGCCAAACCTTCTTCAACCAGACTTTCTGAAAGTTTGATTGCTTGTTTATTCAATTTTTTTACTGTCTTTTTTACTTCGTTCTTGGTAGTTGTAGCCATTTTATAAAAATTAAAATTTAGTATTTTATTTTAAATGATGGCACAAAGATAAAATGGACAAGTTACAGATGAGTTACAGTTTGGAAATGAAAATCAAAATTAGAAATAAAAATGAAAAAAGCAGTTCAAAAAAATTTCATAACTAATTGACTATCAATGACTAATACAATCAAAGATGCGTACTTCGAGCGAATTGGTAAAACCCAACTTGAGTAGAAAGAATGCCTAAACCAATTTAATTCATCTTAAATATGAAGCCAGACAAAAGCTCCCCTTTTAACCTGCCCGATACCTGTCGGGCGGGTTTTAATTTCAAATTTTCATTTTAATTTAATCTCGGCAAACAACTTCTGCGTCTCCGGCAACGGTTCAATCCCAAATTCCTCCTCCAAAACTTTCACACATTTCTTATAAGTTTTGATGGCCATCGGGCGATTGCCCTTGCTAAGGTAGGCGGCCATTTGTACCCGATAAGCATCTTCCCATGCCTTATCAATTATCAACGCTTTTTGCGAAAGTCGGATACTTTCCATAGGGTTTTCTTCAATCAATAATTCGCCCAAAGCGACGATAGCTCCCAATATCAAAACCTGAATATGCTCGCGTTGCTCAGAAGACCAATCTTCATACAATCGCTCGGGCAGATAAATGCCTTCATATAAATTGACGGCTTCGCGGTAGGCTTTTTGTGCTAAAATTTTGTCATCAGCAATGGACAGATTTCCAATCTCAATAAAGTCCTCAACTGCCTGCACATCCACCCAAACTTTAGAAGTATCGAGTTGATAAGTCAATCCCTGTCTTAAAATGAATTTTGCCTCCGAGCGACCTTTTCTATTGGGTTCTAATGCTTTGTTGACACCATGCAAAGCGACTTTGAATGTTTGGTCAATAGATTTTCCAGCAATATCTTCCCAAATTCTATCAACGATTTGCTCTTTGTGCAATCCACGTCGATGACGAGCTGTTACCAAAAATTGAAATAGTTGAAGTGTTTTATCTCGTCCCCATTCTTTTGCCTTTATTGCTTCCTCCCCCCTTATCACCTGAAATGCTCCCAAAGTTTGGACTTTGAGTTCTGCGTCTGCTTGATGCTTGAGCAGGTCGGTGAATTGTTGGGAGGGTGATTTCAATGTTTAAAAAATTTACTCATAAGTATTAGAGTTACTTGTTCCCCTTCGGAGGGGGTGCCAAAAGGCGGGGGTGGAAAAGCACAGAGTTAAAGGAAAGTCCACCCTCTGTCTATCGACATCTCCCTCCAAAGGGAGAGAGCTCGCACTTGGGAAAAAGAAGATTCCAATCATTTCTTCTTCCCCAATTTATCCACCTTTTTATTCAACCCTTCAATCGCCTTGGTCATCGCAGCCATCTGTTCCATCATCATGGCATAATCGTTTTTACTGGCAGCGCGCCATTCGTCGATTTCCAACTTTTGGCCAAGTTGTTCCTCTAATTTTTGAGTTACAACATCACTGACTTGACTGATTTGATTTTGGATTTGAGCGACCTGCTTCTTTGGGTCTTTGATGGTATCCATTACCATTTTGGGCGTTTCAAAAGCCATTTTTTTCCAAAGGTCAAAACTCTTTGAAAGGATTCCTTTTTGCTCCTCAGGCGTTTTGCCTTCAATTGCTTGCACCGTCAAATCCGCCAATTTCGTTTGGATGAAATTGGAAACTTCCTCAAATTCGGAAAAACGAATCTCATCGCCGCCCTGCACATGACTCACTTTCCCACGCCACTGCACGTTGGATTCTCCATCTTTATCCTTATATATCTTTTGCGTGAACCTTAAAACAAAAGAAGCCGTTTCGTCTTTTTTTACAGCCATGATATTTCTATTTTTTTGTAAAAGTAGTAAAACCAGTAACTTTTATTAATTTTAAAGCAATTTGTGATCGAAGCGTTGGCTGAGCGAAGCCGAAGCCAACAAAGGTGAAAAATTTGTCTTTGCTTATTTACCTTTCAACTTCGCTCAGGGTACAACTTGTGTCTTCCAAAATTCATCCAAACATACATGTTAGCAAAAATTCTAAAAGGACTACAGACTGAAAACATCGAATCCATTTCAGGAATTGATGCCGCATTTTTATATGCCGAGACGCCGACCAGTCCTATGCACGTCGGAAGTGTTGCCGTGATTGAAGGCGACCTCAATTTCGAATCATTTCGCCAACGAATCATTGATAGAATCCATTTCATACCAAAATTGCGGAAGCGATTGGTTTATGTGCCGATGAGTATAGATTATCCATATTGGGTCGATGACCCAAACTTTGATATTGATATGCACCTCCAACATATCGCGCTGCCGAAGCCTGGTGGGTGGAAACAATTGAGACGATGTGCTTCTATGATTTTTAGTAATCATCTGGATCAAAATCGGCCGCTTTGGTCATTCACTTTCGTGGAAGGATTGGATAGTATTCCGCAGGTGCCAAAGGGCTCGGTGGCGATTATTTCCAAAATACATCATGTGGCGATTGATGGCGTAGCAGGGGCAGATTTGTTGGGTATTCTTTTTGACCTGTCTCCAAAACCACCGAAAACCAAGAAAAAGAAAGACACTTTCAATCCTAAACCGATTCCCAATGAGCTTTCAATGATTTTGAAAAGCGGATTGAGTTTCGCTCAAAATCCATTGAAATTTCCAAAACTAATCACCGAAGCTCTTTCTGCCACTTTCAAAACAGGAGCATTGACTCGTTCCAAACAAGTGGAAATGCCAACCGCTCCATTTACGGCTCCAGCCACTCCTATCAATGGAATCATTTCGTCTCAACGAAAATGGAATTCGGCCATTCTTTCATTGGAAAGAGTGAAAACTTTGCGCAAAACAATGGGTACCACCATGAACGATGTTATGCTCGCCATTTGTGCCGGTGCATTGAGAAAATATCTTTTAGAAAAGGACAAATTACCTCACAAACCATTAGTTGCCATGGTTCCAATTTCTACTCGAACTGGAACCGAAACACATGACTCTGGCAACCAAATTTCTTCTATGTTGGTACAAATTGCAACCAATGTCGAAGACCCGATTGAACGCCTCGAAGTCATCCATGAAAATACTACCAGAGGAAAAACATATCATGGTGCAGTGGGCGCGAAAACGTTGTCAAAAATGGCGGAAGCCGTTCCATTTGGCGTTGCCAATCAGGCGGCTCGTTTGTATTCCAGATTTGAAATGGCAGAGGCCCACAACCCTATTTTTAATGTTACGATAACGAATGTTCCAGGGCCACAATTTCCACTTTATATCGAAGGTCACAAGTTGCTTGCTATCATGGGTTCTGCTCCAATTATTGATGGAATGGGATTGATTATTACCATTTTCAGTTACAATGGATTCGTGACCATCAGTCCAACATCAGATATCAAATCAATGCCCGATTTGGATGCCTTCAGCAAGTACCTCCGCGAGTCTGCTAATGAATTAGAAACTGCCGTTTTAAAGCATGGAAAAAAAGTTATTAAAAAGAAAAAAGCCGTTGTCAAGAAGAAAGCGGCTTCTGATCCGCTTTTCGCAAAAATCAAAAAATACTTTAAAGAAAATCCAGATTTTTTAAGACCTAACTCAGGTACTTTTCAATTCGAAATCACTGGAGAAGTTCCAACCAGTTGGAAACTGGATTTAAACAAAAAACCACCTGTCATCAGAAAAGGAACCATCGCCAACCCTGACGCCACATTCACCATGAAGGACGAACATTTGGTCAAAGTATCGGAAGGCAAATTGGGCATGCAAGCTGCCTTTATGCAGGGTCGTTTAAAAATTGTTGGGGATTTTGATAAAGCAATGTCCTTGGGGAAAATTTGGGCTAAAATTCAGCGAGAGACGAAGTAAAAAGTGCCCTTTATTTCTTCAAAAGATGGCTCCAATCCTGGCCAGATAAACAGTGAGGATTTTCGTGGAAACTATCCCACTTGGGAG